>DIPE01000031.1:13274-14107 GCA_002427015.1 Firmicutes bacterium UBA5496 | reverse complement strand
ACAACCCTGTCGGCAAATTCCTGAATCGGCACCTTGGTGCCCTGGGCCTCCTCTACCATTTTTATGACTTGACTGAGGAAGGTATCTTTGCCGATTTTTGTCGCCCTCACCTTAAGCAGACCTTGATGATTCAGGGTGGAACCAATGACCTCATCCCCCGGAGCTCTCGTCACCGGCAGGGATTCCCCTGTGGCCATGGATTCGTCGATGGCGCTTTCTCCTGTTTCAATGACTCCATCGGTGGGTATTTTTTCTCCCGGCCGAATCAGCATCAGGTCGCCCACATGCACCTGCTCAATTGGCACCTGCCGCTCCCGGCCGTCTACCAAGATTGTGGCGGACTTTGCTCCCAGAGCTAACAGTTTCTTTATCGCTTGGGAGGCATGCCCCCGGGCTCTTGCTTCTATATAGCGGCCGGTGAGGTGAAAGGTCATAATCATGCAGGAAACTCCTGCATAATTCTCCACCGGCCAGAAAAAGACCATTATGCCCGTTGAAACCGCCCCCAAAGTGCCAATGGCAATCAGGGTATCCATATTGGCGCCGCCATGGCGCAGCGCCCGCCAGGCCGACTGGTACACATGGCCCCCGGCCCAAATCAGCACCGGCAAGGCCAAGATGACCATGCCCAGGTTAAAGCTCTGGGCCGTTGGCCAACCATGTTCGTGGCTGCCCAGGGTCATGGCGATTAGCATCCACACTGCCGCCGGCAAGGTAAAGGCCCAGGCAGTCCACATCCTCCGGGCCGCCAGCTGCAGCTTGGCCTCATCATTATCTCCGGGGGGCACGGCTGTTTCCAATTCCAGCCGCCCCTGATAGCCAGCCCTCTCCAC
>DIPE01000031.1:702-13046 GCA_002427015.1 Firmicutes bacterium UBA5496 | reverse complement strand
CAGGCGGCGCAGGTCATTCCCTCAATCTTCAGATTGACTTTCTCAGTTCTTTGCTCAGGCATTTCCTGCCTCCCTTCAAGCTCAAGTTTATTTGCTTCCCCACCACCAGACCAGGGCAAACCCGGTCACAGCGGCGATAATTAAAAGCCCTGGGGTATCAAAGCTGGCGGGCACCAGCATCCTCCCTGCCCCCAGGATCAAGCCGGAAAACAACCAGCTGATAGTGGCCCGGTAGCGAGAATAGATATTGTCCAGAGCATTGGCAAGGCCGAAGATGCCAATAGCCGCGCCCACAATAAATATTCCCATAGTCACCCAGTCCAAATCCGCCAGGGCCTGCATCATATTGTCGTAGATGCCCATGATGATTAACACCGAACTGCCAGGCACTCCAGGCAAAATCATGGTGGCGCTGGCCAATGCCCCGCCAATCAAGAGCAGGGCCAGATTAGGCCTGGCAGCGCTTTCTACGACACTAATGGGTGTGCCGGCAAGAATGACGCCAATGGCAAGGCCAATGAGAAATACTGCAACCCGCCGGAAGCTGGGTCGATAGTTTTCCCCCAGCACGGATTTTATTGAAGCCAATATGCTGCCCAGCAAAAATGCGGCAACAATCGAAGAATAGGTTTCAAATAACCAGGCGAAAGCCCAGCCGCTTAGGAGAATACCTCCTGCCGCCCCAAGGGCAAAGGGAATCCAGCTCCAAATCCGCAGCCGGGATAAATCCCGCATCAGTTTTTCATACAGCCCCAGGAGCAGAAGCATGGTGCCTCCGCTCATGCCAGGCAAGACAATGACAAACCCAGTTAACAATCCCTTGGCCACCATTCCCATGACTATCTTCCTCTCCACCTGCTGCCGTCAGTAGCACTATTTTACTATCTTCGCCCTCCGCAAACAAGTTGAGCGGCAACACCGGCATAAATACCTTGAAATACTGTCCCGCTTCCTATATACTTTTTGGTATGCATGCAAGGCATTGTCATTTTATTATCTTCGATGGGAGTGGATCCAATGGCCAAACAAAATCGCGGCAAAGGACTGTGGGGCAAACCCGGCCGGGGCAAAGGCACCTGTCCTCTCTGCGCAAGGACAAGCACTAAACTCTTATGGCAGACCAAGGACGAACAAGGCAATGATGTCCAGGTCTGCAAACGCTGCAAAAACCACTAACTAAAATCAGCCACTGGGGACAGTCCCCAGTGGCTGGTTTTTTTTACATTGGAACCAGGCCAAGGAGCCTGGCGGCCGCCGTCACTGCGGCGCAGATAATCATGCCCGCGGCAGTGGGAACCAGAAAGGAAACCAAGGTCCATTTGAGGCTCTGTGTTTCCTTGCGGATTGTCCACAGGGTTGTGGCGCAGGGAAAGTGCATGAGCGTAAACAGCATTACGTTTACCGCCGTCAGCCAGGTCCAGCCATTTGCCGCCAGCAATTGGCGCAATGCCTCCAGGCTCTCCAATTCCTGCATTGAGCCGCTGGCCATATAGCTCATGAGGATAACAGGAATTACAATCTCATTAGCCGGCAGTCCCAGCAAAAACCCCATGAGGATAAAGCCGTCCAAGCCCATTAGCCTGCCCAGCGGCTCCAAGATTCTCGCCCCATGGGCAAGGAGGCTGGCATCAGCTATGGTAATATTGGCCATGAGCCAGATGACAATCCCTGCGGGAGCTGCCACTGCTGCTGCCCGTGCCAACACAAATAATGTCCTGTCAAAGACCGAGCGCACAATGACCCTGCCCACCTGCGGCTTTCTGTAAGGGGGCATTTCCAAGGTAAAGGAAGATGGCAATCCATACAAAATGGTCTTTGATAATATTTTCGATACCGCCAGGGTCACCCCGATGCCGATGACAATTACGCCCATCACTGCCAAGACCGCGGCGCCGCTTTGGAAGGGACCGGCGCCGGCTGCCAGAAAAGCCGAGGCCATGACAATGAGAATAGGAAAGCGGCCGTTGCAGGGGACAAAATTATTGGTGATGGTGGCAATCAGGCGCTCCCGAGGAGAGTCTATGATTCTGCAGGCGATTACTCCGGCGGCGTTGCAGCCAAAGCCCATACACATGGTCAAAGCCTGCTTGCCATGAGCGCATGCCTTTTTGAAGTAATGGTCGAGGTTGAAGGCCACCCGGGGCAGGTATCCTAAATCCTCCAGCAAGGTAAATAGGGGAAAGAAGATTGCCATGGGCGGCAGCATCACCGACACCACCCAGGCCAAGGTACGGTACATTCCTGTTACCAGCATGCCCGAAAGCCAGGGGGGGCAATATGTCCAAAAGGCAAGGCCGGCCAGCCAGTCTTCAAAGCCAAATAACAGCGCCGCCAGCAGCTGGGAAGGGTAATTGGCCCCCTCAATGGTCAGCCAAAATACCAGGCCCAGCAGGCCCAGCATAATGGGAAAACCGAAAATCTTTGATGTCAGGACGCGGTCAATCTTTCTGTCCAGGGCATTGTGCTTGTCATTCTCAAGGCGCACAGTCTTTTTATATATTTCTTCAGCGTCACTGACAATACTTGTGACAATCTGGTCCCTGGTGCTCCCCTGAGTTTCGCGGCAAAGCTCCCGGCTTGCCCTGCCAAGAAAATCGCCAGAAATGTCCAGGCCCTGGTATTTGCCCAGGGAATCAAAGATAGAGGTCTCACCCGCCGCCAGCCTTAGAGCCAGCCAGCGGCTGTTGAGGGCAAGCCCCGTGAGCTCAAGGCTTAGGGATTCAATCAGGGTTTCAATCTCTTGGGGGTAGTTTACCTGCCGGGGATGACTTTGCCAGCCGGCAGCCATCTGGGCAATTGCTCCTTTGAGCGCATTCAGTCCTTCCCCTTTGCGGGCATTGGTCCCCACCACGGGCACGCCTAATTCTCGTTGCAGCTGGTCAAGGTCAATCCGTATTTTCTTGCGCCTGGCTTCATCCATGAGATTTACACAGACCACCACTCGGTCTGTAATCTCCAGGATTTGCAGGACCAGGTTGAGGTTGCGCTGGAGACAGGTGGCATCAGCAACCACCACCGTGACATCAGGCTGGCCAAAGCAGATGAAGTCTCTGGCCACTTCCTCCTCCACTGAGTTAGCAAGCAAAGAATAGGTCCCCGGCAGGTCCACCAAAAGGTATTTGTCATTCCCGTATTGATACCGGCCCAAGGCATTGGTCACTGTCTTGCCGGGCCAGTTCCCGGTATGCTGGTTCATCCCCGTGAGGCTGTTGAACACCGTGCTCTTGCCTGTATTGGGGTTCCCTGCTAGGGCTATGACTTTTTCAGTGCGGTATTCTGCCACTGGTATACATAAATCCTTTCTGACCCCGGCTCCGGTTGATTGTTTTGTCAGCCCCATGCCGCCCTCTTTACAGCAGAGCCACGAAGATTTGACCGGCTTCGGCATTGCGCAGGGCAATAAGCGCCCCCCGGATTTCAAAGGCCATGGGATCGCCGGCAGGACTCCGGAGCACTGCTTCCACCGGCGTGCCGGTCACCAATCCCAAATCCAGCAGGCGCCGCCTGCAGCTGGCATCAGCTCTTAATTCCCTGACAACTCCTGGCTTGCCCAAGGGCAACAGGTTAAGGGGCATAACCTGACTGTTCATTGCTTAACCCTCCTGGAATGTTATAGGCCACAAACAATGTTTCCTACAAGCAAATTATGCAAATATACAGCGGAGGTGTTGAATATCTATTACAAGAGGTAAAAAGCCCATAAGGCGGAGGGGGGTAATCTTATGAAACAAAATACAATTTTTCGCACAGCCAGAGGCTATCAGCTGCTTCTCCAAGAAAAAAAAACCCTTACCCCCAGCATGGAAGATTATATGGAAATGATCTACCGCAACTGCCTGAGAGAAGGATTTACCCGTGTCAACATCCTGGCGGAAAGCCTCAACGTCCAAGCTCCCTCTGTAAGCCGGATGATCCAAAAGCTTACTGAACTTGAGCTCCTGGACTTTGAAAAATATGGCCTAATCCGCCTTACCGAATCCGGCCGGGAGCTTGGGGAATTCCTCTACAACCGCCATCAAATTATTGAAGAGTTCCTGACCCTTCTGGGAGTAACCGAATCTCTGCTTACCGAAACCGAAATGATCGAACACAACGTCAGCCTTGCCACCTTAAATCGAATTGCCCAGCTGAACCGCTTCTTTCAGGCCCACCCGGAAATCCACACTCAGTTCCAAAACTTCGGGGACGGTTCTTCCTGTCCCAGCGTGTGACTTCTTTTTCAAAACCTGTGGGCCAGGGGGAAAGCTTTTGGCCGCCACAATCGCCCCCAAACTGGCAATTATTCTTTTATCATGTATAATTAGGTGATATATCACTCCTGACAAGGAACACTATACTAGAACTAATATCTAAGGAGAAAAGAATGAAGAACACATTTAACGAACTGGGACTTAGTCCCGAAGTCTTAAGATCCATCAGCAGCATGGGTTTTGAGGAAATGACCCCTATTCAGCAGGAAGCCATCCCCATCGCCCTAGTAGGCAAGGACCTGATTGGCCAGGCACGGACGGGCACCGGCAAGACTGCGGCCTTTGGCATTCCCATGGTTGAACGATTTGTCCCGGAACAAGGACTTCCGCAGGGACTAGTCATTACCCCCACCAGGGAGCTTGCGGTCCAGGTAGCAGAAGAGCTCCATAAGATAGGTGAATTTAAGAGGATACGTTCCCTGCCCATCTACGGAGGCCAAGACATCGACCGCCAGATAAAGAACCTGAAAAAGCGTCCCGAAATCATCGTAGGCACCCCTGGCCGGCTGCTGGATCATATCCGCCGCCGCACCGTCAGATTGAACCAGGTGGCTACCGTGGTCATAGATGAAGCAGACGAAATGCTGAATATGGGTTTCATTGAGGACATAGAGGCAATCCTCCGGGAAGTGCCTGGTCAGCGCCAGACCCTCCTGTTCTCTGCCACTATGCCACAGCAGATTCAGGCACTGGCCCTGAACTTCATGGCTGAGCCAAAGGTGATTCAAGTCAAGAGCAAAGAGGTTACAGTGCCTGCGGTCCACCAGACTTACATTGAAGTTCAGGAAAAACAGAAATTTGACACCCTCTGCCATCTTCTGGACCTGCAGCCGCCGGACTTGGCCCTCATTTTTGGCCGCACCAAGCGGCGGGTGGATGAAATAGCTGAGGGGCTGAAGAGTCGGGGCTATTCTGCCGAGGGCATTCACGGCGACCTGACCCAGTCCCGTCGGGAATCAGTACTGCGCCAGTTTAAAAATGGCATCATTGACGTCCTTGTAGCCACCGATGTTGCCGCCCGGGGTCTGGACATTAACGGCATCAGCCATGTATACAACTTTGACATTCCCCAGGATGCCGAAGGTTACGTGCACCGCATTGGCAGGACTGGCCGGGCCGGACGCAGCGGTGAAGCCATCTCCCTTGTAACCCCCCGGGAGCAGGATCATTTCCGCTACATTCAACGCACAACCGGCGCCAAAATTACCCGCGCCCCCCTGCCTTCCCTGGTAGACGTCCTCAAAGGACAACAGCGTCTGGCCGCGGAAAAAATGTTAGAAGCGCTTGATGCCGGCACCGCCGGACACTATCGGGAAATGGCGGGCAAACTCCTGGAGGAAAACGACTCCCTCAGCCTGGTAGCTGCCGCCCTGAAACTGCTGACAAAAGAACCTGACCGCACTCCGGTTAGGATTACCGAAGAAGGTTCCTACAGATTCCGCCAACGTTCAAGCGGCAAACCGTCACACGACCCCTCTTACCGCAACCGCCGCACCGGTCCAAAGCGCCACGGGAGATTCTAGCCCCGAGCCACTGGGGACAGTCCCCAGTGGCTACTTTTTCAAATCATATATGACCGTTCGAGAAATGTTGAGCATTTTTCCCAGTTCCCTGCCACTGATATCAACATTGGCAAGCACGACACTTAAAACTTGCCTTCTGAGTTGCAGGGGAGCTGTTCTAAAAGTCTTGCTGCTGAGGCCGAAGCTCGCCAGGATTTCTTCTACTTTGATGCGGGGATCGTCTTTTTCCCCTGGTTCAAGAAATGAAAAATCCTCCCCTTCTTCTACTTCAGCATCAGTAAATGCGATGAATGCCTTGGCCGCGTCAGTTCTTTCGGAAGAAAGGATAGAATAGAGAAATTCTTTATCAACAAGCGAACTTGGACGCAGCGAGGCTGAATATATTCGATAACTGCTCCATGGATAATCTTGGGCACACACAGTGATACCTGCTGCTACCGGGTTTAGGTGTATGTATCTGGAACATACTAGGAAATGCCGCTCGCAATCAATTACTTGGCTATGATACCTTCCCTGAAATAAGTGACCTACTCGGTCATACTTAAAGTTGAAATATTGAGCATACGGTCCGCAAATTCGCTTTATAACCCTTTGCAATGGATCCTTCGCTCGCACAAGCAAGTGCACATGGTTGCTCATCAAACAATATGCATGCAGCAAAAATTCACCTTTGGCCTTTTTATTAATGAGGAGTGTCAGGAACCAGCTTTTGTCCGCGTTATCTCGAAAGATATCCATTTTGTCTACACCGCGAAAGGTGACATGGTATATCCCGCTTTCCGACAGCATTCTGGCCTGCCTGGGCATCAATCTCCCTCCCATATTGCAATTATAACGCAATTACCTCCATTAAGTAAATTAAAAAATGATCCAGCGGGGACTGTCCCCGGTGGGTCATTTTCAAAAAAGGCGCCACTGGGGACTGTCCCTAGTGGCGCTGTTTTAGTCTGTGCTTGCGGGTGGTCTTGGCTGCAGCATTAGCCTGCTCCGTCTTCAAGCGCTTTTGGGCGGAAAGGAGCCAGTATCCATCCCTTGCCACGGCCCGGCAGCCGCCAAACAGAGACTGCAGTTTATTGCGATACCAGTCCGGCTTCTTAATGACAACATAGACCCAACCGTGCGTATTCAAGCGGCGGGCGGCAAACTCTAGAAATGAGCTAGCAACGCCGTAATCTGCATGATAAGGAGGATTGGTGAGGATACAGTCAAATTTGCCCCTGACTGCAGAGGGCAGGTGACGATGGATGAGCATTCCCTCAAGGCCCTGGCTCTCCAAGTTCTTTCTGCATACTGTCAGGGCAATGAGATCGTCATCAATGTACACTACTTCACCGGCTCCCAGTCTGGCCGCCACAATGCCCACAACTCCATAGCCGCAGCCTAAATCCAGCACGGGGCCTCCCTTGGGAATCAAAGCTTCCTCCAGCATCAGCCTTGTGCCCTGATCCAGACCGCCGGCAGAAAAATTCCCCGGCAGGCTGGCCAGTTCCAGCTCAAGTCCCCGCACCTGAACCGAAAGCTTTTGCCAAGGCAGTTCAAGGCTGCCTTGGCGGGGATCAGCGCAGCGCAAAATAGTCCAATGTTCTCCGGCGGCAAGTTCGATAATCTCGGAAAAATGCTCTCTCAGCTCATCTTCCCGGTGAGAGGATGCTGCTACCAACAGCGTTCCGCCTGGATTGAGGCAGGCCGCTGCCTGACACGCCAACATCCTCATGGCTTCCCTCTGCTCTGGCGCCGCCAGGATAATCGTGTCCCACTGTCCCCGCAGGGGGAACATGGCCTGAGTCTCAAGGGCCAGCTGGCTGGCAGCGGCATTTTCCAACCCCTGGGCCAGTAAACGAGAGCTATAATGGGCAAAGCTCACCTGGGCATCCCGCCGGGAAGCCTTTAACCACAAGGCTGCCACTCCCTGCCAACTGCCGTAGTCCAAAACCTTGCCCTTTGCAGGCAGGAATTCAGTGAGAGAAGCCCATTGGGGAGGGACTCCGCCGCTGCTCTGCAGCTCAACTCCCCCAATAATCTCAGTCCGCTTTCCCTTGCCGTCATTTATTTTCACTTGGATCACTGCCCCACCTCCCCTTCCTTTCCAGCCAAAAATGCGCCACTGGGGACTGTCCCTAGTGGCCCATTCCCCAGCGGGTTACCTGCTGCCAAGGCTTCCGGGGGCGGGGAGTCGGCTCTTCAGCGGGCCAGCCCAGGGCCACGGCGGCAATCAGCTCATCTTCCCGGCCCAGCCAGGCGCTGATTTGCTCTTCAGCAACAAAGACATCGCAAATCCACAGGCTGCCCAAGCCTAATTCTACTGCTTTTAAGAGCAGGTTCTGGATTGCAGCTCCTACTGACTGGGTATCTACAGACCACATAACTTTTCTAAGGGGGGTTAATTTGACAGCCTTTTTCTGTCGGGGGTTATACACCATAATGACAACTGGAGCTTGCCGGATAATCCCGGCGGAATTCTTGGCGCTGCCGCTGTTGTAACCTCTGGCCTCCAGCTGCTCGGCCCCGGATACCATGAGTTCAGCGATTTGTTCCTTGTCCTCGCCTTCCAGGACGATAAATTCCCAGGGCTGAGCATTCTTGCCCGAGGGAGCCAGGGTCGCCGCCGCCAGCGCCTGTTCAATCAACTCCCGGGGCACCGGCTCAGATTTAAACTTCCGTATGCTCCGGCGCTGAACAATTGCCTCTCCAATTTTCATAAAAAATCACCTCCGCTTTATTCAATGGCAAAAATCTTAAAGATAAATGTATACATGTCCGCTCCTTCATCGATGAGCTTGCTAATGGGTTTGCCGGGTCCGTGTCCGGCCTTGCTCTCCACCCGCAGGAGAATTGGATTGGGGCCGGGGTATTTTTCCTGCAAGGTGGCGGCAAATTTCAGGGCATGGCCGGGGACTACCCGGTCGTCGGTGTCCGCCGTCATTATCAGGGTGGGAGGATAATCAACCCCCTCCCGGACATTGTGCAAAGGCGAGTAGGCATACATAAATTTAAAGTGTTCGGGGTTTTCCTCGGCATTGCCGTATTCGGGAATCCAATAGCGGCCTACAGTAAATTTATGGTACCGGAGCATGTCAATTACCGGCACCCAACAGACTACAGCGCCAAAGAGCTCAGGGCGCTGGGTCATGGAGGCCGACACCAGCAGCCCCCCGTTGCTGCGGCCGAGTATAGCCAGGCGTTTTCTGCTGGTATATTTGTTGTTAATCAGCCACTCCCCGGCGGCAATAAAGTCATCAAAGACGTTCTGTTTCTTCTCCAGCATGCCGGCCCGATGCCAGTCCTCACCGTATTCACTGCCGCCCCTGAGGTTGGCCACGGCAAAAACACCGCCCCGCTCCATAAACATCAGGTGCATTGGCCAGAAGTTCGGGGTCATGCTGATGTTGAATCCCCCATAGCCAAAGAGGACTGTAGGGTTGGCGCCGTCCAGGGCCAAGCCTTTTTTGTGGGTAATAAACATGGGCACCCTGGCGCCATCCTTGGAAGCATAGAAGACCTGGCTGGTTTCATATTCACCCGGGTCAAAAGACAGGGCCCTGTGGCCAAAGGGGGTCAGTTTCCCTGTGCTGAGGTCGCAGCTGAACACAGCCGGGGGAAAAAGGTAGGAAGTATACCCAATAAAAATCCGCTTGCAGTCAAATCTGCCGCCAGTTCCCGTAACTGTCCCCAAGCCGGGCAAATCGATGCCGCTAATATGGGCGCCGGCGGGAGAAAAGCGTTCCAGGCGGTGACAGGCATGGTGCATATAGGTTAAGACCAGCTGGCCCCCAAAGAGATGAGCCTGATCGATGACATCATCGGTTTGGGGGATTATTTCCTCCCAGTCCTCCCTGCCGGGCCTGTCAATATCAATGGCGACAATTCTGCCCCGGGGAGCGTCCAAGTCCGTCAGAAAGTAAAATTTCTTGCCCAGATTGCCCACTGGCCAGTAGGCAGCATCCCCCTGGTCCAGCAGGCGCACAAATTCACCATTCCCCGCCAGAGGCCGATAGTAGAAGCGGTTGCGGGAAGAGGTGCCATAGGTGACCACCAGGCCCAGATAGGCATCATCCTCGCTGATAATGGGGGTAAAGCCCAGCTCCTTGGCGTCAGGCCGCTGGTAAATCAGGATATCTTCCCTTTGGGCGGTCCCCGCTGCATGGTAGTAAACGCTGCAGTAATTGCTCTCATCTTCAGGAGGGACTGTGCCGGTTTCGGGAAAGCGGCTGTAGAAAAAGCCCTTTCCGTCCGGGGTCCAGGGCAGATTGGTAAACCGGCACCAGTTGATAGTCTCCGGGTACTCCTGGCCGGTATCTACAATGCGAATGCGGATTTTCTGCCAGTCGCTGCCGCTGGCCGAGAGGGCATAGGCCAGCAGCTTGCCGTCAGGGCTGAGGCCAAATCTTGTCAGGGCAACTGTGCCGTCTGGGCTGAAGGTGTTGGGATCGAGAACGACAAAGGGCTCCCGGCCCGGGTCCTGGCAATATAAAACCGCCTGGTTCTGCAGGCCTTCATTCTTTTGGAAAAACAACCTGCCCCCCGCTTCTTTGGGCAGCTCATACTTGGGGAAATCCCACAGTTGGGTCAAACGCTCCTTAATCTCCTGCCGCCGGGGGATGTCCAAAAATGCCCGGGTCTTCTTGTTCTGCTCCCCGATCCAGGCCTGGCTCTCAGGGGAAAGGCTGTCCTCCAGCCAGCGATATGGGTCGGCCACATAAGTGCCGTGGTAATTTTCAACTATATCAGCCTTGCGCATGCAGCGTCCTCCTCTGGATGTAATATTGTATCTATTCTCCAAAACAAGGGGAGACTCCTTCGATTAGCGAAGAAATCTCCCCCTTGATTTATTCTAATTTGCCGGGGTAATCTGGCCCCCATAAGTATCTTCAATAAATTGCGCCACGGCTTCCGATTTAAGGATCTCGGCCAGGGCTAACAAGTTTTCATCTTGCACATCTTCTTTATTGACCACTAAAAGGTTTGCGTATTCGGACTGGCCATCTTCAATAAACAAGGCGTCTCTGCGCGGAATCAGGCCAGCCTGAATGGCGAAATTGGTATTGATTATCGCCAGCCCGGCATCTGGCAGGGCGTTGACTATAAAGGCGGCGTCAAGCTCTTTAATGTCCAGGCTATATGGGTCTTCCACTATGTCCTTTAGTGTGGCGCTGATGCCAACGCCAGCTTTTAATTTTAACAAACCAGCCGTTTCCAGCAGGGCCAGTGACCGCCCCTCATTGACGGGGTCGCTGGGAATCAACACCTTGCAGCCTGGGCGGATTTCCTCAAGATTCTCATAGTGCTGGGAGTAAATACCCATGGGCTCTATATGGACGGCAACCAATCCCACTAATTCCCGGCCGTATTCAGCATTAAAGCTGCTAAGAAATGGATGGTGCTGAAAGAAATTTGCGTCGATTTCTCCGTCGCTTAAGTTTAAATTCGGCTGAATATAATCATCGTAGACAACAATTTCCATCTCAACTCCCTGCTGGGCAAGCAGCGGTTTGGCGAACTCCAAAATTTCCGCATGGGGCACGGCTGAAGCCCCTACCTTGATGTGGTTGTCGCCGCCAGCGCTGCAGCCGCTGGCAAATATCAGCAATAGTATAAAGCCCCAGATTAGATTTTTTTTCATCTTCATAAACCTCCAGATTAGATGTACTTAGCGACTTAGCGTAGCGGCCAGCTTGTTGCCAAGGCCCTGTATCAGCTGGACAAGCACAATCAGAGCAACGATTGTGGCCACCAGTATTAACGTTTCCCGGCGCTGATACCCAAAGCGGATGGCCAGATTGCCCAGACCGCCTCCTCCTAATACGCCGGCCATGGTTGAGTAGCCAGTCAAATTAATGGCAGTCAGGGTCAGGCCCCGAACCAGTCCCGGCAAGGCTTCCGCTACCAGCACCCGCACCACCACCTGCCCAGGGGAAGCCCCCATAGACAGAGCAGCTTCAATCAAGCCTGGATCAACTTCCCGAACGGCAGACTCAGTAACCCGGGCAACAAAGGGAATGGCAGACAGAGATAAAGGCACAATTGCTGCTGTAGTGCCAATGGTGCTGCCCACCAGCAGGCGGGTGAAGGGAATAACAGCTACCATCATGATGATAAAGGGCACTGACCTGGATACGTTAATCACTGCAGTCAGGATGAAATTGAGAGAAGCTTTGGGAACCAAATGTCCCTGCCCCGTCACCACCACCAGCAAGCCCAAGGGCACACCTATGGCCGCAGCAAAGAGCAGAGAAAAGGCTACCATATATATAGTTTCCGCCAGTGCAGGCAAAATCAATTCAATCAGCAAAACCCGTCACCTCCACACCAACCCCGCTGTCCTCCAAAACCCTGCGTGCCCGTGCTTTTTGGTCCTCATTGCCCTCAACGCGAACCAAGAGCCACCCGTAGGGATTATCTCTGCCGGATTCAATATTGCCGGCAAGAATGTTAATTTCTGTTCCGATTGCTTTAATCAAACGGGCCAGCACCGGCTGTCCGGCAGTTTCGCCAAGAAAACTTAAGCGCCAGCACCCCTCAGGGACATCTGCCGTCTCGCTGTGGAGAAGATGCCTGGCAATTGCGCTTTCAG
>DIPE01000031.1:329-587 GCA_002427015.1 Firmicutes bacterium UBA5496 | reverse complement strand
AATTGCGCTTTCAGGGCTGGTAAAAACGGTGTCCACCGACCCCGCTTCCACGACTCTCCCCTTATGCACCACCGCTACCTGCTGGCAAATTTCCCTGACTACCCGCATCTGATGGGTAATCAGGACGATGGTCAAATCCAGCTGACGGTTGATGGCGCTCAATAATTCCAGGAAGGATTGAGCGGTAACAGGGTCCAGGGCCGATGTAGGCTCATCACAGAGGAGGACCCGGGGCTTGTTGGCCAAAGCCCGGGCAAT
>DIPE01000031.1:0-242 GCA_002427015.1 Firmicutes bacterium UBA5496 | reverse complement strand
GCCCGGGCAATAGCCACCCGTTGCTGCTGGCCCCCGCTAAGCTGGCGGGGATAGGCGGCGGCCTTGTCGGTCAAGCCAACCAGTTCCAAAAGCTTGGCAACCCTCTCGTTTACTTCCTTCCCAGGCACCCTGATCAAATGCAGGGGAAAGGCGATATTCTCCCAAACGCTGTATCTTTTAAATAGGTTAAAGTTTTGCGAAATCATCCCGATATTTTGCCGTGCTTTGCGCAGTTCCCTTTC
>DIPE01000093.1:35529-35951 GCA_002427015.1 Firmicutes bacterium UBA5496 | reverse complement strand
GGCAGCATTATATCCAATAATATCAAGTCGGGCATAAAATCCTTGGCGGCAACCACGGCATCATCACCGGTATACACCGCACGCACTTCGTAGCCTTCCTTCCCCAAATTGTACTCTAAAATATCCGCAATGGGCTTTTCGTCTTCCACGATCAAAACCTTACTTGCTCTAGCCATACTAGTACCCCCTGTCTAAATTTCTTTTGAATCTAGCTTCTGTGTAAATTTATAATAGTTATTACAAGCGACCCCGTCAAACCTAAGCTTGCTGCTCGTCCCGCTTTATTACAACTCTATTATACCGCAAAATAAAAGCCTGCGGTATTCGCAGGCTCAAGGTTTGAAAAATTGCAGGGCGTTGATGCGCGTGCCGTTGCGCTGCACTTCAAAGTGCAGGTGAGGTCCGGTGCTGTGGCCGGTGCT
>DIPE01000093.1:33571-35413 GCA_002427015.1 Firmicutes bacterium UBA5496 | reverse complement strand
CCGGTGCTGTGGCCGGTGCTGCCTACCTTGGCAATAACTTGGCCTTTAGAAACCCATTGACCCGGCTGCACCAGACGGGCGCTGGCATGGGCGTAGAGGGTGGCATAGCCATTGCCATGGTCAATCTTGACATAATTGCCATAAGAGGGGCCCCACTGAGAAATTACTACCGTTCCCGCGGCGGCGGCATAAATGGGAGTGCCGGTGGGGGCGCCAATGTCCACTCCCCCATGGGTGCCTCTGCGGGAGCCGAAGTAATCAGTGATGGAGCCTGTGTTCAGCGGCCAGCGGAACTTGCCGGTAGCGGCGCTGGGCCACCTAGAGGTTCCCCTTTCGATAATTTTGGTCACCGGCTGGGATTCCACATTGGTATTGACAACCTTTCTCTCAGTTTCAATGCCGTTGGCGTACTCCACCTGGTAAGTAACTGCTTTCTTGCCGGAAACGCCCTTGGTCACTGTAGAGGACTGATAGAACCAGCGCTTGCCGGTGTATCGATAGGCCGTCCCATAGCCAATGGATTCATAAGCCTTGACCTGCTCAACAGTGCGGACATTGAGCTTGGGTTCAGCTACAACTAAGTTGAGGACCTGCCCAGTTTTTAAGACGCTGCTTTCGGCCAGGGAAGGATTGGCTTTCTTGAGCTCGGATTGACTCATATTGACTGAACGGGAAATAGACCACAAACTGTCGCCCTTGGCCACTACATAGGTTTCTGTTTTCTCCCGCCCCTGTAAAATATAGTCCACAGCTGCATCCACCGCCAGGATATCTTCCGGCACCACCTCTTGGGGACAAATCTCCACGGGATCCACAATCTCGGTGCTGATCAAGGCCCGTTTGGCTGAATCGTGCACATAGAAGTTTGCCACCTGGGACAATACTTCCTGAGCCTGCTCCCGGGTAGCTGTCCACAGCAAGGATTCATCATTCACTACAAGCGCCCAGCCCATGGTAGCATAGGAAACCCTGGCTGCCAGAGCGGTTTTTACCTGGGCCCCGTCTGCCTGAGGCTTAAACTGCAGTTCCCGCTTCGCGGAAATTTCCTGGGCGAACTTAAGATTTAGCCCCACACGGGCCTCTTCTCCCTGCAGCAAATCTTCCAATATGTTAGTATACTCTGGAATACTGGCCACTGTGCCCACATCTTCGCCATCTATATAGACTCTGTACACAAATCCAGGCTGGAAAATGGCATAGGCAACAGAGCCTGTTGCCATCATGAGGATAAATAGGGCAAGACACCCTAGCAAGATTCTTTTCTTCATAGGCCACCTCTATCCGTCTGACTAAAACTGGGGTTTCTATACTTATTCGCTTTCATGTGTAAGAATCCTCTTGGTAATAAGTTGAAAACCCCTTAACCCTTAAATTGTATTGTCAGCAACGGCCCATCCCAGCGCACCTGATGGCTGCTAGTGACTTTTATGCGCAAAAAACCGCTTCGATCCACGCTTAGCGTGCATCTCTGCGGTTTTTTTCTAATTTGGAGCCGGCGATGGGACTTGAACCCGCAACCTGCTGATTACGATTCAGCTGCTCTGCCAATTGAGCTACGCCGGCAGAAAAACAAGGTGGTGCCGCAGGGCAGAATTGAACTGCCGACACGTGGATTTTCAGTCCACTGCTCTACCGACTGAGCTACCGCGGCAAAATAGTGGCGGAGCTGACGGGAGTCGAACCCGCGATCTCCTGCGTGACAGGCAGGCATGTTAGGCCACTACACCACAGCTCCGCTTTGGTGACCCCTAGGGGATTCGAACCCCTGAATGCCAGCGTGAAAGGCTGGTGAGTTAAGCCGCTTCTCCAAGGGGCCTATAATGGTGAGCCATGATGGATTCG
>DIPE01000093.1:0-33489 GCA_002427015.1 Firmicutes bacterium UBA5496 | reverse complement strand
CCTGATTAAAAGTCAGGTGCTCTGCCAACTGAGCTAATGGCTCAAGACACTATAAGAGGATACTATAGAAAAATTTTTGTGTCAACCCTTATTTGTTTTTTAAAAAATTAGTCTGTTTCCACAGCAAGGGTCAAATTGGCGGTTACCTGGGGATGCAAGCGTATTTCCAATTCATAGCTTCCCAGCTGCCGAATTGGTTCCTCCAGCATAATCTTGCGGCGGTCGACTTTGACCCCCATGCGAGCCATTTCATCGGCAATATCTTTGCTGGTGACTGCACCAAACAGGCGCCCGCCTTCTCCCGCTTTGACCTTGTAACTAAGTTTTAAGTTTTCGATTTTTTCTTTGAGATTTTGACTGCGGGTTAATTCCCGTTCATCCCTCTTATCTGCCTGCTGCAGCTGTTGCTCCAGGGATTTGAGGGCGTTGGCATCTGCAGTAACTGCCAGCCCTTTGGGCAATAAAAAGTTTCGGGCGTAGCCATCGGAAACGTCCTTGACTTCGCCGGCGTTGCCCACTCCTTTTACCTTTGCCTTCAGAATTACCTTCATGGAAACTCCCCCTTACATCTAATCCTGGCTCAAAGAGCTATTCCTCATCTCTGAGCTTGCCTCGCCAATAACTTAATAATTCAGCTTCAAACTGGCGCAAACTGTTTTCGGGATTGGCTGCCCTGTCTTGCAATTTTTCTTCCACGGCCATATCCATACGGCGAATGCTGATCCCTAAGCGATCCGCCATGCTGAACAGGATGACAATTGCCGCACTGAGAGCATCCAGCACATTGTCTTCCAAGCCTCTGTAGAGACCGGAAAACAGCTCGGCAATTACCGACAGCAATTGCACTTTCAGACCCTCAATTATTTTCAGGTTGCGGGCAATATCAATGCGATTTGCAGTCATTTACTCCCCTCCCGGACAAAACAGGGGCAATTTCTTGCCCCGTTTATCTATTCCGTTGTGTATGGCATCAGGGCCATGTAGCGGGCACGCTTGATGGCCAGGGTCAACTGACGTTGATGTCCGGCACAGTTGCCAGTAATACGCCTGGGCAGGATTTTGCCCCGTTCGGAAATGTAACGCCGCAGCTTATCTGGGCTTTTGTAGTCAATATGCGTAACCTTGTCTACGCAGAAACTGCATACGCGCTTGCGCTTTCTGCCTCTTTCCTTGCGCATCTTATTGCCTCCAATCTAAAATGGGATATCGTCATCGGCGCCGGCATCAGTGCCGTACTGTTCAAAGCCGGAATTGGCCGTGCGGGCGCTCTGTTCGCCCTTCCGGTCCAGGAAACGGACACTGTCAGCAATTACTTCGGTGATATACCTGCGCTGACCATCCTGTTCATAAGTCCGCACCTGCATTCTTCCATCCACAGCCACAAGGCTGCCCTTGCCCAGATAGTTAGCACAGTTCTCCGCCTGTTTTCGCCAAACAACGATAGGGATAAAATCTGCTTCCCTTTCCCCCTCTTTATTGAGAAAAGGGCGGTCTACTGCGAGGGTAAAGGATGCCACAGGAACCCCTGAAGGAATATATTTCAATTCCGGATCCCTGGTCAACCGGCCTATTAGAATCACCCGGTTTAACAAAAAATCATCTCCCCTCCAAATTATTCATCTACCCGCACAATGATATGCCTCAGGATCCCTTCGGTTATCTTGATAACCCGATCCAGCTCGGCCACTACCTGAGGAGTTCCCTCAAAATGCAGCTCGATGTAATTCCCATCACTGAAATCAGCAATTTCGTAGGCAAAATGCCGTTTTCCCCATTGTTTGACTTCGCCCACCTGGCCACCCTGTTCGGCAATGATGGCAGCGACTCTTTCCTGAAGACCATTATTCTGCTCCTCATCCAAGTCGGGCTGGACAATGTATAGCATTTCGTATTTGCGCATATCTTTCACCTCCTCCTATGGACTAGCGGCTTCAATCAAAGTTGAAGCAGGGGGACAATTTAATATTATAACACAAAGACCTGCACATGCAAGCTAACCGGAAGACAGCACTTTGCGGATGGACTTTTCTGCTTGCTTGCGGGGAACAAGGATACTGCGGCCGCAATTGCAGCACTGAAAGCGAAAATCCATCCCTACACGCACTATCTTCCACTGATTGGCCCCACAGGGATGGGGTTTTTTTAATTGCACAATATCTCCGGGAGCGTAGATTGCACCCACCTCCTATAAGACAAAAGGGGCCAGGAAATGCACCAGGGCATGTACCAATGGGCTCAACCACCTGGCCAGCCAAGATTCTCCCGCTGCTGTTGCCAGCACTGCCCCGGCCTTGCCCAGGACTAAAACCGGTGCTATGGCCAAGAAAAAGATTACTGTTGCTAACCCCAGTAGCACTCCCGCAGCTAAGCCGCCGGCGCCAGAAACGGGTATTTTCGGTTTTTCCAGCAGCCTAAAGGCAATCAGCAAGGTCAACATCAAAAAGCTCAAGGCAGCGACCTTGACGCCCAAGGCGATTAATAGCTGTAAACTTTCCCCGGTAATTGTTTCGATTGTCAGGACATCCTGCCAGGGCCCTAGTAAGGGCGAGGCAGTTCCCGCGGTTATGGCCAAGTCCTGAAAGCCGGCGGTAAAAATTGGCTCCAGCTTAGGACCCAGATAAACGGCGCAGTTGCCGGCAAAAGGCAGGGAGATAAGCAAAGCCCCAATGAGCGCGCATAACCTGGTCAATGCCCGCTTAAAACCTGCAAGATACCCTGTCACCGCCCCCCAGGCAACAACTCCAGCCAGCAAAAGGTCCAGCCATGGAAACATTCTAACCCTCCCTGTCTTCCGTTGGGAAAGGAAATCAGCGCCAAATCATGATGATGGCAGCCGCAGGCAAAGGCAGCCAAATCCTGCCCTGCAGATAGTGCTGCACCGCTTCAATGCCAAGGACGCAAATGGCAGCGACTGCGAAGAAGAGCAGAATTTCCCTGAGATAATCTTCAAAGAACAGATATTTTTTTTCTTTGGACCGGAAAATAGCAGCAAGAATATCTGCCAGTATTTTAGTGGCTGCAAAGACAAGAAATGCATGCAGCCAAGGCGCCATATGGATTAATGCCAGCAATCTCGATACAGCTGCGGCAAGAACCAGCAAGCCTGCAAAGAGAAGAACAGCGGCTGCCCAGCGCTTTCCCTCACCCCGCATGGAACCATCACCTGTTTCTTCTAACTATTTTGCACTTATTGAGACTATAATAGCATAAACCTGCCAAAAGGACTATATTGCATAGTCCCAACAAAGGGTAGAGAAAAGCCACCAGACTGGCAAAACCGCACTGCGCAATAATAAATCCCGCACAGGCTGTGCCAATCACACACAGCCAATACTCCCGCCCTTTGACCACCCTGCTGGCCAGGCCATGCAAATTGGCCAAGGCGGTTGTAAGCACCGCTGCAAACAAAACCAGGGCATAGACCCACTGCCATTTTCCCAGCCAGATTTCCGCCAATCGCAGCAAGGGAATTTCATAACTTTCCATCCCTGCTGTGGCCCCATATATGACCAGCAGCAATAAACCGATCAACAGCCCGCCGCCGAAACCGCCAAGTAGCACTGCCTGCTGATCCAGCTTATCTTTGAGGGTGCTCATGGCCACCCCGGCAATAGCGGTATTGAGAGAGACATACAACAGGGCTGAACTAAATGGCCCCCGCACATATCCTCCCAGAGCGGGCACACTGACTTGAGCAATGCACAGAATGAGTATTGCCGCCGCCATTCCCGGCACCAGCCAACAATTAGCCTTGATAAATCCTTTTCCCCCAGTGCGCAAAAGCAGAATACACAGCGCTAAAAAACCTGCGCAGCCAATAGCATAGCGCAGCCCCCAGCCTTTTAGCACAGTTCCCCCAGCTGCAGTCATTACTCCTACTCCGGCAAGTAAAGTTGCCAAAAACATAAAATCTGTTAGCAAGACCAGCCACTTCCACGGCAAGACAATCTTCAGCAGATCTAAATAAGAATAAACTGGATTGCGGTGGGTAACATCTAGTATTACAACCCCTACCCAGGCGAACATCAGGGTTGCCAGGCCTACTCCGGCCAGGCCCCGATTGCCGTATCCCGAGAAAAAATCCACTACTTCCCGGCCGGTGGCAAAACCGGCTCCGATTACAGCCCCGCAATAGGTCATTGCCACAGCAAAAGAATTTTTGGACATAACAACACCTCAGAAGCAATTTATTCATCGCCCTGGCATTTTATGTGACAGGCATACATACACATGAAATAGCGCACTGTTATTGGAGGCTGTTATGGCAAAAAACAATTCCCCGCCCCAGCACTTTGCTCGAATTAAATATAATCAGCCCGATGCCTCAGAGGTTATCAGCCAGGCCCTGATTTCACTGTGTTCAGTCATCCCTTCCCCCCAGGATATATTAATTCTCTGCATCGGCACCGACCGCTCCACCGGCGACAGCTTGGGACCGCTGACTGGCAGCAAGCTCATGGAACATGAGCCGCCCTTTCAAATTGTCGGCTGCCTGGAGCATCCAGTCCATGCAGCCAATCTTGCCGAAACCCTTGAGCGCATTCAGGCTAATCCCCCAAAATGGACGGTGGCGATTGATGCTTCCTTGGGCAATATGGATGGAGTTGGCTTGGTCAATATCGGCCCGGGGGCCTTGCAGCCCGGGGCTGGAGTCAATAAGCGCCTGCCCCAGGTAGGGGATGTGTATATCACTGGCATCGTCAATGTGGGCGGATTTATGGAATACTTCGTCCTTCAGAATACCAGGCTCTCGCTGGTGACAAAAATGGCCGATGTAATTTGCGCCGGGCTGCTTTCAGCCTTTGCCTTTCAAAACAAAAAAGCCGGGCATCGCTAAATGCCCGGCTTTTGCTTTATTTTGCTGGCTTATTTTTATCGGGAAGAGGCTGATTCTGCCCCTGCATTTTGCAGGCGCCGTGGAATACAGCGCCGTCGCCAATAGCAAGCTTGGCAACGGTGATGTCTCCGTAGAGTTTTCCCGAGGGTTCAATTTCCAAAATACCTGCAGACTCGATATTGCCGCGAATGGTTCCGGCAATGGAAATGCTGCGGCACTTGATCTCAGCTTCCACCAAGCCGCTGGCGGCAACAATAATATCGCCGTTGGTATTGAGCTGGCCGGTAACCTTTCCTTCGACCCTAAGGATTCCCTTTGCCTCAATGGTCCCGTTTATCACAGTCTCTTTGCCGATAATGGTATCTATTTTTGTGCTGTCGATTTCTTCTTTCTTGCTAAACATTAATATCGCCTCCTAGGGTAAATATTTGACTGGGTTTACTGCCTCGCCCCAGCGGCGAATTTCATAGTGAAGGTGAGGAGCGGTGGATCTGCCAGTATTGCCGACGTAGCCAATTATCGTTCCGCCTTCCACCACGTCACCGACTTTCACCTTAATCCTGCTCTGGTGAGCGTAATATGTTTCAAATCCATAGCCATGGTTGATAATAACCAACTTGCCATATGTGGAGAGGTAGCCTGCATAGATAACTCTGCCCGTTCCGGTAGCATAAATCGGCCGCCCATAGATATTGCTGCCGGCAATATCAATAGCAGGGTGAAAATCCCTGGCGCGGGTTACAGGATGTCTGCGCCAGCCAAAGCCCGAGGTAATGTGCCCCCAGGTGGGCCAGCGTGAGGGTGTGGCTGCTTCCCGGCGCTGCTGTTCCTCGATGTTTTCTTTGAGGGTGACCATGCGGTCCTCCTGCTCAGGGAGGGTTGCCTGCAAGACCTCAATGCCGGAGAAGGTTCGGTCAATGGATGTATACTCCCGGGTTGCCAGATAGCTGCGAAAATTCGGAGCCTCTTTTTGACTGGTAGGAGATACCGGTTCCGCAAGGGAGCCTTCCAAATCATTTAATTCCAGCAGTTCTTTTTCCAGGTTTTGAACCCGCTTGAGGTTTTCCAGCATCATTTCTGTCTCATTGGCCAGTTGTCCGATAAGCTCGCTTTTAATTTGATTATCAAGCCGCAGCTGTTCCAATTCCGGAAACACAGCCTTGGCAGAATTATAACTATTAAAAAAACTGACCAGTAATATAGGAACAAAAATCAAGATAAAGCCTACGCATTGCAGCAAAATCAAGGGAAACTTAAAACTGACGGGCGGTTTTTGGGAATGAGGCACAACCATAATTGTAATATCTTTATTCTCTCTGTTCAAACAGTCACCCCCCCTCTCAGGTATACGGCTCTACTTGGATTCCATGGCGGTCTTAATCGCCAAATTTTCTTCCTCGGAAAGATTGTACTGAGATTTGCCATTAAGAACAGGCTTAGCATAAATCCGGGTGTCTTCCCGGCCAAAAATACCTGTAAGGACAAAGCCATCTGCCTTGTCATTGAGCAGCGCCAAAGAAAAACTCAGGTCGCTGCCGGTTTTTTCAAAGGCATTGTAACGCACCAAGTGCCAGTGTTGAGGAAAGCGAGAAATCCGCGTTTGCACTGCCGCAACTGTGTCGCCAAGGTGGCCTATAGTCTGTTGCTGAGACTGGAAACGCTTTTCCAGTTCAAGAATATGTTCTTCCAGGGTGCCGCCCTTCAACAAACGGGTCATCTTTTTGTAGGCCCTTAAACGGCAGGATAAAATAATATTATAAATTAGCAGGCATATGGCTGTTAAGCCTGCAGCAATTTGAAACCAATACTCTTTCAGAAAATCCACTATGTATTCCCCCTGATTACTCCTTAATTACTTCCTATTCGCCATTCAACTGAATTCTCCTTCCTCAAATAACAAAAGTTCACCTTTTCAGGTGAACAATTTTTCTTCCCTTGTCTCTTCTTTGAGGAAAGCCAAGTCAGGGACCCAGTTATTTGCCCATTCGCCTTGAGTGATGCAGGAAATTGGGGACACTTGCTCGGTATCGGACAGGCCTGTAACCAGGTAGTATTCCTGCTTGTTGATGTCCATTCCAAACGCGTTGCGAACCAGCGGAAAGCTGGAACGCAATTTTCTTTTGTCAGTCATGGCCAACCTCCCAGGACTAGCTTGCCCCCAGAAAAAACCATCTATTCACCAAACCCGGCCCCGGGCGGCCACCTTCCATTCTCGGCCATTACTCGTCCAGACTGTTTCCGCCAGGTTCATAACCGGGCAGGCGTGATTTGGTATTATCCAGACTGTTTCTCCTATCCCCGGCAAATCAGTGCCCTCGATAATGCCATGCTCTTCCGACAATCTGGCCAACCGCCAGCAGGGATTTTCCATCAGGCCATATCCCGTCACTGTCCCGCTTCCATGGGCGCCCTGATCCAAGGCCAAGATTTTGGCGCCGGCATCGATTATTGCCCTGTTTTCCGCCGGACGGCTGACTACGGTAGCCATAACCCTGAGACTGCAGCGTTCAGAACCCACAACTCCCAAGGCTACCTGAGTGGCGTCATTAAATACATAGTTCCCCGGCCTGATTTCCGTCACCCCCGGCACTCTGCCTCCCCAGGCAACTGTGGGCGTTGCCCCAATACTGACCTCAGGCACTTGTATCCCTTGGCGGCGCAAGGACTCAGCAGCTGCAACCATCAGCTCTCCTTCTTGTGTGCCCACCTGAGCCACCTCTGCGGCGCTGCGGCACCCATAGACATGGCCTGCATGGGTCAACAGCCCTCGAAAATTTATATATGGGAGGCGGCAAAGCCAGGGCACAAACTCCTCTAAGTCAGGCCCAGGCGCCAAGCCACAGCGACCAAGGCCGCTGTCTACCTTGACCAGAACATCTGTTCCCCCAGGTATAGCCAAATCAGAAATCCCCTGGGCCCCCGCTTGTGAATCCACCAGCAGGCTAAGCTTGCATCCTCTCTGCATTAGTTCAGCCGCTCTTTCCAGCTTGCTCTCCCCGATCAAGGGGTAAGCCACCAGGATATCATTGATGCCGGCGGCAAACATTACTTCCGCCTCACTGAGTTTGGCTACAGTAATGCCCCTAGCGCCGGCCTTTATTTGCATCCGGGCAATCTCCGGCAACTTGTGGGCCTTGACGTGGGGACGCAGTTTAACGCCATTGCTGGCGGCAAATGCAGCCATGGCGTTAATATTTTCCTGCAATTTATCCATATCTATGAGCACATAGGGTGTCTCCACAATATCCCTCCTAAAAAATCCAGGCCAGTAGCGCCGTCACCGGCAGCGCCGGCAGCAGATTGGCAACCCGCACTTGTTTTATATCCAGCATCTTGATGCCTAAGGCCATTAAGAGGATGCCGCCGGTAGCTGTCAGCTGAGGGCCTGCAATGGTTAATACATCTGCTAAATATCTGGCTCCCAGAGTAAGCAAACCCTGGTACAACAAAACAGACCCTCCGGAAAACATGACACCCAGCCCCAGGGTGGATGCAAATGCGATTGCCGTCAGCCCATCGATGGCAGCCTTGGCCAGGAGAATCTCGTGATTGCAGTTGAGTCCGCTTTCCATGGCGCCAATAATCGCCATAGGTCCGATGCAATAGACCAAAGTGCCATATACAAAACCTTTTGCCACATCTCCCTGGAGGCGGGCGCCTGCTATTTTTTGCAGCCCGGCTCCCATTTTCGCCAAAAAGCTCTCGATATCCATGAGTTCCCCTGCCAAGCCTCCGATTACCAGGCTGACGATGACTTGGAGGACAAAGTCACCCCACTGCAACATCATCTCTACTCCCAAAGAAAACACCACTAAGGCAAGGACTGTAATCAGAGTTTGCGAGGCTTTGTCCGACAGCAGTCTGCCTGCCTTCCAACCTATGAGCGAACCGGCAATGATTGCCCCTGCATTGATAAGAGTTGCCGCCATTGTATTACCTCGCCCTCTGCTTCAACTGCTCGAGGGCGCTGAGCAGAGCGTCAATATCCTCATTGGCATTAAAGATTCCCGGGCTCATCCGCACCATACCAGGACCAAGGGTGCCTAAACTTTGATGAGTACGAGGAGAACAATGCAATCCCCCCCGCACACAAATGCCAAATTCCTCATCTAGAAGGTAGGCCAATTCACTGGAATCCATATCCGGCAAATTAAAGGACAATACTCCCACACTTTCACCTTGCCCGCCGTAGATATCTGCTCCCAGCTGGCGCAATCCTGTTATCGCCCGTTGGCGCAGGCTGAGTTCATGCTGGCTGACAGCCTCGATCCCCGTGACATTCAGGTGCTCGATGCCAGCAGCCAGGCCTGCAATGCCTGATACATTTAGCGTTCCTGCTTCAAAGCGCTCTGGCCTTTGTTTTGGCGCTTCCGCCACTGCAGAGTGGCTGCCGGTCCCCCCCAGACGCAAAGGCAAGAGGTCTGCCTGGGGGGCAATGTACAGTCCGCCAATGCCCTGGGGACCAAGCAAGCCTTTATGTCCAGGGAAAGCCGCAAAATCTAGGTTGAGCTCCTGAAAATCCAGGGCAATAACCCCTGCCGTTTGCGCTAAGTCTGCGCACACATATGCCCCCGCCGCTTTAGCCATTTTAGCCATCGCAGCCAAGGGATACACTTGGCCAGTAACATTAGAAGCATGGGTGATGGTGACCAAATCCGGCTTCATTGCCAGCGCCCGTTCGTACTCAGCCCAAGCGAAGCCCTGCTCTTTCAGGGGGCTGATATATTCCACCTTAATCCCGAATCTCTTAGCAATATCACAAAGAGGCCGCCATAAAGCATTGTGTTCATATCCCGTGCTTACAATTGATTTGACTGTTGGCAAGAGGCCATAGATCACCATGTTCAAGCTGTCGGTAGCCCCCGCCGTAAAAATGATGTTGCGAGAATCCCTGACGCCAAAAAATTTGGCTACAACCTCTCTTGCCTCCAGGACTCGGGCGGCAGTTTCCCGGGAAAACCGGTGTCCGCCCCGTCCTGGGTTGGCTGCCCTTCGCAGGGCAAGGTCTGTAGCCTTGTATACTGATTCTGGTTTTGGCCAGCTGGTAGCGGCGTTATCGAGATATACCATATTCCATCGAACCCCCAGATTGTTTCACGTGAAACAATGATGTTTATTGCATGATTGTATTGACGATGCGATTGGCATCCTGAGGTGAATAAAATTCAATAATAATACGGCCTTTGCCGCCCTTTTCTTCAAGAGTAACCCGGGTGCCCAAATGCTCCATAAGCTTTTGCTGCACATGGACGATGTTGGGGTCCCGGGATTCTTTTGCAGTTTTCCTATGAGCCTGTCTGCTTTTTTCGGCAGCGCGCACAGTCAGGCCTTTATTTACAATTTTCTCTGCAGCCTTCAGCTGGTCCTCCGCCCCCAGGGATAGCAAGGTGCGGGCATGCCCGGGAGAAATGCGGCCTTCAGCGACCATGGCCTGCACGGGGGGCGCCAGGTTGAGCAAACGCAAAGTGTTGGCGATAGCGGAACGGCTCTTGCCAATGCGGGTAGCCAAAGCTTCCTGAGTCAAATTGAACTCTTTGAGCAGCTGGGAATATGCATTGGCTTCTTCCAAGGGATTTAAGTCCTCTCGCTGCAGATTTTCCACCAGGGCAATCTCAGCCAACTGGCGATCCGTCAAGTCCATAATTACCGCAGGAATGGCGATCTTCCCCGCAAGCTTCGCCGCCCGAAAGCGCCGCTCCCCCGCCACCAGCTGGTAACGGCCTAAATGGGGACGCACGACAATGGGCTGCAACAATCCGTGCTGTGCAATGGATTGGGCCAGCTCCTCCAAAGCTTCTTGATCAAAAGTCCTTCTTGGCTGATGGGGATTGGGAATAATGCTGTCCAGAGACACTTCAGATGGAGGGACTTCTTCTGCGGCGCCGGGGATTAGGGCCCCGAGACCACGCCCTAATGCCCGTTTACTCATTTTTCAGGACCTCCTCGGTCAGCTGCATGTAAGTTTCTGCGCCTTTGGAACGGGGATCATAATCCAAAATGGTCTGCCCATGGCTGGGGGCCTCGCTGAGCCTGACATTGCGGGGGATGATGGTCTCATAAACCTGATTGCCAAAATAAGCGCGAACCTCGGATACTACCTGAGCGGCCAGATTGGTCCGGGGATCGTACATCGTCAGCAGCGCTCCTTCTAATTGCAGAGATTTATTGAGGTGGCGCTGCACCAGCTTGATGGTATTAACCAGCTGACTCAAGCCCTCCAGGGCATAGTACTCGCATTGTATGGGGACAAGAATTGAATCTGCGGCGGTAAGGGCGTTAACCGTAAGCAGCCCCAAGGAGGGAGGACAATCTATTAAAACGTAGTCATACTGATTGCGAATAGTTTGCATGTGCTGCCGCAGCTTTTCTTCTCTGGACATGGAGGGAACCAGCTCGATTTCTGCACCGGCAAGCTGAATGGAAGCGGGGGCAATCCAAAGGTTGTCCACTTCTGTAGGCAAAATTACAGTCTCCAGGGGGATGCCCGAGACGAGAACATCATACATACACCGCTTGACCGACGGCTTCCTGACACCAACGCCGCTGGTAGTGTTGCCCTGAGGATCAATATCCACAAGCAGCACCCTCTTGCCTTTGCTGGCCAGCCCTGCGCCCAGGTTAATAGCAGTTGTGGTCTTGCCAACTCCGCCCTTCTGATTGGCAATGGCGATAACTTTACCCATCTTCTCACTCTCCTTAGAAGCGTAACCCAGTTATTTCGGAACTCTTATGGTTATCTCATAGAAATCCTTATGTTCATTATGACTGATTTGGGGTTTTAGGCCAATATGCTCCATGGTGGCGACAGCCTGGCGAATGGTATTGAGGACAATTCGATAGTCGCGAATGACAAATTTCTGCGATCCCGAGGGTTTCTCGCCATCCTTCTTGTTATCAGCCAACAAATCCTCGATCAGGTCTTCAGTCTGGCGCACGTTTAAGTTAAGGCGGATAATCTTTTCCAGCACTTTTTCCTGGCTCTTGCTGTCGGGAAGCTTTAATAGAGCGCGGGCGTGCCGTTCGGAAAGCCCTGCCTGCAGAAGCGTGGACTGAACCGCGTCAGCAAGCTTCAACAAGCGCATCTTGTTGGCAATTGTAGACTGGCTCTTGCCAATTCTTTGGGCCAAGACCTCTTGGGTAAGACCAAACTCATCTAATAAGCGCTGATACCCTTTGGCCTCTTCAAAAAAGTCCAGGTCCTCCCGTTGCAGGTTTTCAATCAAGGCAATGGCAGCCATGGCAGAATCATTAACATCCCGAATGACGGCAGGAATTCTTGTCCATCCCAACAGTTTGCAGGCACGAAGCCGCCTTTCTCCGGCCACCAGCTGAAACCCCTTTTCATGTGGCCTGACAAGGACAGGCTGCAGCAGTCCGTATGTGCGGATAGATTGTGCCAGCTCGTCAAGATTGTCTTCATCAAAGCGTTGCCTGGGCTGAAACGGATTAGGGCTGATATCAGCACAACTCAATTCCCTGGTTTCCTCCAAATTAGAGCCTTCTGTCCCCAGGAAAAGTTTATTAAAACTTTCTCGCATAATAATCACCCTCCCATATAAACAAGGTTACTGGAGTATTCGCTATTTTAATGGACAACTCCTGCAGAGAGCCAAAATTACAAGGGCTTCTTAGCAGGAATCCCTGGTCTGCGGGGATATGCTGGCGGGGTTGCAGCGATTTTTTCAATTACTATCAGGCTGCGTTGGTCTCCAGGGGGCAGGCGATAAAAGTGAACCTGACGCACTCGCCCTCCCAGGAGTCTGAGAGCGTTTCCCGCAGCCTCGGCCTCTTCGGCGCCACCAGGGCCTTTCATAGCCAAACAGCATCCGCCCAAGGCCAGGAGGGGCAAACAATATTCACAGACAACTGAAAGGCTGGCTACCGCCCTAGTGACTGCCAGAGGGAACGATTGCCGCTTATGCCCCTGACCTAAATTTTCCGCCCGCTCCCATAGAACATCTGCCTCCACAGCCAACTCTTGACAACAATGGCGCAAAAAAGCAACCTTTTTTGCTGACGCCTCCAGCAAAGTAAGTTTAATATCCGGAAAAACAATTTTTAAGGGCAAGCCAGGAAAGCCTGCCCCCGTTCCTATATCAAGTAAAGAGGAAGCAGAGAGAGAAAATAATTTTGCCGGGAACAGAGAATCACAGATATGCTTATAGATAAAGTCCCTGGGCTCGATGAGGGCGGTAAGATTCATTTTTTGATTCCATTCTGCAAGCAGCTGATAGTACTGGCAGAGTTTGTCCAGGCTGAGGCCGGAACAAGAGAACCCGTTATCTGCCAATATCTGCTCCAATTCAGTGCGCATGGCGACCACCCTTTTGCTTTATATAGATTGACAGCACAGAGATATCTGCAGGCGAGACTCCTGAGATTCTAGAGGCCTGCCCTAAAGTCTGAGGTTTGAATTTACGGAGTTTTTCCGTGGCCTCGGCAGAAAGACCCAATATTTCATTGTACTCAAGGCCCAGGGGAAGCAGGGTAGCCTCTAAGCGGCGCATCCTTTCCACCTGTTGCCTTTGCTTATCAACGTAGCCTCTGTACTTGACCTCCGTTTCCACCACCTGCAGCATTTCCTGATTGAGAGGGGACAAAGCCGGAACCAAAGGCACAATATCTGCCAGGGCAATTTCTGGCCGCAAAATTACCTCGGTCAAAGGGGCAGCATGGGTCAAAGGACTGCTGCCTCTTGCCTGCAAGAGGGGATTGATGTCCTTAGGGGCAACTTTAATCTTGGCCAGCCCTGCCATGGCCTCCTGGATTAAAGCCTGTTTGTTTTGGAAGGTTTTGAACCGCTCCTCATCCAGCAGGCCAATTTGATGGCCAATGGGAGACAGGCGCTGATCGGCATTGTCCTGGCGCAGCAACAGCCGGAATTCCGCCCGAGAAGTCAGCATGCGATAGGGTTCGTTAGTGCCTTTAATGGTCAGATCGTCGATAAGGACGCCAATATAGGCTTGAGACCGCTGGAGGACAATTTCGCCCTTTCCCTGCACCCGGCGGGCGCCATTGATTCCAGCAATCAATCCCTGGGCTGCCGCCTCTTCATAGCCTGAAGTCCCATTAATCTGACCTGCGCAAAATAAACCCGGAATCTCCTTGGCTTCCAAAGTCAGTTTCAGCTGGGTGGGCACCACTACATCGTATTCAATTGCATAACCTGGCCTGAGCATTTCTGCCTGCTCCAGGCCGGGGATAGTGCGCAAAAAGGCCTCCTGTACATCTTCCGGCAAGCTGGAGGAGATCCCCTGGACATAATATTCGTTGGTTTTAGCCCCTTCGGGCTCGATGAACAGCTGATGGCGCTCTTTATCGGGAAAGCGCACAATCTTATCTTCGATGGAAGGACAGTAGCGGGGCCCGACCCCCTGAATAATCCCGGTAAATAGAGGGGCCCTATGCAGATTTTCTTTAATTATCCGGTGAGTTTCAGCAGTTGTATAGGTGAGCCAGCACTTTGCCTGTTCCCGGGGGCCAGGCTCCCCCCAGAAAGAAAAACTTAAGGGGGAATCAGCGCCGGGCTGAGGTTTCATCTTGCTAAAATCCAAGGTGCAGCCATTGACCCGCGGAGGGGTGCCGGTTTTAAAGCGAACCAGTTCTAAGCCCAGCTCCCGCAAAGAACGGGAAAGTTGGGGAGGCCCTTCCTGGGCATTGGGACCCCCTGGCCAGGTCTTTTCCCCGATGATCATCCGGGAAGCCGTATAGGTTCCTGGAGTGATAATTACGTTGGGGGCATAAAAGACAGTGCCCAGGCGGGTTGTAACACCAGTGACGCCATGGGCGCCGGCGTTGATAGATTCCACTACAGCCTGGCGCACTGTTAGGTTGGGCTGTTCCTCCAGCACTTTCTTCATCCTCTGCTGATAGGCGACTTTGTCAGCCTGAGCGCGCAAGGAATGCACTGCAGGACCTTTATTGGTGTTGAGCATGCGGATCTGAATCAATGTTTCATTGATATTGCGCCCCATTTCCCCGCCCAGAGCATCGATTTCCCGGACTAAGTGGGCTTTGGCGGGACCGCCAATGGAGGGGTTGCAGGGCATGAGGGCGACCGCATCCAAATTCAAAGTCAGAAGCAAGACATGACAATTCATTTTGGCCGCCGCCAAGGCGGCTTCACAGCCTGCGTGGCCGGCGCCGATGACGATTACATCAAATTTGTGTCCCCTGGCCAAAATAAGCACCTACTTTCCCAAACAAAAACGTTGAAAGATACTGTCCAAAAGATTCTCGGTCCAGACGGATCCGGTGATTTCCCCCAATGTCTGCCAGGCCTGGCGCAAGTCCAAAGCCAGCAAATCCAAAGGCAGGGCATCCCAGTTGGCGGCAACCTGATGCAAAAGGCCTGCCGCCGTCACCAGAGCCTGATAATGACGCTGATTGCTGATAAATGTGGCATCGGGGGAAAATTTGCCGCTGATAAACATATTTTCGATGTCATCCTTCAAAGCCTCAATGCCCTGTTCCTGAAGGGCAGAAATTTGCCTGACGTGCAGAAATCCCTTGGCGGAAATTTCCTCAACATCAATAACTGCGGGCAGGTCCGTTTTATTGAGAACGACAATGACATTATCCCGGCTTACATTCTCTAAAAGCAGCTGATCTTCTTCGGATAAGGGACGGGAGGTATCCAAAATCAGGAGAATTAAATCTGCCTGTGCGGCCAGCTTCCGGGCCCGCTCAATGCCAATCTTCTCTATCAGGTCACCGGATTCGCGAATGCCGGCAGTATCGGCTAGACGCAGGGGTATGCCCCTGATAGTCACAGGCACTTCCAGCACATCCCTAGTTGTGCCTGGAATGTCAGTGACTATAGCCCTTTCCTCCCCGGTCAGGATGTTGAGGAGCGAAGATTTGCCAACGTTGGGGCTGCCTAAAATTACAGTAACAACACCATCTCGATAGATTTTGCCCTCCTGATATGTACTCTGCAAGCCTTCTAAAACTGTAATTTGTTGTGCCAGCGTTGCCGCCGCCTTGTCCCGGCCAAAAGAATCCAGCTCAGCTTCGGGATAATCAATCTCGGCTTCAATCCATGCCAAAACAGAGATAACCTGCTCCCTGATCTCTTCAATGGCTGCCGACAATCTTCCCCGGAAATGGGAGCGGGCGATTTCGGCAGCTTTGTCAGAGCTGGCGCTTATCAGGTCAGAGATTGATTCGGCCTGGGCCAAATCAATCCGCCCATTGAGAAACGCCCTTTTGCTGAATTCACCTGGCTCTGCATGGCGAATTCCCTGGTCCAACAAGGCCCGGAGCATGGTCTGAAGCACTACTATGCCCCCATGACAGTGAAACTCCACTATATCTTCGCCGGTAAAAGATCGGGGGGACTTGAACCAGACAAATAAACCAGTATCAATATGTTTCCCTTTTTGATCGGTAAAATCGCCATAATACATCCTGCCAGGGGAAAAGGCGGCCTTGCCCTTAGGCGTAAAAAGCTTCGCCCCGAGGGCAAGGGCCTGCTCACCGCTTATTCTGATGATGCCCACCCCGCCCATACCCGGGGGGGTAGCAATAGCAGCAATTGTATCCAGGATATACATTACAAGCCCTCCCTTTGCCAGTATACTAGCATAAAAAAACCCGGAAAAACAACAACCGGCCCCTTGGCCGGTTAATCTCGCTTCAAGTCTATAACAACTCTGCGCCCAGGTTCTTCGCCGATGCTGTAAGTTACAACATCGGTGTCGTCGCTAAGAGCCATGTGCACCAAGCGGCGCTCTGCGGGACTCATGGGCTCAAGGGCGATTTTGCGCCCTGACTTGACTGCCTTTTGTTTGGCGGCCAGGGCATTCTTTTGAATGGTCTGGCGGCGTTTTTCTCTGTAACCGCCAGCATCTACTTGCACAGGCACAAAATCAGCGGTTTTTTTATTGACGGCTAAGGTGGTGATATACTGCAGGGCATCAAGAGTTTGTCCCCGCCTGCCAATTAAAACACCCATATTATTGCCGGTAATATCAAGTTCAATCCGCTCATCCTGAAACCTGACGCCAACCCGGGCATTAATCCGCATTTTCTCTAAGATATGCTCCATCCAATCGGCTGCAAACAACACAGGATCAAACTGTTCACGCACATGCACCACGGCATTTTTCCCCGGCAGAATTCCCAACAAACCTTTGGTAGGCAGCTCGACAATAGTGATATCGGCATCTTCCCTGTTAATATTTAACTCAGTCAGGGCAACCTGGATTGCTTCTTCAACAGTTTTGCCGGTGCCAGTGACTTCCTTCACTGCTCTTCGCCTCCTTGTTCTGCGACAGCTGCTGGCCGGTTAAAAATCAGGTTTTGGACAATCTGAAAGATATTACCCACCAGCCAGTACAAAGGCAAGCCCTGAGGCAAGCTATAGCCAAAGAAAAGAATCATCAGGGGCATGAGCATAGTCATGGTTCCCATGCCCGGGGCCTCGGTTTTCTGTCCGGCAGTCATCAGCTTGGATTGAAAATAAGTGGTTACAGCCGACAATACCGGAATGATGGCAGGGATAACATAAGCGGTGACCCCTGTGCCTTCTTTGATTAGTTCGGCAAAGGATTTGTTCAGGTCGATGACGCCGGCAAAAAGCGGACTGAAGCCTGGGATGGCATCATACATAATCTTAGGATCCTTTAAAACAGCAAAAACAGCAATGAGCACAGGAAATTGAATAAGCAAAGGCAGACAGCCGCCAAAAGGACTGACTTTATTGACTTTATACAGTTCCATTAATTCCTTGTTCAGTTTATCCGGGTTATCTTTATACTTTTCCTGCAGTTTTTTTTGCTCGGGAGCAATTCTCTGCATGGCCCGGGTGGAATTAATCTGCTTTATTGACAAAGGTAAAGTAACCAATCTCACAAGCAAAGTCAGCAGAATAATTGCTAGTCCGTAATCGGCGGTGATATTGTAGAAGAAAATCAAGATCTGGGCAAAAATATTCTTTAAAAAGTCCACTATAAATCCCCCCAGTTATTTTAGAGGATCATAACCACCGGCACAAAAGGGATGACAGCGCAATAGCCGGCGCAGGGTGAGGTACGATCCTTTAAAAAATCCATACTTCTCATAAGCCTGAATGGCATATTCAGAACAAGTTGGCCGAAATCTGCAGTTTTGGCCAAGGAAAGGAGAGATAAAGCGCCTATAACCCTTGATCAAAACAATGGCGATTTTACTCATGGCTCTTCCCGCAAGAGCCTGGCTTTGCGCAGCAGCCTGGCCATAACCTTGTAAACGCTGGAAAAGTCTTCTTCCCGCAAAGGAGGTCTGGCAACAACCACTAAATCATAGCCATGGACCAAAAAGGGAAGCTGCCGGCGCAAGGATTCACGGAGCAAGCGTTTGCAGCGGCTGCGCTCAACGCTTTTTCCGACTTTTTTGCTTGCGACAAAACCCACTCTTATTCCATCATTATTAAGGGGATAATAGTATATGACCATTTGCCTGGCAACAACATATGCACCGTGCTTATATACTCTGTGGAAATCCGTCGATTTTTTTAAACGATTAGCTTTTTGTAGCATGAGCCTAAGGGCGCAAAAAGGCCGCGTATTGGGCCTTTTACGCTGTCAGTTGTTTTCTGCCTTTGCGGCGACGACGCTTAATAACATTTCTGCCGGCTGTGGAGGCCATGCGGGCACGAAAACCATGCACTTTTGATCTTTGCCTGACTTTGGGTTGGTAGGTCATTTTCATAGAGTCCACCCCCTTAATTTGCACTGACGGAAATTATACCCTAAAACCATTGTACCGTCAAGAAAAACGAAATATGTATTTGGGGATATGTGGATTAATTATCTTGCAGGCTGGGGATAATTTTGATAAACTAGATATTAACAGGCCTGAAAGCAACATTAAGGGTACAGTTACTAACAACTTGTTAATAAATATGTGGATAACTTGCCCATCCCCTTGGCCTTCATACACAATATCCCCGGGGAAAGTTTCCGGAAAATACATACTCTTTATCAAGAACTGTGGATAAGTAACGCCCCTGTTATCCACATTTTTATTTATTTGCCTGCATAGGAGGTCTTATCTGTGAATGAGCTCAAAGATATCTGGAATAAAACCCTGGAACTAATTGAACAGAGAATCAGCGGTCCGAGTTTTGAAACCTGGCTCAAAGAAACTGAGGCTCTCAGTAGAATCGGCGATAATCTGGTAATCGGCGTGCCTACTGATTTCGTGAAAGAATGGCTGGAAAACAGATACTCCCAGTTAATCTGCGATGTACTACAGGAAGTCACCGGCTCTAGAATTCATGTCACATTCATCGTGGGCTCAGCCACAAAAATGGCTGAACCTTTTGCCAGGGGAGATGAAATTAGCTCTGCCCAACTCAATCCCAAATATACTTTTGAATCCTTCGTCATCGGCAACAGCAACAGATTTGCTCATGCCGCCGCCCTGGCTGTGGCGGAAGCACCGGCCAAAGCCTATAACCCCCTCTTTATCTATGGGGGTGTCGGCCTGGGCAAAACCCACCTTATGCATGCCATCGGACATTTCGTCCACAGGCATTATCCCAGCTTTAAAGTAGTGTATCTCTCTACAGAAAAGTTTACCAATGAATTTATCAACTCTATCCGGGATAACCGCACTGGTGAATTTCGCAATAAATACCGCAATATTGACGTGCTCCTCATCGATGACATTCAATTTCTTGCAGGCAAAGAATCCACCCAGGAAGAATTCTTCCACACTTTTAACGCCCTCCATGAAAATAATAAACAAATTATCATCTCTAGTGACCGGCAGCCTCGAGAAATCCCCACACTGGAAGACAGGCTTCGCTCCCGCTTTGAGTGGGGCTTGATTACCGATATCCAGCCACCGGATTTAGAGACTCGCGCGGCTATTCTGCGCAAGAAAGCGGCAATAGAAAATATCAATATCAGCGATGACAATATTCTGCTGGTGGCAAATAAAATTACTACTAATATTCGCGAGCTGGAAGGAGCCTTGACCAGAATCAAAGCCTACTCTTCCATGACTGGCCAGGAGATTGACGAATCTCTCATTGAAAAAACCCTTAAAGACCTGTTGCCCAGCGCCGAAGATGAACCTGTGAATGTGGAAAAAATCCAAAAGATAGTTGCGGAGTATTTTAATTTGCGCATTGAGGATATGAAAACTAAAAAGAGAACAAACGCTGTGGCGCACCCAAGACAAATAGCCATGTATCTCTGCCGGGAGCTGACGGATCTGTCTTTGCCTAAGATAGGCGAAGAATTTGGCGGCCGGGATCATACCACAGTTATGCATGCCCAGGATAAGGTCCGCTCCAGCATCGAAACCAACCCAAATATTGCCCATCAAGTTGAAGCAATAAAAAAACTTTTGCGCAGCTAATTTGTGGATATGTGGATAATGTGGAGAGATTATTGGTTTTTTCCACAGTTTGTTCCCAAGTGAAAAGGCCTGGGGAAGAATTCAAAAGCCCATATATCCACAAATTCACAGGCCATTAATAAGACTACGAGTACAAATATAAATATATTATATAGACAAAAAAAATATTCCGCGTGGAGGGAAAATGATGAATATAGTTTGCGAAAAAAGCGTACTGGCTGCAGCCTTGGGTTTGGCCCAAAGAGCAGTTGCACTTAAATCCCCGCTGCCAAACCTCAAGGGAATTTTGTTTGAAACAGGAGAACATGGCTTAATCTTAAGTGCTACAGATTTAGAATTCGGCATAACCTGTCAGGTGGAAACAAAGGTAGTGGAACATGGAGCAATTGTCCTGCCGGCAAAACTGCTTACAGAGTTTGTCAGAAAGCTGCCTGACGGTTTGATTGAGATTACAACCGATCCGGAAAACCCCCTGAGGGTACGTATAAATTGTAACCAAATTAAATTTGAGTTATCGGGTTTTGCTTCCGAAGAATTTCCCAACTTGCCCACTGTAAAAGAGGGCGCTGTTAACATCGCAGTCAAAGAAGGACTATTGCGGGAAATGCTCACTCAGACGGAAGTTGCCATGGCCAGGGAAGATACCAGGCCGGTTTTAACCGGCTTGCTTATGGAAATTGAGGGGGGCAAGTTAAAGTTTATCGCTACCGATGGGCACCGTCTTGCTTTTAGGCAGGCAGTTACCGAAGAAACCCAAGAGCTTAAGGCGATAATCCCCGGCCGGGCAGTTCAAGAGCTGATTAAGATTCTTGAGCCTGATCTGGATCGGGAAGTAGCTGTTTATGTGGATAATTCCAGCATAGCCTTTGACATGAATGGCTTGGTTCTCTCCTCCCGCCTGGTGGAAGGCAAATACCCTCCTTACCAACAAATAATTCCCACTAATTTTAAAACCGCAGCAGTAGTCAACGCCGATGCCTTTACCGCAGCTTTAGAGAGAGCAGAGATTTTGGTCCGGGATGGGGGCAATTACCTTGTTAAACTTGATATCCGGGATAATGGGATAAAACTCTTAGCTTTTAGTCAGGATATCGGCACCATCGATGATTTTGTCAACGCCGGCGTAGAAGGAGAGGCAGTGGAAATCAGGTTCAATGTGCGCCTGCTTTTAGACTGTTTTAAAAATATTAAGGACAAAGAAGTTAACATTGACTTGACCGGCGAATTCAGTCCCTGTATGATTCGCCCTGTGGGCGAGCATAACCACCTTCATCTTGTATTGCCGGTACGGGTAAGTTAGGAGAGAGCATGCAGATAAAAATTCACACTGAGTATATAACCCTGGGTCAGTTTCTTAAATTCGCAGGCCTGATAGATACCGGTGGCCAGGCAAAGGATTTTCTTGCCGCTAATTTAATCGCAGTAAATGGTGAAGCCACTGCACAGAGGGGGAAAAAAATACATGCAGGGGATGTCATACAAGTCAACGAGGCTGTCTTTAAGATAACCAGGTGAGACTATGTATCTAAAAACAATTTCCATCAAGGGCTGGCGAAACTATAAAGAAACAAAAGTGTGTTTCTCCCCGGGTATTAACCTGTTTTTAGGAAATAATGGTCAAGGAAAGACGAATTTACTGGAAGCGATATACTTCTTATCCTGCGGCCAGTCCCCCCGCACTGCAAAAATTGAAGAATTAATTAATTGGAGCGGCAAATACTTTTATCTCAAAGGCGAACTCTGCAGAGGAGAGATAAAAAACACCATTGAAATGGGAGGCGCTCGTGATGGCAGGCGGGCGAACAAGATTGACGGCATTCCCCTGCAGCGCCTGGCAGAGGTTTCCGGGCTGTTAAATACAGTCTTTTTTATGCCTGAGGACCTCTACTTGGTGAAAGGGGGACCGTCTGCAAGGCGGCGTTTTCTTGATCTGGAAATCGGCCAGATCAGCAAAGCCTATCGTTATGCCGTGGGCAATTATAAAAAGTATTTGCGGGAGCGCAATGCCCTCCTTAAATCCAGGGTTCAGGACAAAATACTCTTACAGGTCCTTACAGAAAAACTTGCCGAGTTTGCTGGGCCGATTGCCGAACATAGAAATGACTACCTGCAAAAACTCAGCATTCTAGCCCGGCTGAAACACAGAAAACTTAGCGGCAATATGGAGGAGCTGAATTTAAAGTATAATTGGTCTATTGGCCCCGGTCTTTCCCGTCAGGAGATCTTGGATAGATATGCAGAATCAAGGCTGCAGGAACAGCGGTATAAATCAACTCTGGTAGGGCCTCATAAAGATGATTTTTCTTTCATCATCAATGGTTCTGACTTAAGGGCCTTTGGTTCCCAGGGACAACAGAGAACAGCTGTCCTGTCTGTTAAACTTGCAGAGATTGAACTCATTAAAGCAGAGACCAACGAATATCCCTTGCTCCTCTTGGACGATGTGTTTTCTGAGTTAGATGATGACAGAAAGAATCTGCTCCTGGAATATTTGACAGACAGGGTGCAGACATTTATCTCCAGCGCCGAGCCTTTACCGCCAAAGGCAATGGTCACTCCATATTGGATTGATGCAGGCAGGATCAGTGAAAGGATTTGATTACATGTTTTTGCACTTGGGCGCAGAGGTTTCGGTGTATGGAGGAGATATTATCGGCATCTTTGATTACCGGCTATCGGAATTTGATTCCTTTAAGGAGTTCCTGACATTTTCCGAATGGAACAGTCAGGTGGTAATCCTTGAGGGCAAGACAAAATCAATTGTGATAACAGACGGCAAGATATTCCTTACTCCTGTGTCCCGGGCAACCCTGGTGCGGCGATGGGAAAATTACATTGCCTTGGGGAACAGGGTATTATCAAGGGCAGACTAAATTAATGCGACTGTCGGAGGTGCAGCTATGAAAAAAGACACATATGGGGCAGAACAAATTCAAGTGTTGGAAGGACTGGAGCCGGTGCGCAAGCGTCCCGGTATGTACATTGGCTCTACCGGCCCCAAGGGACTCCATCACTTGGTTTATGAAGTTATGGATAATAGCATCGATGAGGCCCTTGCCGGCCGCTGCGATAAAATAGTGATTACACTGCATAAAGAGAATGTGGTTTCGGTAGTTGATAACGGTCACGGCATCCCCGTGGGCATTCATCCTCAAACTGGCGTTCCCGCTCTAGAGCTGGTAATGACCAAGCTTCACGCCGGGGGAAAATTCGGCGGCTCCGGCTATAAAATTTCCGGCGGTTTGCATGGAGTCGGGGTGTCTGTAGTCAATGCCCTTTCCCAGTGGCTGGAGGTGGAAGTGTATACAGGTGGACAAGTATACTTCCAGCGCTTTGAACGGGGCATCAAGGCCTCTGAGCTTAAGGTCACGGGAAAAACCAAAAAGACCGGAACAAAGGTGACCTTTTCCCCGGATCCGGAAATATTTGAGGAAATAGAGTTTGACTATAACATCCTCAACCAGAGAATTCGTGAACTGGCTTTTTTAAATAAGGGCCTGGAACTGGTTTTCGTTGATGAAAACAGCGGTGAAAGCAATAAGTACAAGTTTGATGGGGGCCTGCGCTCCTATATTGAGTTTCTCAACAAGAACCGAGATGTTATTCACAAAAAGATCATCTATTTTGAGGGAACCCGCGATGACGTGGCCGTGGAATTTGCCATGCAGTATCATAATGGCTATCAAGAGAATATCTTTTCTTTTGCCAACAATATCAACACCCAAGAAGGGGGCAGCCATGAAATTGGCTTTAAATCTGCCCTGACCAGAGTCATTAATGACTATGCCCGCAAAAACAACATGCTCAAAAATGGAAACTCCAACCTTACAGGTGAAGATATTCGTGAAGGACTTACCGCTATCATCAGCGTCAAGCTCCACGATCCTCAGTTTGAAGGTCAGACCAAGACCAAACTTGGGAATACAGATGTGCGCGGCATTGTGGATTCCTTCACCAGCGATGAGCTCAATTTCTTTTTGGAGCAAAACCCCTCTGTTGCCCGCCGGATATTAGATAAGTCTATTTCTGCTTCCCGGGCAAGAGAAGCAGCCAGACGGGCTCGGGAACTGACCCGGCGGAAAAACGCCTTGGAGATTTCTTCACTGCCGGGCAAGCTGGCTGATTGCAGCGTCAAGGATCCCGCCATGGCCGAACTGTTCATCGTCGAAGGTGAATCCGCAGGCGGCAGCGCCAAACAGGGACGGGACCGGCGCAATCAAGCCATTCTCCCCTTAAGGGGCAAGATCATCAATGTAGAAAAGGCCCGCTTGGAAAAGATACTGGCCAATGAAGAAATCAGGACGATTATCACAGCCTTGGGGACCGGCATCGGCGAAGAATTTGACCTATCCAAGGCCAGATACCACAAAGTCATCATCATGACTGACGCTGACGTGGACGGCGCCCATATTCGCACCTTGCTGTTGACCTTTTTCTATCGCTATATGCGGCCTTTGCTGGAGGCCGGCTATATTTACATCGCTCAGCCGCCCCTCTTCCTGGTCAAAAAAGGCAAAATGGAGAAATACCTCTACTCAGACAAAGAACTGGAGAACGCCTTAGATGAAATCGGGCGGGATGGCATCGTCATCCAGCGCTATAAGGGCTTGGGGGAAATGAATTACGATCAGCTGAGTGATACTACTATGAACGCTGAAACTAGGACACTGCTGCGTGTATCCCTTGAAGACGCCATCATGGCTGATGACATGTTTAATGTCCTCATGGGGGACAAGGTGGAACCAAGGCGCGAGTTTATCGAAAAACACGCAAGCATTGTCAAAAATCTTGACGTCTAGGAGAGAGCCGCATGAAAGAGTTTACTCACGGTAAAATTCTGCCCAGAGAAGTAAGCACCGAAATGAAACAGTCCTTTATGGACTACGCCATGAGTGTTATTACAGCCCGGGCCCTGCCGGATGTCAGGGACGGATTAAAGCCGGTGCACCGGCGGATACTTTATGCAATGAACGAGCTGGGGCTCAGCCCCACAAAGGGATACAAAAAATCCGCGAGAATTGTCGGTGAAGTCCTTGGTAAGTACCATCCCCACGGTGACGTGGCTTTATATGACACTATGGTGAGAATGGCCCAGGATTTCTCCATCAGGTATCCCCTGGTAGACGGACACGGAAACTTTGGTTCTGTGGACGGGGATTCCGCTGCCGCCATGAGGTATACAGAGGTGCGCATGACTAAGCTGGCCACGGTGATGCTGGCGGATATTGACAAGGAAACCGTGGATTTTATGCCCAACTTTGATGAGACTCTCCAAGAGCCCAAAGTGCTGCCCAGCCGCTTTCCCAATCTTATGGTCAATGGCACTGCCGGCATAGCAGTGGGCATGGCAACAAATATTCCCCCTCACAACCTGGGTGAAGTGGTGGCAGCGATTAACGCTATGATTGATAACCCCGACATCACTAGTGAACAGCTGATGAAATATGTCAAAGGGCCCGATTTTCCCACCGCAGGCATAATCTTGGGCAGGGAAGGAATTAAAAAAGCATATACCACAGGCAAGGGCTCCATTACCTTGCGGGGAGAAGTGCGGATTGAAACCCTGGCCAACGGCAAGCAAATCCTGATCATCACCGAGTTGCCCTACCAGGTAAATAAGGCCAGACTCATCGAAAAAATAGCTGACTTGGTCCGGGACAAGAAACTGGAAGGTATTACAGACCTCCGGGATGAAACAGACCGCCAGGGGATGAGGGTGGTTATTGAGCTGCGGCGGGACGCAAACCCCCATATTGTTCTCAATCATTTATACAAGTACACCCAGCTGCAGCAGAGCTTTGGCATCAATATGCTGGCCCTGGTCAACAATCACCCTGCAGTTCTCACCTTGCGGGAAATGCTCTATTATTATCTGGTTCATCAGCAAGAAATTATCACCCGCAGGACACAGTATGATTTAAATAAAGCGGAAGAAAGGCTCCATATCCTTGCGGGCTTTAAAATCGCCCTGGATAATCTAGACCTGGTAATCTCAATCATTCGCAAGTCTCAAGATGCCGAAGAGGCCAGAGTCAACCTGATGGCCAATTTGCCCCTAAGCAAGATACAGGCCCAGGCCATTCTTGATATGCGCCTCCATCGCCTGACAGGTCTGGAAAGAGAGAAAATCCAGCAGGAATTCGACGAACTCACCGAAAAAATTCGCATCTTTAAAGAGATCCTGGCTGACCCGAAAAAAATCGATGCCATTATTAAGGAAGAGCTCCTGGACATCGAAAAGAAACACGGAGATCAGCGCCGGACCAGAGTGGTCAATAAGGATGGGGAATTTGAAATCGAGGATTTAATTGCCGATGAAGATGTAGTGATTACCATTACCCATCAGGGCTATATCAAACGAATTCCTGTCAACACCTATCGCAGCCAAAACCGGGGTGGGCGGGGTGTAGCCGCTTTAAATAAGCGGGAGGATGATTTTGTCACCCACCTCTTCATCACTTCAACCCATAAGAACATCCTCTTTTTCACAAACTATGGCCAGATGTACCGCAAAAAGGTCTATGAAATCCCTGAAGCCAGCAGAAATGCCCGGGGCACAGCCCTGATAAACATCATTCCCTTGCGGCCTGGTGAAAAGATCAGCGCAGTCATTCAAGTCCAGGAATTTTCACCGGATATTTATTTGGTGATGGCCACCAGGACCGGGTTTGTGAAAAAGACCAGCTTGGATCAGTTTGACACCAATCTGCGCTCCGGCCTCATCGCCACCAAGCTGATGGAGAAAGATGAGCTTGTCGGCGTCAGGCTGACCAGCGGGGATCAGGAGATTATGCTCTTTACCAGGGACGGACTTGCCATTCGCTTTAATGAAGAGGACATACGTCCCATGGGCCGCATCGCCCGTGGCGTTAGAGGCATCAGGCTGGGCAAAGGGGATGAGCTGGTAGAGATGGTTGCCCTGGGCCAGGAAGGCCACATTTTGCTGATTACCGAAGAGGGATTTGGCAAGCGGGTAGAAACCACTGAATTTAAAGCCCAGGCCCGGGGAGGCAAGGGAGTAAAATCTATCGGCCTTACTGACAAGAGCGGCAGTTTGGTTGCAGGCAAAATAGTCACTCCCGATGATGACTTGATGATTGTCACCGCAAAAGGCGTGCTCATCAGGCAAAAAGTCGATGGAATCTCGATCTTGCTCAGGCCGGCCCGAGGAGTAAAATTGATCAAATTGGATACCGGCGATGCGGTGGTGGCTGTAGCCAGCTTAGTCCCGGAAGATGAGGAAGAATAAAAGTGCGAGTCCCCGGCTGGGGACTCTTTTATTTATCTTCAAATGCGGGCAATATAAAGAAAAGACAAGGGGGGATTAGTATGCGGCCGGTTTGGAAAGGCGCCGTCAGCTTTGGCCTGGTCAACATCCCGGTAAAGATGTACGCCGCCAGTGAAGACAAATCCATAAAGTTTAAATACCTCCACAGTAAATGTAATACACCTCTGAAATACCAGCGAACATGTCCCCGCTGCAAGCAGGAGGTGGACTGGGCAGAGATTGTCAGGGGGTATGAATATCAAAAGGACAGCTTCATAGTGATGAGGGATGAGGATTTTGAGTCGATTCCTGCCGAAAAGACGCGCACTATCGACATCCTAGATTTTTGCCGGCTGGCAGAAATAGATCCCATCTACTACGAAAAAAGCTATTTTCTTGGCCCAGAAGAAACCGGGAAAAAAGCATATAATCTGTTGGTCAGCGCCCTGAAAAACAGTGGCCGCGTGGCGGTAGCAAAAGTGGTCATCCGCTCAAAACAGGCTCTGGCAGCTCTGAGAATCTATAAAGATGTATTGGTGATGGAGACCATGAAATACCCCGATGAGGTCAGATCCCAGCTGGAGGTCCCGGGCATTGACCGGGAGTTGGCTGCAGAAGAGCGGGAGTTGAACATGGCCACCCAGCTGGTGGAGAGTATGACTGCAGATTTTGCTCCCGAAAAATATAGCGATGATTATCGCAAGGCATTGTTGGATTTGATTCAAGTAAAGCTGGCGGGGGAACAGCCTGCGCCCTCTGTAGCCCCACCCGCAGAGAAAGTGACTGATTTGATGGAATCACTGCGGGCGAGCCTTGAGGCTATTGAAAAAGAAAGATTTACCCCTATGCCTCCGGAAAAGGCCAAAAAAGGCCGGGTGGGTTAATGGAACCGGGCCAGGTTAGGGTTATGGAGCCTGTGTTGGCCACAGGCGTGCCAGAGCTGGTAAATTATGTGTACCAAGTAAAATGGGATGGAGTGAGAATGCTGGCCTTCATCCGCCAGGGCGAAGTCACCCTGCAGAATAAAGGGGGCAAGCTAAAAACCACTGCTTTCCCGGAGTTAAATTGCCTGGGAAATATTTTGCCGCAACCCACAATCCTTGATGGCGAATTAGTGGCCATACGCAATGGCAAACCTGATTTTTCCTTGATTCTGCGCCGCAATTTTGCCTTGCGGCCCGGGCCGGGGGCGCCGCCGATTGCCTACGTAATCTTTGACATCCTCTGCCTTGAAGGCAGGGATTTGCGTCCTCAGCCTTTAGCAAGCCGGCAAGCGGCCCTGGCCAGCATTGAATTGCCTCAGGGCCCCGTCTCGGTAATAGATAATTTTAGTAACGGGGGCAAATTGTTTTACTTGACCGGAGAAAAGGGCTGGGAAGGCATTGTGGCCAAAGATTTGGCTAGCCCTTACCGTCCTGGGAAATCTCCTGAGTGGCAGAAAATCAAACACCGGCAAAAAGGAATATTCTGGATTGTGGGCTATACCACCAATCAAGGCAAGCTGGCCTCTCTGCTCCTGGGCTTTGATTTCGGCCAGGGAATAGAGTTTGCCGGGGGGGTTGCAAGCGGTCTCAGCCAGAGCAGCATAAAGATGCTCCAGGAACTTTTGCAGCCTCTGGCCATCCCCCAACCGGCGGTACAAGCGCCGGTCAAGTTAAAGACATCCCATTGGGTCAGGCCATTGCTGCAGGCTGAAATTGAGTATATGGAATGGACAGAATCCCTAACAGTGAGAGCGCCGGTCCTGAAAACATTAGTGTTGGAGGAGAAAGAATTTGCCTTACCTTGATATTCAGGGCAGACAAGTGCGAATTTCCAATCCGGACAAGGTGCTTTGGCCCAGCACTGGAACCACCAAGGGGCAGATGCTGGAGTATTATATTAAAGTGTCTCCCTTGCTGCTGCCCTGTCTAAAAGGCAGGCTGGTTTCCCTGCAAAGGTTTCCCCATGGAGTCCGGAGCCACGGGTTTTACCAAAAAAATTGCCCTGACAATGCTCCGGATTGGGTGAAGACTTTTACGCTGCAAGGGAAGAGCGGCAAGGCAACCAGTTATGTGCTCATAGAGGATTTGCCAACCTTGGTGTGGCTGGCGAATTTGGGTGTAATCGAATTTCATCCCTGGCTTTCAAGTGTTGGCAGCCTTGATCACCCGGACTATGCTGTTTTTGATCTGGATCCAATGGAGAAGTATGGAATTGACGAAGTGCGTCAGGTTGCCCACGCTATAGGCGAACTGCTGCAAAAACTTGGACTCATTGGGCGGGTGAAGACTTCGGGAGCTACCGGCTTGCAGGTCTTTGTGCCTCTGGCGCCGCTATATACATATCAACAAGCGCGGGATTTCATCCATGCCTGTTGTCGGGTAATTCACCAGGCCTTTCCCCAGTGGACTACTTTAGAAAGGAGCATCAACCACAGGCAAGGGAAAATTTACCTGGACTACATGCAGAACGCCAGGGGACAGACCATAGTTTCGGCATACAGTTTACGCCCCCAACCCACTCCCACTCTGTCCTTTCCCCTGGAATGGGAAGACTTGCAGGGCCCCATCGATCCAAAGGTATATTCCTTGCATAACTTGGACAAAACCAGCATTTTCCCAGCCTGGGTGGAAAAAATACCAGGGCAGCGCTTGGAGAATGCGGCAGAAGTGATAAAGAATATGCTATATTAGAAGAGATGCAGGATTTTTTTTATTCCAAGTCGAAGTTATTACACAAAGATGGACTGGCACCAATTGTGAGGAGGAGATTGTTGTGAAGAACTATAGCACCGATAAACTGCGCAATATCAGCATTATTGGACATGGTGGTTCCGGAAAGACAACTTTGACCGAAAGCATGCTCTATTATTCCGGTGCAATTCAGAGGATAGGCAGGGTGGAAGATGGCACTACCACCACTGATTATGACGCTGATGAAATCAAAAAGCAGATAACCATTAATGCCGCCATTGCCCCAGTAGAGTGGAAAGATTGCCGCCTGAATTTTATTGACACTCCGGGTTACTTTGACTTCGTCGGCGAAGTCATTAGCTCCCTGCGGGTAGTCGAAACAGGGCTCGTCACCTTATGCGCAGTCTCAGGGGTAGAAGTAGGCACAGAGAAAGTTTGGAACCTAGCAGACAAAGAAGCTCTTCCCAGGATTATTTTCATGAACAAATTGGACAGAGAAAATGCCAACTTTGAGAAAACCCTGGCTGAGGCCCGGGAGCATTTCGGCTCTAATGTCGTTCCTGTCCAGCTGCCCATTGGCAGCGAAGAGGACTTTAAGGGCGTCGTCGATATCTTGCAGATGAAGGCCTTTATGTATTCCGGGGATAAATTCCAAGCTGCAGATATTCCCGATAATCTTAAGGGCGAGGCGGAAAAATACCGGGAACAGCTTGTAGAAATAGCAGCAGAAACCGACGATGAACTGACCCTCAAGTACCTGGAAGGCGAGGAGCTGACCAGCGCAGAAATTATCTCGGGAGTGCAGCAGGCAGTCGCCGGGGCCAAATTATACCCGGTGCTCTGCGGCTCAGCAGTGAAGGGCATCGGCATTCCCCAGCTTCTGGATTTTCTGGTCTTTGCAGCTCCCGTTCCTGCAGATAAAGCCCTGGCCCTAGATGCCGAGGGCAAGACAATCGAAATTCCGGCTGGGGCACAGGAACCGTTCCGGGCTCTGGTCTTTAAGACAATGGCAGACCCCTTTGTGGGCAAAGTCAGCTTCTTCCGGGTGTACAGCGGCGAACTGGCCTCAGATACCCAGGCCGTTAACCTCAACAAGGAAAAAACTGAACGTGTGGGACAGCTGTTCCTGTTCCGGGGCAAAACTCAAATCCCAATTACCAAGGCCATTACGGGCGACATTGCCGCCATAGCCAAGCTCGGGGATACCAATACAGGCGATACCCTGGGCGATAAAGACAACAAGTACAAGATGCAGGGGATTGATTATCCTATCCCCATGGCATCCTTTGCTGTAGAGCCCAGATCCAAAAATGACGAAGAAAAGGTAGGCGCCGGCTTAGCCAAGTTCCTGGAAGAGGATCCCACCTTTAGGGTGGAGCGCAATATCGAGACCAAACAAACCTTGATTTATGGCATGGGTGACACTCACCTGGAAATTATCGTCAGCCGCCTGGCGAAAAAATTTGGCGTCGATGTAGACCTTACAAAGCCCAAGATCCCTTATAAGGAGACAATCAAAGGTTCCGCTGAGGTGGAAGGAAAGCATAAAAAACAATCTGGCGGCCGCGGCCAGTACGGCCATGTCAAGATTAACTTCGAACCCTTGCCTCGTGGAGAACAATTCGAGTTTGTCGACAAAATCTTTGGCGGGTCAGTGCCCAGAAACTATATACCCGCAGTGGAAAAGGGCCTGATAGAAGCCATGGAAGAAGGCATTTTGGCGGGATTCCCCGCAGTGGATATCAGGGCTACACTCTTAGACGGTTCCTACCACAATGTTGACTCTTCGGAAATGGCCTTTAAAATTGCTGCATCCCTGGCTTATAAAAAAGGCCTGCAGGAAGCCAATCCCATTTTGTTAGAGCCAATCTACAACGTAGAAGTGAAAGTGCCAGAAAATTTCATGGGCGATATTATGGGAGACATGCCCTCCCGCCGGGGGCGGGTGGCCGGCATGGATCCACAAACAGACGGAACCCAGGTTATCAGGGCCCAGGTTCCCCTTGCCGAGATGTATGGATATGCTGTGGACTTGCGCTCAATGACCCAGGGAAGAGGCGAGTTCAACATGGAATACTCCCATTATGAGGAAGTGCCTGCAAATATCGCCGAAAAAATAATCGCTGAACACAAGAAAGCAACTTCTGAAGAATAATAAGTTCAAGGCCGGGCACAACTGTGCCCGGCCAATTCTAGGAAAAAAACATCAATAAAGACAATTTTTCGGTTTGCATAAGTCAATTTTTTAGTGTAAAATAAAAAATCGGGATAAGAATAAATCGTTATTAGCCTTATTGGTTTACTGTTTCATTGACTTAGGCAGCATGGTGTGTTACAATTTTTTGCGTCACCTGTTGGAGGGGTGTCCGAGCGGTTTAAGGAGCTGGTCTTGAAAACCAGTGACTCGCGAGAGCCGTGGGTTCGAATCCCACCCCCTCCGCCATTAACAGACTGGAGAGATGCCCGAGCCGGCCGAAGGGGATCGCCTGCTAAGCGATTAAGCGAGCCTAAACTTGCTTCGAGGGTTCGAATCCCTCTCTCTCCGCCATAATGTGCCCGTAGCTCAGCTGGATAGAGCGTTTGACTACGAATCAAAAGGCCGCAGGTTCGAATCCTGCCGGGCACGCCATTGCCAATATGCTGGCCAGAGACAGAAGGTCAAAGGCCAGTCTTGTTGTTGCTTGCGCCCGTAGCTCAGGGGATAGAGCAACGGTTTCCTAAACCGTGTGCCGGAGGTTCGATTCCTCCCGGGCGCACCATAGTCAATTGGGTGATTATTATGAACCATAAGCTGTTTATGGCTGTTGCCTTGGCCGCGGCAAAACAGGCCTGCCAAATAGGGGAAGTTCCCATTGGCGCTGTGATTGTTAATAAGGACAACAGAATTCTGGCTGTAGCTGGCAATCGCCGGGAGGCAGACAAGGACCCGATTGCTCATGCCGAGATCCTTGCGATCAGGCAGGCTGCCAGGCGTCTGGGAGATTGGCGGCTATATGGCTGCAAGATTTACGTGACCCTGGAGCCCTGTCCCATGTGCGCCGGCGCCATCCTGCAAGCAAGAATCAAGACAGTTTACTATGGCGCCAGCGATCCCAAGGCAGGGGCATTTGGCTCCCTTATTGACCTGAGAAGAATATCCGGTTATAATCATCATCTGGAGGCATTTGGCGGTATCATGGCCAAAGAATGCAGCCAAATTCTTAAAGATTTTTTTCGACAACTAAGATAATGCGGAGAGATGGCTGAGTCCGGCTTAAAGCGCTCGCCTCGAAAGCGAGTGGACGGCAGTCCCGTCCCGTGAGTTCGAATCTCACTCTCTCCGCCATTATAAGAAACACGGAGAGATGGCTGAGTTTGGC
>DIPE01000017.1 GCA_002427015.1 Firmicutes bacterium UBA5496 | reverse complement strand
CGTCCCCTCTGTCGCACTTTTATTGTCGCTATTGCTTGGCGCCGCACTTGGCGCAGAATTTCGCCTCTTTCCCCAGCGGATTTCCGCATTGAGCGCAAAAGCGATTGCCTGTTGCTTGTCTTGGCGAAGAAGATGCTGCAGTTTGCTCCTCAGGGCTATAAGCGGGAACTTCCTCTCCGGGAGCCAGCGCCTGTTTTAACAGGTTTACTGCTTCTTTGCCGCTGACGCTGGCAACAAGGGATATGTCTGCGCAATCAAAGAACCAGATATGGCCGCAGGTCCGCAGCAAGACGGTGGTATTTCTTACCGGTTGCCCCCCTTGATAATAATAGTTTTGCACGCCGATGATGCTTCTTCTGTCCGCCAAATCCGCCAGAAAAGGCCAGCCGGTTTCAGTGGGCAAAATGTCTTCTCCCTCAAGGGTTACAACCCCTAACTCAGCCAGCTGAGCAATGCCCTTATGAACATCGACATCCCGCGGGCTGTTGTAAGCCGCATAGATAAAATCTGTCAGCCAGCGCTCATCGGTATCAGCGGACAGTTCCTTGAGCTTATCCTGCAGTTCTTTTACTGAAGGGGGAGCGGCGCGGAAATTCTTGTCTAGCAGCGCCTGCAAAGAACGCCTGTATAGGGAATCCGCAAGGGCGCAAAGGGCAATCATTGCCTCATAAGACATTGAAAGGTTTATTTCCCGCTTTGTCCCCGCGCCTTCGACAAACTCTGTAAAATTGGCTTCGGCTTGTTCTGACGACATGGGAATTGCGCTCAGCATACCCTGATCAGTTTCATTGAATAACACAGCGTTTTTGCCTTCGCAGACATAGTTAACGCTTTTGGCAAAACTGCCTTTTTCTGCAGTAAGAATGACAGCATATTTCCTGGGGGCAACAAGAGAGGGCAGCGCCTTGGTCCAAGACTCTTGAGCGGTGACAGCTGAGCCGCTGTCGGAAAAGCCTAGCATAGCTGAAAGCATGTTCTGCTTGAGCCCCATCCCTTTGCCTGCGGCAACCACTTGATGGGTTGCAATAGTGACAGCTTCATTTTTCATTTTCCTTACCTCCTCTTCCTTTACCGGTTACTTGCTGATTTTATCGATAGCGCTGTTGGCAACATCCTTTACCTCGTTGCCGGCCTTATTGATGATGCCTTCGCTGACGGCTTTGCCCACAGTGTTGGTTGGCATCAGTTTCGAGCCTAATTTCTGCACCTTGCCGCCCCCATAGTTGACAAGGACATTGGTCATGGATTTTACCCCGGCCTTAAGATCGCTGTCACCGGCTTCAATAGCATCATTCCATGTATAGTAGGTTTCGGGCAGCAGCCAGCCAGCTTCCGAGGCGCCGCCGGTAAGGGTTGCCATGCCGGCGCGGAAGACAATTGACTTGGCGCTGTCTCCCCGGGAGACTTCGCCAAAAGTTTCCTTAATGCCGCTATTGACATCATGCCAGTAGCGGTCCACCCCATCCATTTTTTCCAGCTCCCGCACCTCTTTGCCATAGGGGTTATCCAGCTGGCCCTTGGCATATTTCTGGAATAAGCGCCGGAAGCGCCTTAAGCGATGGTCCTGACTCTCGTTAATTTTGCCTGTTCCTCTTGAAGCTTCCAGGACCTTGTCCAGCTGATTAGCCAGATTTCCAGCAGCTTCATCGCCCTTCTTTTCCTGCTTTCTCATAAAATCCCGGACTTCCCGGACTTCATTCTTTGTGGGCCTGCTCCATTGGGACTGTGCTTTTTTCTTTTTCTTGATCTTTTTTGTGGTGGCAATGCCAATGGCCCCGCCGCCGCCAATGATGCCTATTCCTGTCAGGATTTTTTTTGTCTTATTGCCGGGCTTCTTTGTCCCGTTGATTTCATCCCAATCAAGGGCAGACGCGCCGGATTCATGCCATTGATAAGTATATTTTGTCCGACAGGTTGAACCGCCGTCCCCGAAATAGGCATGGATGGCAATGAGATCGCCGTCTTTTTGGCCAAAGGGGGCTGTGGCTGTAACTGTGGTTGAGACCTTCGGGCGGTTGGGTTCATTCTTGGCCCGTTCGGTTTTTGCGCCGTACATCCAGACATAGATATAATCTTGATCCGTAAACTTGTATTCCGGGTCACTAGAGAGAAAACGGATGCCGCTAGCGGTGCAATGTCCTTGTTCCACATAATCTCCGTCAAAGGATACCATTACATAATAACTGCTGTCAAAGAAGTATGAATAGCTGCTGCTGATGGCCACATTTACATTAATACTGATCTTTTGCCCCCCGCGAATAGCCTGGGGCGGGGCGCTGATAGAGCCTGTGCCCGTAGAATTTTCCCCGTTTTTCGGATAAGGGATGTCATACCAGTCCGATTCGTCTGGCCCGGCATACTCCCAGGCAATAGTCCAGCTGCCATTAGAGCCGGACAGGGAACGCTTATTATACTCGTTGTCGGTATAATCTTTTTGTCCATCGGTTGTATTGATGAGCTCCCAATAACCGTCCCCTTCTGTCTCTGCCAGCGCCGGCGCGCTCAACAGCATTAAAATAAGCAGTGTGCATACAAGGATGTAAAGACTTTTTTTCATGCCCTCTCATTCCTTTCAGCCCAGATTCTTTTGTCCCCCCAATGACCAAAGTTACCAGCTGGGCTTAGTTTATTTACAACTTGCGATAGGTGCGGGAAGCTTCATAATAGCGAATGCGGTTGCCCTCTTTCAGCTGCTCATGGTCGGCGGCGCAATCCTCCAATTTCTTGGCTTCTTCGCTGCCGTCATCCCAACGAATGGTTGTACAATACACAGTGACGGGAATCTCATAATACAAAGGCCTACCGAAAAGATTTGTCTTGTCGCCATCCCGCTCCCTGCGGGAGGTTTTTTCAGTATAGTGGCCAATAATAGTGCCATCCCGGAAACGGCCTCGCTCCCAGCGAAAAATGACATTGAGCCAGATAATGATAATAAAAAATCCCGCGGCGCCCAGTGGATATTTAAGCGGAATAGTTTCTTCCACAAGACTTAAGATAATTGCTATAGCCAAAAAGATACAGGACCAGATAATACCTCCTATTATTTGTCTTTGGTTATACCTTTTCTTGCGCTGAGGGTCCGTAGGATCATAATGGCCAAAGCTTCTGCCGCATTTGGGACAAAAGTTTGCCCAGCGGGGAAGTGGCTCATCACAGTCACCGCATTCCTCTTCGGTAAAATATACATCCCTTGAAGGATCAGTATCGGTGCCGCATTTTTCGCAGTATTTACCCTTTTGGGTCCTTTCTCCGCAATAATAACAATAATTCGCCATTCCCTCTACCCCCTTATAAAACACTATATTTTAGCTCCGGTAAAATGTCCTCACCCAAAAGGGTGAATTGAGTCAAAAAGGGGCATTGAATAGTAAAGCCCCCTGTCAAGTTGACAGGAGGCACCTGAGTCGGACCTGCTTTTAGTCATATACCTGAGGAGAAGAGCAATCCTATCTTGCAACAGCCCCTATGCAAAGACAATAGAAGCGCCCACCGTGCCGGGACCGGTATGCACCCCGATTACCGGCCCTACCTGGGTAAACAAAGAAGCCCGCACATTAAAAACGGATTCCAATTTGTCCTGAAGTTTATCTGCCGCCTCCTTGGCTGCCCCATGGGCGATAGCCAAGGCCTTGACGGTCCGGCCAGCGGCGGCATGCTCCAGGGCGGAGACAATCCCACAGAGAGCTTTTTCCCGGCTGCGGGCAATGCCGGCGGGAACATAGACTCCCTCCTCATTTACGCGAATGACGGGCTTAATGCGCAGCAGCGCTCCCAGCATTCCTTTGACCACTCCTATCCGGCCGCCTTTATGTAGGTACTCCAGGGTGTCCAGGGTGAAAATCGTCTCCATATTTTCCCGCATCTTAGCAATTCGGTCTAGCACAGCTTGGACTGCAAGGCCTTCTTGGATTCCCTTGGCTGCTTCCAAGACCTGCTGACCAATCCCTAAGCTGATTGAACGGGAGTCCACAAGATGCACCTTGCCCCGGAAGTTTTCCGCAGCCATGTGGGCCGAATTGAGGGTGCCGCTGAGCCCGGAAGAAATGTGGACAGAAATGATTTCATCATAATCCGCCAGAGCTTGTGCATATACAGAGGCAAAGTCCTCCGGCGAGGGCTGTGAAGTAGTAGGCAACTGGGATTCTGAGGCCAAACGGGAATAAAATTCTTCAGCAGTCAGTTCGTAGTCCAAGAAGTGCTGATTGCCAAAGCTTACTTTCAAAGGAAGCACAAATATCTTCCATTGATTAATCAGCTGCTGCGGCAAATCTGCGGTGCTGTCAGTAACAAGGGCTATCTTCATTTAATCAGTACCCCCCGCAAAATATAAACTTTCTTATATTATAGACTGTCTTTAAACTCTGGTATAGGGAAATTTCTTTGCAATCCCTATAAAGGCGGAAAAAATCTCAATCCACCGAGATCCAATGTCGATTTTGCGACAAAAAGGTCCGTCCCCGGTTAATCTTCCCGCTTGTCGCCCACAAAGAAGAGGGCGACAGTCCCGGGACCGGTATGAGAACCAATGACAGTGCCCACGCTGTTAATCATGACTGGCCCGTTTAAGTGAGGGAATTTCGCTTCCACCAGATCGGCGACCTGGCGGGCATCATCATAGCAGGCGGAATTGGAGATAAAGCATTTGCCTGAATAATCCAGGCCTTTTTCTGCATGGATCTCCATCATATGCACTATTTCTTCAATGACGCGTTTTTTGCTGCGGACCTTTTTGCGGGGAATGAGTTTCCCGTCATAGCTCATATTTAACAGGGGACAAATATTGAGCAGTGAGCCCATAATCGCGGCGGCGGCAGAAATGCGCCCCCCCCGCTTGTAATGGGTTAAATCCGTGGAGAAAAACCAGTGGTGCACCTTGAGTTTGTTTTCTTCGGCCCAAGCGGATACTGCCTCTATGTCTTCGCCTTTATCCCGCCTATCCGCCAGCATATCCATGAGCAGCCCATAACCTGACGAGGCTCCCAGAGAATCGACGATGATGATTTTGCGTTCAGGATATTTTTCCAGGAGCTGATCCCTGGCAGCAACAGCCGAGTTATAGGACCCGGACAAGCCTGAGGAAAGAGTAACGTGTAAAATATCTTGACCATCTTTTAAGAAAGGCTCAAAGAAGTCAATAAACTGTCCCACACTTACCTGAGAAGTAGTTGGCATTGCCCCTGCTTCAATCCTGCTGTAAAAGTCAGCAAAAGGAATGGTTTTCCCCAAATCATCGGCATACTCTTTCCCATCCAGCATGAAGTGAAAACAAACGAAGGGGATTTTTCTTTCCAGGAAATACTCGTAGGGCATATCAGCTGTGGAACAGCAAGTGAGCGTAAATTTATTCATTCTTATTCTCCCTTCTGCGCAAAAACTGCATTAGCGATGATTGAAAAAACATATTCCTATACATTCCTCCTATACGGCGAATTGATTTAGGTACTGCTCCCCAATTGTTTTATAAATCAAATCATAGCCGGCATTATTGGGGTGAATGCCATCGGAACAGATTAAATCCCAGTAGCGATTGCGTTGCAAAAATGCGCTGCGGATATCGATTATGGGCACATCCATTTTGGTTGCCAGCAGCATAACCTCAATATTATACATCTCCTGCCAGCGGTAGATCATATCCACATCCCCCAGCCAGCACAGTATGTTGTCCTTGTTCATCCCCCTGGATACCCAGTTAAAGAACCGATTGGGTTCTAATGGGGGTAGGGTAAGCATGATTGGCTTGCCGCCATTGCCGCGGATTTCCTCAATCATCTGTTGATATAAGCTCCTGAACTCTCCAAGGGGTGTCTTCGGAGTATGCTCCTTTTCCGGATTAGCGGCAATCTCATTCCAGGCAAAATCGCAATCATTGCCCCCTACTTCCAGGAAAATGCTGCTATACTCAGTTAGTTCACAGGCATGTCGCTTAATTTGGGATAAGGCTTTTGCTACAGTGCAGCCGAACATAGAGTAATTCTTGATATTAACCTTATTTCTCCCAAAAAGCTTTTCAATATTCAGCTTGATGATCTCATACCGGCTTGTAATGGGATGCAAGACAACTCCCTTCCCGATTGAGTCCCCAAAGACGCAAATATCCTTTACGCCCATGTGTATCCCCCCTGAACTGGATTTAGGGTCTTCCCATTTTCTCGCTGATATAAAATGCCAATGATACAATTGCTAAATACACTACATAAAGAATCCAGGCGCTGCCCCAGAGATAAAACCAGAGGGATGCAACTAAGTACAGGATGGTTGTCAGCACCAAGCCCGCTGCCATAAGGTGAATGTCTCTCTCCAGCGTTGTAATGTGTTTCCTGTTGGCAATATAGTCGGTGACAATATATAGAAATACTAGAATTACCGCAATCAGCCAGCTATGACCCCAGACATTTTTGGAATGCACTGCAGATAAATACAATGAGGGGAAAACGTATAGAATCGGCACTAAACTGGCATAAATAAGAGCTATCCCCCAGCGTTTCAAAGCTTTAAAGTTAAATAAACATGCATACTGATATCCGTTTACTGCGAAATAAAACAAGAAAACGAAGGCGCCGCCAACAGGTATTAACCAAGTTATCGCAAAGGATTTGAGGACTACTATGCTGATAAAAAGATAGATTGCAGTTAGCATCAGGAAGTAAAATGTGCTGAAAGAGGCGGTGCCGATAAGATTCTTTTTCAGGGCGCCTAAGGAACTGCCTGTTTCCACCTCTTTGACGGCCTCTTTGTAATCAAGGGTCATTTCAATTGCTTTTTTATAACTCTCCTCCGTGGACATTCCCGCAGCGAGGCAATCATTATATTGATCCAACATGATGGAATACAATTCTTCACGGACTTCAATGATCTTGTCTGTTTTCGGATATAAGAAAAATTTGCGGTTGATATATTTTCTCAGTTTCTTTTCCATCATAGGTCGCCCCCAATCAGGTTATTCAAGACAACTTGGATTTCTTTCCACTCGTTTACCTTCTGAACATACACTTCCTCGCCTTTTAGGGTAATCCGATAATACTTGCGCCTTGCGCTGCCATCCTCGTCACCCCAATAGCTTGTAATCAATTTATCCTTCTCCATGCGCTTGAAGGCTGTATACACTGTGGCATCCTTTATAGTGAATAAGCCCTTGCCGCCTTCAATGATGGTTTTCATTATTTCATAACCATAAGAATCATGTTTCATGAGGATGGCCAATATAATCGTTTCAGTGTTCCCCCGCAGTATTTCACTTGAATAATTCAATCCATCCCCTCCGATACCTAATCAGGTTAGGTATATTATATAGTTATACTCTCCCGCCGTCAACAGTTTTGGAATAATTTCCTCTTACTGTGCAGCTAGAGGAACTCAGAGGAGTCTGGCTTCCCCGTGCACTGCAGATACATAAAGGTTTTTTAACAAGTCTATTTTTATTGACAACCAGTTCAACTTGCTGTATTGTGAAGTTAATCACAATCTGAGGGTGGAGTCCAGCCCCACCCAAGGATGCACTAAAAGATAGATATCCTGCGCCAAAGGGGAAACCTGCTGGGAAAGGGAGCTTACAAAATCGCTTATTTAAGCTTGCTTTGGCGCATTTTCCGCGCTTCCGGCAAGCTTTTTATCTTTAGAAAGGAGAAAAAGTATGGAAAATCGTATTGGCGTCGTGGGAATAGTGATTGAGGACCGGGATTTTGTCCCGCAAGTGAACAGCATCCTCAGCGAGCATGGTGAAATCATTGTCGGCAGAATGGGTATTCCCTACAGAGATCGGCACGTTGCTGTTATTTCCCTGATTGTTGACGGCACAACTGATGAAATTGGTTCCCTGACAGGAAAATTAGGGGAAGTAAAAGGAGTCAGCGTTAAATCCGCACTGACTAAAAAGTAGAGGGTGATTGCATGAACCGGGAGATTCAGCAAATAATCCGCAAGGCCCTAGCTAAACAGCAGCTGACCAAAGATGAGCTTGTTTCCTTGTTAGCCTGTGAATCTTCCTGCGCCTCTGACCTTTTCGCAGCCGCCCACCAAGTTCGCAGGCAGCATGTAGGCGATGAAGTTCATCTTCGGGGTATTATAGAGTTCTCTAACTGCTGCCAACGGAATTGCCGCTACTGTGGATTGCGTAAGGGGAATCACAATCTCAAGCGTTACCGCATGAGCGCTGACGAAATCTATGAGGCGGCTTTGACTGCCTGTCAGCTTGGCTACAGAACCGTTGTCCTGCAATCCGGGGAAGACAGTTTTTATGATGCAGATATGATTGCCGGGGTTGTAAAAAGGCTGAAGAAACTGGACCTGGCAGTAACCCTAAGCTGCGGCGAGCGCCCTTATGCAGAATATCTTTACTGGCGCCAAGCCGGCGCGGACCGGTATTTGCTCAAGCATGAGACTGCCAATGAACTGCTATACAGCCAGTTGCATCCGGATATGACCTTTAGCAATCGCAAACGCTGTCTCATGGATCTGAGGAAATTAGGGTACCAGGTGGGTTCCGGGTGCATGGTGGGGTTGCCGGGACAGACGCCGGCAATACTGGCGGAAGACCTACTATATCTTAAAGAACTGGATGTGGAAATGGCTGGAATTGGCCCCTTTATTCCTCATCCCCACACGCCCCTTGCAGGGGCCTCCCAGGGCAACGTTGAGATGACTATAAAAATGATTGCACTGACGCGGCTGCTGCTGCCCCAAGCCCACTTGCCAGTAACCACTGCCTTAAGCACCATTGACGCCCAGGGCAGGGAAAAAGCCCTACGAAGTGGCGCCAACGTCATCATGCCCAATGTAACACCCAAGGATTTCAGAAGCTTGTATGAAATCTATCCCAACAAAGACCGTCCCGATGACAACCAAAGGGATTGCCGTCAGTCCATGGTTGACTTTATACATTCTCTTGGCCGCACAGTAGCCCAAGGGCAGGGACACAGTCCCAAGCCCGGATTTAGCTGCTTACAGAAACGAGGCGAAACCGATGAACAATACGCCTAGAGGAAACAGGCTGCACATAGCTATTTTCGGCCGGCGCAATGTGGGCAAATCCAGTTTGATTAATGCTATCACCAATCAGAATATCGCCCTGGTTTCAGACGTTGCCGGCACGACCACAGATCCCGTATATAAATCCATGGAAATTTTGCCTGTGGGGCCTGTGGTGCTTATTGATACTGCAGGACTGGATGACCAGGGTGAACTGGGGAAACTTCGGGTCCAGCGTTCACTTTCAGTGCTGAATAAAACCGACCTAGTGCTGCTTGTTGTGGAGGCTGGTTGTTCTTTGTCTGTCTATGAAGAAGAGATTCTAAAAAGCAGCCGGGAGAAAAACCTCCCTGTGGTCATTGTGATTAATAAATCCGACCTGACTCCCGCCGGCCCGGGATCTGCCGAGAGCCCGAAAGAAATGGCAGGGTATGATGCGGTACCAGTCAGCGCTGCGACCGGCTATGGCATCGAAGAACTGAAGATGGCGATTATCCGCAATGCCCCTCTTACATGGCAAGAAAGGCCAATTGTCGGCGATTTGCTGGCTTCCGGGGACCATGTTGTCTTAGTTACTCCCATTGATTCTGCGGCTCCCAAAGGGAGGCTGATTCTGCCCCAGGTGCAGACACTGCGGGATATTCTGGACCACAACTGCATGGCAACAATTTGTAAAGAAACAGAACTTGAAGCCACCCTTAAGCTCTTAAACAAAAAGCCGGCCTTGGTGATTACCGATTCCCAGGTGTTTAAACAAGCAGACGCGGCAACACCGCCGGATATACTGTTGACATCATTCTCAATTCTTTTGGCCCGCCAAAAAGGAGATTTGCACACCCTCGCTCTGGGCGCCAAGGCAATTGATCAACTGCGGCCAGGGGATAAAGTGTTGATGGCGGAAGCATGCACCCACCACAGGGTTGAAGACGATATCGGACGAGTGAAGATTCCCAACTGGCTGCGCCAGCATGCAGGCGGCGAATTGCAGTTTGAATGGGCCAGCGGCACTGGCTATCCCGACAATCTTCGGGAATTTGCCCTGATCGTCCACTGCGGCGGCTGCATGATCAACCCCAGGGAAATGCTGTACCGCCTTGCCCAGGCGCATATAAACAATGTGCCTATCGTCAATTACGGCGTGGCAATCGCTCACCTGATGGGCATATTGCCCCGGGCCTTGTCCCCATTTCCGGAGATTAAGGAAGCAGTTTTCAACAAAATCAGGGAGGATGATTAATATGGCTAATTCAGGACAAATGTCGCAATGGCAACCAGCGGACTTTATTGATGAAGAAGAGATTAATAAATTATTGCAGGCTGCTCAGGAAACAAGCATTGAGGACATCAAGGCTATCATTGACAAAGCCCGCAAAGCAAAAGGCCTGACCCTGCCGGAAGTGGCCGCCCTGCTGCAGCTTAAGGATGAACCTCTTTTGCAGTTAATGTATGCAGCGGCAAAAGAAATAAAAAGCAAAATATACGGACAGCGGGTAGTCATCTTCGCTCCCCTATATATCAGCGACCACTGCATTAACAACTGCGTTTACTGCGGTTATAAACAGGACAACCCCTTTGCAAGGCGAAGACTGACCCAGGAAGAATTAGCGGAGGAAGTTAGGCTCCTGGAAAACATGGGACACAAACGCCTTGCCCTGGAGGCCGGCGAACACCCGGTTGAATGCCCCCTTGATTATGTCCTGGAATCCATCCGCACAATTTACAGTCTGAAATTTAAAAACGGCAGCATTCGCCGCATCAATGTGAATATCGCCGCCACAACAGTTGAGGATTACAGGCGTTTAAAAGAAGCCCAGATCGGCACTTATATCCTCTTTCAGGAAACCTATCACCGCGGGACTTATCAAGAAATGCATCCCCAGGGCCCGAAAGCAGATTATGACTGGCACGCCACAGCCCATGACAGAGCCATGGAGGGCGGCATCGATGATGTAGGCTTCGGGGTCCTGTTCGGCCTCTATGACTACAAGTTCGAAGTATTGGCCCTGCTGCAGCATGCCCTCCACATGGAGGATAAATTTGGAGTCGGACCCCACACAATCTCGGTGCCCCGCCTGCGTCCTGCCAAAGGAATGGACATCAGTAAATTTCCTCATCTCGTTGAAGACGAGGATTTTGCCAAGATTATTGCCATTCTGCGCCTGGCCGTCCCTTATACCGGATTAATCTTATCAACCCGGGAAAGAGCAGACTTTAGAGACAGGCTCTTGAATCATGGTATTTCACAAATTTCTGCCGGTAGCTGCACCGGAGTAGGTGCTTACAAAGAAGAGGAAGACAGGGTGGATGCCCCATCTGTGCAGTTCGATGTAGACGACCACCGAAGCGTTGATGAGGTCCTGGCCAGCGTCTGCATATCCGGCTACCTGCCCAGCTATTGCACCGCCTGTTATCGCCAGGGGCGCACCGGCGACCGTTTCATGGCCCTGGCCAAAACCGGGGAGATTCATAATGTCTGCCAGCCCAATGCAATCCTAACGTTCAGGGAATATTTGCTGGACTATGCGTCTCCGGAAACCCGCCGCTTAGGCGAAGAAGTCATTCAAAAACACCTGTCTCAGATTGAGGACCCCAAAATTCACAGCCTCACCCTGGAGAGGCTCACCCGCATCGAGAGGGGAGAGCGAGATTTGTTTTTCTAGATTAAACCGGATCTATATAAGACCCTGCTTTCAATTTCTTATCTAAGTTAAAAGGAATCTGATTTTCCTAGAACCCTGCTACCAGTATAAAAAAAGCCCCGCGGGAACACAATGCTTGCTTTCCCGGGGGCTCTTTAAATTTTTCCATCTTAAAGTTCAACATCATATTCTCGTTGCATCCGTTCCGCAACGTTCTGCGAAGATACAACTCTACCTGAGGCTAAATCTGCCAGCGCTTTTTCAATTTCTTTATTAAATTGCTCCGTTGTCAAATCACCGTATGCAAGGGGTTTATTTTGCGAAACCTTAACCTCAAAGGGGATTTCATTATATCATGCTGAACAAATACCCCATGCCAACCATTAAAACATTGCTTATACTATGCATAAGCATGGGATATAAAATACTGCCAGTCTGTTGATAGGCAACACCTTGTATAGTGCCTAACACAAAGGCATAGATAAGCTGAAAATAGTTTGCCTGGATTGTAAATGGTGATAGTGACCAATTCACATGGGCAATTGCAAACAAGAAGGATGCGATAAGAACCTCCAATGTAATATGCCCTTTTATTTTACGCTTCTCCCAAACACATAAATTAACACTGTCACAGGCAAAGCGCGGAACAAAATCTCTTCCGATGTCCCGCTTAAAAACAGCTGAAAGCCTAATGTGCCCATGATATTGCCTGAATTTAACGGAAAATCATAGGCAGGCAACTGGTTATAGATATACATGAGCACATGAGTAATTAATGTAAAAATAGCAAAAACGCCAAGAAAGACTGCGAGATATTTCGTTCCTTTTTTTCTGTCACCAAGGCTGAACCCAAAATCTGCTTTCAGAAGCTTGCTTAAGGCAGCAAGAAGGATTAGGGCAACGATCATTTGAATAAAGTGATGTATGGATATCCAAGCATAAAGGTTATAGAAGTCAAACTGTTCATAGGTAAACAAATTTGCGACAAGGCCTCCAACTTTCCCGGCAAACACTTGAACAAGAAACAGCCCAAGCACCGCAACACCGGCAAATAACAATGTCTTACCCCTTTTTATTTCCACTAGACCTGTCATTACTTAACCTCCTTACCTAACGTTCGTTAGTAGTATACAGCTATTATAGGGAAAATGCAATAGATAAAATTTAAATTCCTGGATAACCCTAGGTCAAACATAATAAAAACGCCTTCTCTCAGGCGCTTTTTGTGTTTCTTTAGGCTTTGGTGTTGTAACGCACATAGCATAAACCGCCAGTCTTTGCCACCAGGTGCATCCCCACCGACTCATAAAATGATCTAGTTTTCTCAGAGTCGCCTGTAATCAAGACGATTTGGCGGATGTCATGAAATTCTTGCAGCATTGACTCCATAAGTTTTCGGCCAATGCCTTTTCGCTGATAAGCTTCAAGCACCAGTATGTCTTGAACATAGATTATGGAGCAGCCATCACCCACCACTCTGATGAGGCCAATGAGCTTACTCCCGTCATAGGCGCTCATGTGCCATAGGGAGCCCTGTAAAATCTTCGCCATTTTATCGGGATGATCGGTATAACTAGTCCATCCCAATTGGCCATAAAGTTTCACAAGTTCTGGGGCGCTGATTGGATTATTGGTATAATATCTGATATCCATTTTATCCTCCTTAAAGTCTGACAATCATCTCAAAAAGGAGTTCAACGTAACTATCTCCCAGCCTCCAATACGTAGATTTACACTGGCTCTTGGGCGCGAGATTTCATAACTTATCTTGTTAAAGCGAAATAAAGTTTAGTGCATAGACTTTCTATGTATTCTCGCTTTATAATAACCTCAACCCATTCCTGCGGAATATCATTATATCCGTATTTTAGGCCAGCCAAGCCGCCTGCAACTGCAGCCACTGTATCCGTATCACTGCCCAGATTAACTGCTTTCAAAACACAGTCTTTGTAGTTATCCGTGTTCAATAGACACCAAATCGCAGCTTCCAAGGTATCAACCACATATCCGCCGCTGCGAATGTTTTCTGGCGGGAGTTCTGCAAAGCCCTTATCCTCTAAGCGTTTATATAATATAAGCTCCTCAGCAAGCCCCTCTTGTATTCGATAATATTCCATGGCCTTGCCTAGGCCAAGATTTATTGCCCCTGCCAAATTCATATCACTCAAAAGCATGGCAGCAGCAATTGAGATATAGATACCACAGGCAATCTGACTGCGTTTATGGGCATGAGTCAAAGCAGATACCTTATGAATGACCGCAAAGGCTTCATCTTTTTGATAAAATTCTCTTCCGTAGATAGATTGCAGATAAAAGAGAAGCGGCAGTATTCGCATCAGTGAGCCATTGCCGTTATCGTATTCAGTATTTCCACCGCATTCTAAGGGGGCAGTCCCTTGTTCAAATCTCATCAGTGCCTGCATGGTTGTATTGCCGATGTCAAAGGCAGAGCTAAAGGGAGTAAACTCGCCTTTTTTAAACCAATTAAGGAAATTCTGCATTATATCATTATAATTCAATCCCCGGGAAAGGCTGTCTGCAAGGCATAGAGTCATGCTGGTATCATCTGACCAAGTGCCCGCAGGCTGATTATATGTGCCATAGGCCCTCATGCCAACCACAGGATTGTCTGCAAGAGTATTTCTGTCCATAAATTCAACAGGTACACCTAAAGCATCAGCTACACATAAACCCATAAGCCAGTGGGGACAGTCCCTACTGGCGCAGATTTTTCAGACGGGACTTGATATCTGCATCGAACTCTTCATCGGAGGCTTCTGGGTTCCTAGTTGAATGCCATATCTCACACGGAGCCTTGCCGCACTCATTGCATGACTTTATGCATTTTTGTTCTACACATTCGTAGATTGGACAATGGGTTTTTCCGTAGAACTGGGCCCAGGATACCTTGCCTGTCAATTCATTGCAGCCTTCGCACTCTGTCTTATAAGCCTTGCAATCCGTCAGACAATGAATTCCACAGACACTTAACATCCTCTTTTCTTCGTCTATCATGCCTTAGAGACCATCCCCCTTCAATAGAGTTAAAGCATGACTGGCGTATCATATCTCAATAGGCAAGAGCATAACACAAAGCGCCAGCAGGGCAACATAGAAGGTTGCAAAGTAGTAAAGCCAGGATAATCTTTTGTAGTAGATGTAAAAAACTACAGCTCCGACAATCACTGCCCCAATTCCCGCTGTCAGCCACATAGGCTGCTGATAAGTGCTGATGCCAAGCATGACTAAAACCACCATCAGCGGCATTGTCAAATATGTTGCCTTCACTAGCTTATGCAGCTTTGACCGGAAAACCAACCACGAGATTAGCAGAATGATAATAAGGTATGCCGCTTTCCCCGCAACAGGCGGAGCTGCGTCCTGGGGCAGACCCATGATTTTGGTGGAAGCGTTGAACACAAATGCTGCCAGCAGGAATGCCACATTAAAGAGAACGAATCCCACTCCTGCAATGACGAGTATGGAAAGAATGTTCTTCTGCCATGTCTTTAGAGTCATATCATCCCTCCTGTCTGTAAATCGAACTGCCTTAATAATAAAACCTTCATCACCAATTAGCAATATCATTTCATTCTTCGATAAACCGCTGTATATAGATTGTCACAAGTTCCCTATCAAAAAAGACATAATTATGCATTTGCCGTTTTCAATCTATAATCGTACCAATTTCTTTTTTTGGCCGGACCAAGTTTTTCCTATAGATTGTTTGCTGTTGTTTCAAACCCGGTAATATAGGCGTAGCGTATACCCTCATTATACAAACGCCTAAAGCATTCTCTAATAACAGTCTCAGCAAACCCTTTTTTCCTATAATCATTGCGAGTACAAACTTTTTCTATCTCAGCATAATTATTCTTATAATCGATAAATGCAACACAGCTGGATATATGCAAACCATTCTTATCTACCGGAGATAAATCAAACTGCGGGTTAAAACAGGGGCTCTCTCTGTTATACTCATATCTTAACAAATCAAGTTGGCTGACAGTGTTATCATTACGCCAGGAGTTATTATATAAAAGAGTTTTGCCCTTCAGGTCTGGGTTAGTTAACATATCTTCAACAATAAATCCGTTCTCAACTTGAAACCCTTCAACTGCCTTATCTTGCAATTTATATTGCCTTGTAACAGCCATTAATTCTCCTTCGTGGAAACCTTCCTCAAGCAGCGCTTTTTTATAAAGATCATGATACTCGTGTACTTCTGTAGAGAGCGACGATCCCCTTTTATTCCAGTTATTTTTTACCCAAATAATCATCTCTGCATAGAGAAATTCATAACCTCTTTTCGCAAATACTGCGAAGGTGTTATCACCATTCTCTGAGATAACAAACCCAACTAAATCATCAAGACCATTCAGCCATAATTGAGCATTTTTCCTCATAAAACTCGGAAAGTATTTTTCCTCACTCCAACACCCGTATTTCCAATCCCCCAATCTGCCAATGGTCCAAATAAACTGATCCGTTTTATCGGCGTAATCATTGACTAGAAAATCCCACATCTTTTTGTAGTCATTAAGCTGTTCTGTAAAGGGACGATTATAAATTCTCATTTTTACCCCTCCATTTAATGCACCTGGCAAACCTCTATCCATTAGGAGTGAGGGTTTGCCAGGCGCTGTTTTTCCATTGCCTATTTCTCTTTAATCAATACCTTGCAACAGTCTCCGCTCATCAGGGTGCTTTCAACTAAAATTTCATCACCGTCGATACCGCTTACAGCAGTTATCATCGCGAACATGGGATCTAGGCACCAGCCATTGCAGGGGTTTGCGCCTCCCATTTTCATGGACAAGGCACACAGCTTGCATGCAGTTGCCACTGCGGCATAGCCTTCATCCGTCTTCTCTACAACCCAGTTTGCGCAGCCATAAACTTCGGAAAGCTTATTGAACACATCCTCCACCGTATCGACTCCAAGCTGCTGATTAATTAATGGCGCCGATTGCGCTTGTCTTGCTTTTCTCCTCGCGACAATATTGTCAAGTACCTTCATTTTATCAAAAGTGTTTGCAGTCTCGGCAACTGTTGCCGCATAGGTGTATTGCAACAAAGCAAGCCTTTTCCCGATATCCATTTTACATTCCTCCTAAAATATAAATGATATGCAGCTGACTTGCAGCTGTTTCTATTCCCTCGGAGACTTACATAACGTTCGTTAATACATCATAAAAATACGCCCGTTTTTTCTCGGGCATTAGCAGCCGCGAAGCACAATTGCAATTTCTTCGCGGATTTCTTCCTCCGAATGAAACCGGTTCTTAACAACAATGCTCTCGATTAGATTTTCTAACAGGTGTATCAAGGTCCTTACAACAGCGACATCATTATCAGCACCCTGCAAATGCGGTCTCACTAGCTGATGGTGCCGGGCAACTAATGTTTTTTCCCACTCATCCATTATCTCCATCAGTTCTTCATCGCCATCGAAGGAAAGATAGACCTTTATGCCAAGGCGGTAAACCTTCCGGTCATAGCTGCTGAGATTATTTAACTCATAGACGAACTCAGTATAAAAATCAATTATATTATCCGCATGCAGCTGTTCTGCCCTTCGCTTCAATAAGGCAAAGTAATCCTTTTTAATGATTTCATCAAACAAATCTTTCTTATTCTTGTAGTAATAATAAATCATCGGCAAGGAACATTGGACGTCTTTTGCTATGTTGCGGATAGTTGTCCCGTAATAGCCGTTTCGATTAAAGTGATCGACAGCAACTTCTTTAATTCTTGTTTTCAGATCCGTATCTGTCATATGTGGCCCTCCTTCGCCTAACGTTCGTTAGTATTATACAATAACCGTAATTAGAATGCAATAGGTTGATACACTACTTCAAAATCTTCAAACACTACTGGCATATCATAGCGAAACTCATATCCAAGTTGATTTCCTTCTGCCTTGAAGAAGTTAACATGTCCTTCACGCCACGATTCCAATGTATTATCTTCACCCTCACGCTTGCAAATATCATAAGTTACATCTGAAAACGGCATTATTGTTACCGCAGTTGTTTCAATGACACATCGCGGTTCACCTTCCCAATCTGTGACAATACTTAAATCACCAACCTTAGGTACACGCTCACCTTCAATTTCATAACTCCATAAACTACTTGCAGTAGCCTTCTTTTGCCCAATTAACACTAAACGCAACAATTCATTGGCCCATCTTTCGGTTAACTCAAAGTGAAACACATCTATATACTTTGTTGTTTCACACCTGCTCGTTTTCCTTAAAAACTCTCTCCAAAATTCATTAATTTTTTCTTGCGAGTACTTCCCGTTTTCCATTGCCGTTACCTCC
>DIPE01000036.1:7189-10025 GCA_002427015.1 Firmicutes bacterium UBA5496 | reverse complement strand
GGTGAGGCTTCCCAGAGGATGCTGAAGACATAGTCTTTAGCTGTAATGGCAGAGCCATCATTCCACTTGAGATCCTTGTTCAGTTCAAAGGTGTAAATCTTGTTGCCGGCATCGTCTTTGACAACATCCAAGTTTTTAACGACTGTGTTGTTAAGGACAATTTCGCCATCAGGGGTGACGGTGTAGGTGCTCATATACCCGCCAGTGAGGTCCTTTACCCATTTGTCGTAAGAGCTGTTGCCAAATCCGTAAATGAAGTCGCCGGAAATCGCCGGGCCGCCTACGACCAAGGTGCCGGAAGCGTTTGAGCCCCCTGTGCAGCCTACTAGCGAGACAGCGATTAAAGCAGCTGCCAGCACCAGTACCAAAAGCCTTTTCATTTCGTTTCCTCCCTTGATAAAATGTAATCTATATTTTAGGCGGATAACCGCGCTAAAACCAATAGGAATAAGGGCTTGCAATCGTTCACTTAACTATATTCGACGCTGAGGACGAAATTCCTGCTTTTTGAGGGAAGAAAATCATAAGGCCCTGCCAGGTTAATGCTATAGCCTGTCCCTTATTATACTAAATAGAAAAAAGCAGTCAAGTCCCTTGTCAGATTTAAGCTCTTATTCTGTTTCTCCATTGCTCTTTTAGATTCTTGGGCGTAATTGTTTCCCACCCTGCCAGCAATTATACTTTACCGCTTTAGCATAGTCAAGACCCGGAACCTGGCGTACTTAGCTGGGCAGCGATTTTGGCACAACTTGGAAGCACTAGTCTCCCCACAAATTCCTGCTTTTTATTAAGGGATGAATTTTTAAATTTTCAAAGAGCTCGAGGCATGTAAGCTGCAATACTGGATATTAGGTTGTTTCTGCCTTATTTTCAACACCATCCCCCGGCATTCCTGCAATGACACAATTCTGAAATACTTATGTAATTTAAGATTTACGTTAAAAAAGCTCTCCCGGAAAGCATGGGAGAGCTTTGTGACTAGATTAATTTCATGTCCTTGCCCACTTTTCCAAATACATCCAGGGCAAAGTCCAGATCTTCCTGACTGTGGGCCGCTGAGAGCATGACCCGGATTCTGGCCTTGCCTTCAGCTACCAAAGGAAAGCCAATGGTAGAAGCAAAAATGCCTTCTTTAAACAAGCGCTTGCTGAATTCTGAAGAATCCCGGGCGTCGCCAATCATCACTGGAGTAATGGGCGTCTCGGTCACGCCGGTATTAAAGCCAAGCTTCTGCAAACCTGCTTTGAAGATTCTGGCATTCTCCCACAGGCGTTCCACCAGTTCCCCGCTCTGCTGCAAAATCCTTACTGCCTCTAAAGTAGCGGCAGTATCAGGCACCGTCAGGGCGGAACTAAAGGTAAAGGGACGAGCCTTTTGTTTGATGTATTCCACAATGGCAGCACTGCCAGCTATGCAGCCGCCCATGACACCCAGAGCCTTGGAAAAGGTGCCCACTTCCACGTCCACCTGGCCATGGAGGCCGAAATGATCCACAATCCCCCGGCCGGAGCGGCCCAGCACGCCTTCACCGTGGGCGTCGTCTACCATGGTCATGGCTCCATACTTTTTGGCCAGCTTGACAATTCCCGGCAGGGGGGCAATGTCGCCGTCCATGCTGAAGACGCCGTCAGTGACGATGAGAACCCTGCCTTGCAGGTCACTTTGCAGGACCTTTTCCAGGCCTTCCATGTCATTGTGAGGATACACCCTGACCTTGGCCCGGCTGAGGCGGGCGCCGTCGATGATGCTGGCATGATTGAGCTCATCGCTGACAATGGTATCTTCCTTGCCTACCAGGGCGGGAATAGCGCACAAATTGGCATTAAAACCTGACTGGACAGTAAGGCAGGCTTCAACGCCTTTAAAATCAGCCAGTTCCCGCTCCAGCTCCTGGTGGAGGGTCATGGTGCCGGCAATGGTGCGCACAGCCCCTGGGCCAACACCGTATTTATCAATGGCGGCCTTGGCGGCAGCCCTAATTCTCCCGTCGGCGGCAAAACCCAGATAGTTGTTGGAACAAAAGTTGAGAACTTTCCGGCCGTCAATCTCCACCCATGCGCCCTGGGCAGATTGAATGGTGCGGATATTTTTGTACAGGCCCTTTTCCTTCAGCTCATTAAGTTCCGGTTCAATGAAATTTAATTTGTTAGTATCCATGATTTCTCCTTTCCAGATCTTAAGGGTAGAGAATGATCTTGCCGCTGTTGCCGCTGATGGCCAGCTCAAAAGCCTGCTCAAACTCTTCAAATTTAAAGCGGTGAGTGATCATCGGGGTCAAATCCAGGCCTCCCCGCAGCAGGGCCTGCATCATGTACCAGTTGTCAAACATGCGCCGCCCGTTGATGCCGTATATTTTGATGCCTTTAAAGATAACCTGGTCGGCAAGGTCCACTTCCACCGGGCCGGCAGGCAGCCCCAGCAACGCGGCCCAGCCCCCTTTGCGCAGAGCCTTGAGCCCGTCATTGATGGAGGAGGGATGGCCGGCCATCTCCAGAAGCACATCTGCCCCCAGGCCGTGGGTTTCCTTGAGCACTCCAGCCACCATATCATCCCGGCCTACTTTGTAGACCTTGTCTGCCCCCATTTTCCGGGCCAGATCCAAGCGATAATCATTTAAATCGCTGGCAAATACCTTGCTGGCTCCTGCCTTTTTGGCGATAGCCGCAGCGATAATCCCTATCGGACCGCAGCCGGTAATGAGCACCGTGTTGCCCACCAGGGAGTCCACTAAGGCAGTGTGCACCGCGTTGCCAAAGGGGTCATGGATTGCCGCCACTTCTGTGGGGATTTCCGGATCCAGCTCCCAGATATTGCCCCGGGGCACTCGTACATATTC
>DIPE01000036.1:5719-6979 GCA_002427015.1 Firmicutes bacterium UBA5496 | reverse complement strand
GCCACAACCTCGCCGCAAAACTCATGGCCAAAGACCAGAGGCGGCTTAATCCTTCCCTGTGCCCACTTATTCCACTGGTAGATATGAATGTCTGTGCCGCAGATAGCTGTGGCGGTTACTTTTACCAATACTTCTCCTGCCTTGGGCGTGGGGACGGGGACTTGCTCCAGCCTGGCGCCCTCTGCCCTGGCATGTTTGACCAGGGCCTTCATTGTACTAGCCATAATTTCCACTCCTCCACTTGGTTTGGCACCTAATTCAAATCAACACTCTTAGATTACGACACCAAATGCAGAATACCTTCTACATTTAGAGGTTAGAAGTTTGAAGTTAGACATTTTTCTTTGCCGGGATTAGAGGCTATTCCATCAGTTTCTTTGCCGCTTGCACTATAGCTTCCGCCGTGAGGCCATATTTTGCCAAGAGTTCAGCGGGTTTGCCTGACTCGCCAAAGGTGTCCCTGACGCCAATCCGCGCCATAGGCGTGGGCTCTTCTTCTCCAAGAACCTCGGCGATGGCGCTGCCCAGGCCGCCGATGATGCTGTGTTCCTCGGCGGTAATCACCCGGCGGCAACGGCGGGCATAAGCCAAGATAGTTTCTTTGTCCAAAGGCTTGATGGTATGGACATTGACCACTGCCGCGCTAATTCCCTGTTTCTCCAGCTGCGCCGCGGCCTCCAGGGCCAGGTGGACCATATAGCCGCAGGCAAAAATGGCCACATCCCCGCCTTCCTTAAGCGCCGGCGCCTTGAAGAGCTCAAAATCATAGTCTTCCCCATGAATATCGGGAACCGCAGGCCGCCCCAGCCGCAGGTAGACAGGACCTTGATGCCGGGCAACTGCGTGGGTTGCGGCCGCAGCCTCCGGCCCGTCGGCGGGAACCACTACCGTCATATTGGGCAGCGCCCGCATCAGGGCGATGTCCTCGTTCATCTGGTGGGTAGCCCCGTCCTCACCTACTGTCAGACCGGCGTGGGTAGCTGCTATCTTTACATTGAGATTAGGATAAGCTGCGGAAGCGCGAATTTGATCGTAGGCCCTGCCGGCAGCAAAGACGGCGAAGGTGCTGGCAAAAGGAATTTTGCCCGCTGCCGCCAGACCGGCGGCAGTGCCGATTAAGTCCGCCTCGGCAATGCCAAGGTTAAAAAAGCGCCGGGGAAATTCCTGGGCAAAAGCTGCCGTCTTGGTGGAGCCGGACAAATCGGCATCCAGCACAACAACCTGCTCATTCTCAGCGCCCAGCTGCGCCAGGGCCTTGCC
>DIPE01000036.1:2466-5529 GCA_002427015.1 Firmicutes bacterium UBA5496 | reverse complement strand
CCCGCCTGATTTTCCATAAAAGACACGCCTTTGCCCTTGATTGTCCGGGCAATAATTACTGAAGGCCGGCCCTTGGCCGCCTTGGCCTGATGGACGGCAGCAATTATCTGATCAAAGTCGTGGCCGTCGATTTCCTGGACATGCCAGTTAAAGGCGGCGAACTTATCTTTGAGTGGAGCTATATTCATAACCTTGCTGACCTGGCCGTCAATCTGCAGTCCGTTCCAGTCCACAAAGGCAATAACATTGTCCAGGCCGTAATGGGCGGCAGTCATTGCTGCCTCCCAAGACTGGCCCTCCTGGAGTTCGCCGTCTCCCAGGAGGACATAAAACCGGCGCTGCTCCTGCCCATCCAGTTTTGCCGCCAGCGCCATGCCGTTGGCTGCGGAAAGGCCCTGGCCCAGTGAGCCCGTGGTCATATCCACCCCGGGAATATTTGCCCGGTCGGGATGCCCCTGGAGGCGGCTGTTGATTTTGCGGAAACTCAGCAGCTCTTCGGGGGGAAAGAAGCCCCGTTCCGCCAGGGCGGCATAGTACACCGGGGAAGCGTGACCCTTGCTGAGCACGAATATATCCCGCTGCTGCCAGCGGGGCTGGGCAACATCAATGTTCATGAGCTTAAAATACAGGGCAGTGAGTATTTCTACTGCCGACAAGGAGCCGCCGGGATGGCCGGAGTTGGCTGCCGCCACCATGGATATAATGTGCCGGCGTAAGGTCGCGGCAATGCCCTTTAGATTAGCGTATTCTTCCACTCTCTTCACCTCTTTTGATTGCTTGGCGGCTGAATCCTTCCCCCAACACCTCGTGGATATCCGCCACAATCACGAAAGCGTCGGGGTCGCTGGCCGCCACCAGCGCCTTGAGTTTTGCCACTTCGTTAGAGTTCACCACCACCAGCAGCACTTCTTTATCCCTGCCGCTCCAGGCCCCCCGGCCTTCCAGCAGGGTGGCCCCCCGCTGCAGCTGCTCCAGCACCGCCGCAGCAATGCCGTCAGCGCGGTCACTGATAATAAATGCGGCTTTGGCCCGGCGTAGCCCCTGCTGAACCAAGTCAATCACCTTGATGGATACAGCCAGGGCAATCAAGGAGTACAGGGCCAGTTCCGCATCAAAGACAATGCCTACCAGGGTGACGACAAAAAAGTCAATGACCAGCAGGCACTGTCCCACTGAAAAACCGCTGAATTTATGTATAAGCTGCGCCGCCAGCGTCGTGCCGCCAATGCTGCCCTGGGAGCGAAGGACAATCCCCACCCCCACCCCCATGATAATGCCGCCGTAAATAGAGGCCAGCAATAAATCGCTGGTTACGGGGGCCAGGTGTTCAGTGAGAGCGGCAAAGGCCGGCAGCAAAAGAGAACCCGCCAAAGTATTGATGCCAAAGCGGGGCCCCAGGAGAAACCAGGCCAAAATAAACAAGGGAAGATTGATCAAAAGCAGCCCTAAGCTGACAGGCAAGCCAAAAAGGTGGTGCATAACCACCGCCAAACCAGAGGCGCCTCCCGGCGCCACCTGATTTGGGGCCAAAAACAGATTGATGGCCAAGGCCGTGACAAAACAGCCCAGGGCAATGCCCAGTATATTCATTACCCGAAAACCCTTGAATAAATTCTTGAACATAGTTGTTGGCTGCTGCCAGCTGCAGGCAAAAGCCCTGCGCCGGTATATGCCCCCGCCCTCCCCAGTATTAAAGTAATTTTAGGGCATTACCCCTCTTTGCGGCCTGCCCGCCAGCGCAGCCAGGCATCCATAAACAGATCGATTTCACCGTCCATGACGGCGTTAACATTGCCAGCCTCCACATCCGTGCGATGGTCCTTAACCAAGCTGTAGGGATGAAATACATAGGAGCGGATTTGACTGCCCCAGGCAATCTCTCGCTGCTCTCCTCGGATTTTTGCCAGCTCCTCTTCCTGTTCCTGGCGCTGCAACTCAGCCAGGCGGGCCAGGAGTATCTTCATGGCCGCCAGGCGGTTGGAATGCTGGGAGCGTTCATTCTGACAGGTGACCACTATGCCGCTGGGAATATGGGTAATCCGCACCGCCGAATCGGTGGTATTGACATGCTGGCCGCCGGCGCCGCCGGAGCGGTAGGTATCAATGCGCAGGTCCTCAGGGCTGATTTCAACTGCCTCATCCTCTTCCACCTCCGGGAGCACATCTAAAGAGGCAAAAGACGTGTGGCGCCGCCCCGAAGAATCAAAGGGGGAGATGCGCACCAGGCGATGGACCCCCTTCTCGGACTTCAGATAGCCAAAGGCATATTCGCCCTTGATCAAAAGGGTGGCGCTGTTGATTCCCGCCTCCACATCCGGCTGGTAATCCAGGATTTCCACAGCGAACCCTCTCTTTTCTGCCCAGCGGGTGTACATGCGCAACAGCATCCCCGCCCAATCTTGAGATTCCAGGCCGCCGGCGCCGGGGTGCAGAGAAATTATGGCGTTGTTGCCGTCATATTTGTCCCCCAGAAGCTGAGTCAGCTCCAAGGCGTTTAAGCTCTCTTTCAGGCGGCTTAAGCCTTCGCCGATCTCAGGGGCCATGCCCGGCTCATTTTCCAGCAGGGCCAGGTCGGTAAGCTCAGAGAGTTCGGAGCAATCTCCGCTTATTTCTGACCAGGCATCCACAACCCGTTTTAAAGAATTAATCCTGGCGATAATTGACTGGGCCCGCTGCTGGTCCTCCCAAAATCCTGCCGCTGCCATCTTGGCCTCCAGGTCCGCAATCTCTTTGCCCTTGGCAGCTACTTCAAAGGGAGACCCCCATTTCCTCAATCCGCTTGCCAAGCTGAGCCAATTCAGCCTGATATTCGCTTAACATTTCCATCACCCTCTATGGCTATTGCTGTCCGCAACAGCGCTTGTATTTTTTCCCGCTGCCGCAGGGACATGGTTCGTTGCGGCCCACCTTGGTCTTAGCAGACCTGGCAGGTCCGGTTTCGCCGCCGCCGCTGGGAGGAGTAGGATTTGCCACCGCCACCGAGCGGCGCAGGGGCTTGTTAGCCAGCTGCACCCGGAGAATGAGGCGGGCAACTTCCTCCTGAATGCTTTCCGTCATATTGTT
>DIPE01000036.1:0-2255 GCA_002427015.1 Firmicutes bacterium UBA5496 | reverse complement strand
ACAGTGCGCAGCACTACCACCCGCTCCAGTTCCCGCATGACCTCGCTGCCCACTGCCTCCTCCCGGATGGCATACAGTTCCCGGGCCCGCTTGCTCAGCCATTCCCGAATTTCATCAGAGTGCTTGCCGGCCAAATCAGCCTGCTTAACGGCGCCGGGAACCAGGACATTGTTTTCAATATATTCTACCAGTCCCTTGAGGTCGTATTCTTCAACATACACATTTTTGCTGGCCCAAGTGTCTGCGGCCCTTTCAATAACCTCATCAATCATCTTGAGAATCTGATTTTTAATATTTCCGCCCTCAAGAATCTCCCGGCGTTGCCGATAGATGACTTCCCGTTGTTTGTTCATGACATCATCGTATTCCAGCACATGTTTGCGGATGTCAAAGTTGCGGCCTTCCACCCGTTTCTGAGCGGTTTCAATCGCCTTTGAGAGCAGGGGATGCTCAATGGGCATGGAGTCATCCATCCCCAGTTTATCCATCATCCCCAAAAAGCGCTCGGAACCAAAGAGGCGCATGAGATCATCTTCCAGGGAAATAAAGAACTGGGAAGAACCCGGGTCACCCTGGCGGCCGGAACGGCCCCGGAGTTGATTGTCAATGCGGCGGGCTTCGTGGCGTTCAGTGCCGATAATGTGCAAGCCCCCCAGCTGGGCCACTCCTTCCTCGAGAATAATGTCAGTGCCCCGGCCAGCCATATTGGTGGCAATGGTAACAGCCCCTTTGCGTCCTGCCTGGGCCACTATTTCCGCTTCCCGCTCATGCTGCTTGGCATTGAGGACATCATGAACAATTCCCCGTTTTTTCAGCATTTCACTAAGCAGCTCAGATTTTTCAATGGATATTGTCCCCACCAGCAAGGGCTGTCCAGTGTTGTGGCGACCAACTATTTCCTCCACCACCGCCTTGAATTTACCCTTCTCAGTGCGGTAGACCACATCAGGCAAGGCCTTGCGAATCATTGGCCGGTTTGTGGGAATGACCACCACATCCATGCCGTAGATCTTGCGGAACTCATCTTCCTCGGTTTTGGCGGTGCCGGTAAGGCCCGAAAGCTTTGCATACATGCGGAAGTAGTTTTGCAGAGTAATGCTGGCCAGGGTCTGGCTCTCCCGCTCGATCTTGACGCCTTCCTTGGCCTCAATGGCCTGGTGCAGGCCGTTGGAATAACGGCGCCCAAACATCAGGCGGCCGGTGAACTCATCGACGATGATGACCTGCCCTTCCTTGACCACATAGTCCCGGTCCCTTTTCATGAGCACATGTGCCCTCAGGGCCTGGTTGATATGATGGGAAACCTCAATGTTAACGTCATCATAGAGATTTTCCAGATTGAGGGCCTTTTCCATCTTGGCCACGCCCTCTTCTGTCAAAGTCACTGTCCGCGCCTTCTCATCCAGTGTGTAATCAGTTTCAGGACGCAGGCGGGGCACCAGCTTGGCATAGCGGTAATACTGGCTGGTATCCTGGTCGATAGCCCCGGAGATTATCAAGGGCGTGCGGGCCTCATCAATGAGGATGCTGTCCACCTCGTCGACAATGGCAAAATGCAGGGGGCGCTGCACCAGATGTTCCTGGTACAGCACCATATTATCCCGGAGATAGTCAAAGCCAAACTCGTTATTTGTGCCATAAGTTATATCTGCCTCATAGGATTGCCGGCGCTCTTCGGGATTAAGGCCATGGACAATGAGACCTACCTCCAGGCCCAGCAAATTGTAGACCCGTCCCATCCACTGGCTGTGGAAGCGGGCAAGATAGTCGTTGACGGTGACCACATGCACGCCCTTGCCAGAGAGAGCATTGAGATAGGCCGGCATAGTCAGGGCCAGGGTCTTGCCCTCGCCGGTTTTCATTTCCGCAATCCGCCCCTGGTGGAGGACGATTCCCCCTAAGACCTGCACATCAAAATGGCGCTGTCCCAGGGCGCGTTTTGCCCCCTCCCGCACCAGGGCAAATGCCTCAGGCAGCACATTGTCCAAATTTTCCCCTCGGGTCAGGCGCTCTTTAAACTCCCCTGTTTTGGCAGCCAAGGCGTCGGTATTTAAGGCCTCAAACTGGGGTTCCAGGCTGTTGACATTTTCCACAATCCGCATCAGCTGTTTGATTTCCCGGGCATCATCCCCGGCCAAAAGCCCCCTGATGAACTTAAACATCTTCACACCTCATTTAATCATCACTAATTCTCTTTATTCTACCATCATTGCGAAGGCGCTGGCAACCGGACGCAATCACTCTGCTAAAATCTT
>DIPE01000098.1:16247-17515 GCA_002427015.1 Firmicutes bacterium UBA5496 | reverse complement strand
GGCGTAAGTATTAAGCACAGGAGGGGAGCTTGATGAAGCAAATAATCTTGATTGGGGATCTCAACCGCTGGGAGGCGGAAATAAATTTTATTAGTGAGATGCTGCACATGACTGCCACCAGGGTCATTTCTGTAAATATCGGGCGGCAAGCAGCGGCAGCAGACCTCAATGCCAGAGAACTGCGCCAGCTCTTTCCCGGGAACCCCCTGGAAGAATGTATCCACCTGGCAATCTCAAAATTGTATTCCCAGGGCATTGCCGACGGCATTCTTGCCCTGTTGGGGAAAGAACCCCATTTATACAGCCTGGCAGACAGAGCCTTTGCCGCCATGCCCTTCGGTTTGCCCAAAGTCGCTGTCCTCTCCGGGAACAGCACTTGGCAGGGGAGAAAGGAAATAATGCGGATTTACCTGCCGGGAACAGCTTACACCATGAACCCAGTCATAAAAATCCTGTTGAGCAACACAGCCTTCGCCATCAGCGGCATGTCCCTATGCAGCATCCATAATTTCGGCTCTCCCACACCAACGGTAGGGACCATGGGCATCAAAGCGGATATTGGCAGATATCTTGCGGTTGCAGGCTTAAATTACATTGCCTTTTCCGAAGACGACCAGCTCCTGCAACCCCTGCTCAGCAACGGCTACATTCACGGGCTGATGCTGGCAAGTGAAATTACAAACTGCCGGCGCTATATTGACGTGGCAGCCGCCAGGGAAATCCCTATAGTTATAACCAGCAAAGATCCGGATACAATCAGGACCCAGCTGGACTATCTCCCGGCAATCTCCGGGCCGGTGACGATTATTAGCTCCCATCACCAGGAAACCCCTAACATGCTGGCAGCTAAAGCTTCTCAGGAAAATACCTCTCCCCTTTGGCTGCGCTGTCATTCTATTTCCCATAAATTTGGCAGCGACAGCTTTTACCAGTATGCCGTGCAAACATTAGCTGACCAGCTTGCTTAAAGATTACTGCAAACAGTAAATGCAGGAAACCCCTTCCATTTCGTCTTAAAATTCGCTATACTTAATTAAATCAATGGCAAAGGGGGTAATCCGGATGCATCTCGACTACTTGCGTTCCTTTTGCAGGGTAGTAAAGGTGAAGTCTATTACTAAAGCTGCCGGAGAATTGCATCTCAGCCAACCCGCATTGAGCCAACAGATTAATTCCCTTGAAAACAAGTTTCGGACCAAGCTGCTGGAACGCAGCAACCGTGGTGTCACTCTCACCCGCACAGGCGCAAAAGTCTACCAGTATGGTCA
>DIPE01000098.1:3919-16083 GCA_002427015.1 Firmicutes bacterium UBA5496 | reverse complement strand
CTGAAAGTTTATATTTCGGCATCGCCCATTCCCGGCAACTATCTAATGCCTATTAAGCTGCTGACTTTTATCGAGGACTACCCGAAAATAAGGTATTCTTTGGTGATAAAATCCGTAGAACAGGTTATCGAATCGGTGGTGGATAGGACTACCAACATCGGCATTATCTCCGGTCCCCTGTCTCCTCAGTGCCTGCACAGGCTGCAGGCGGAAAAAATCGCCCTCCACCTTCTGGGACATGATGAAATTGTTGCAATCTGCCGCAAAGGCGGCCACTGGAGCGGACAAGATTACCGGGTAACGGATTTGCGTGCCCTGCCCCTTGTTGTCCCCCATAAACACAGCGGCACCAGGATTGCCATTGAACACTGCCTGCAGGAAACCAAAATGAGCTTGGACAGACTGAATATCGTTCTGGAAATGGACAATTGCATCGCCGTCACCAGCGCAGTTAAGGCTGGGGCAGGCATTGGCCTCATCCCCCGCCTGGCAGCCAATGATCCTGATACCGAAATCCTTGACCTTCCAGGCCTCAGCATCCCCCTTCCCTTCTATCTGCTGGTGGCCATCAGGCTGACAAACAATCCTCTCATCAAGCAACTGGTATCTTTTTTGGAAACCGGCTTCCTGAGCACAGTTAGTCCAGGGGATTCAGCCGGATAATCTCCGGGCATGCGGTCGCATGACCGTTTTTTTTTGGGCATAATAGGCATTAGGTGAGAAAAATGCCCCAAAAAACTCAGTTAAATTGCTTTGACTTGCCGGAGATGCAGCTGCTGGAAGACCGGCTTCAGGAACTTAACACTTATGACAACCTCTCCCTGTCTGAGGTCACAGGTTATGTCCTCAGCCAGGGAGGCAAGCGCATCCGGCCTTTGCTGGTTCTACTTTGTTCGGATATATACGGAGCCGCCCTCAAGACCCGGGTGGATGTGGCCGTTGCCGCCGAGCTGATTCACTCAGCCTCCCTGCTCCATGACGACGTGGTGGATAATTCATCCTTAAGGCGGGGACAGCCCAGCGCAAACAGGCGCTGGGGCAATCCCACGGCGGTCCTGGCCGGGGACTTCCTCTTTGCCAGAGCCTATGCTGTCCTCAGCAGCTATCCCAATATCCTGGCGATTATGACCAACGCCATTTCCACCATGTGCTTGGGAGAACTGAACCAGTTGTACACTCATTTTGACCCAGACACAACCCCGGAAGCCTATGTCAGCACCATCATCAGCAAGACGGCCAGTCTGCTGGCCGCCAGCTGTGAATGCGGCGCCGCAATCAGCCCCATGCCTCCGGAGGAAATAGGGATAATGCGCAAGTTTGCCCTGCATGTAGGGATTGCCTACCAAGTTTTAGATGATATCGCCGACTATGTTCTCGATGCCGGCCTCACAGGAAAGCCTCAGGGCAGCGACATCCGCAACGGCATCGTCACTCTGCCCCTGATGTATTTGCTGGCTAACCCCAGCACTAGGGAGCGGGTTCAGTCCCTTTTACAGCAAAAACAGCCCCTGGAGCCGAAAATGCTGGCGCCGGAGCTGGCTGAAACTAATGGGATAGAGAAGTCTGCGGCAGTAGCTTGCCACCACCTGAACCGAGGAATTGAACTGCTCAACTGCTTCCCCCCCCGGCCTGCAGTTTTGCTTCTGGAAGAACTGACTCGGCAATTTATAGAGCGCTGCCGAATTCTTTCAGATAATTCCCCGCTGACGCAAAAGGCCGGCCATCCTTGCCAGTATACCAGCCCGTAAGCGGGCTCTGGCCAGAATCTGGCGGCTGGATTGCGCCAGCCCAGGGGAGCTGGCCTTGGCATCAGAGAGGTATAAAGCCAGCAGCCCATCGGCAATCAGGGTGTGGAACCTGGCCCTGGCCAAGGACTGCACTGCTTTCCTGGCCAGATGATAAAACCAGAGGATCCGCTCTACCTGTTTCTCCGGGCTGTAATACGATACCAGGTTCATGTCCCCATGCTGCAGGTCTTCATCCTGGTCGATAAAATAATCCAGCATAATATGCAGCCCGTCTACCCAGGGCATGTATGCAGCCCAGGTCTGGGAGGGACTCTGGCCATCTGCCGCCAGGGCGAAAATGCCTAGGGTCGAGCCGCAGGCGGCGGCATATTCCCACCAGTAGAGGCCGGGAGCGGCAGAGGAATTTTTCGCATATACTTCCGCCAGTTTCTCCTCCCCTGCCTGGCGCTCCAGATGTTTATAGCTCTGCAAATCTATGTACAGCTGGGTAAATCGGTGTATAAGGGGTTTGCACATGGGATAATGGGGAAGGGCGGCCAGGGCAAGGCGGCACTGGTCCACCAGCATGGCCAGGTAGCCCCCGTCATTCCTGCTGGGGAATAGGCAATAATAATCGCTGTGTTCAGTTGCTTTTGATTCCAGACTGTCCAGCATGGCGGTGTGCAACTGGCGAAATACCGCTTCATCTTGCACGCCAAAGCGGTCGCAGAGATTGTCCAGGTAGTCGCTGATGGTTTGAAAGGCGATAATGAAGTCCAGGACATGGCGGCGCAGTTTCCTGGGGGCCAGCAGGGCGTAGACGCCGCCCCCCAAGCAGTGAAATTCCTTATCCCTGATGCTGTCCAACCCCTGCCGGGCCAGGGGACCCCCCGCTTTCAGCAGGAAGTGGCAATACTGGCCCAGGCGCTTTTTGACAGCGGGAAAGACAAGGGTAAGCATTCTGAATAAAACCATAATTATTTCTCCTTCTTGACATCCGCCAAAGTATCATTTAGTATATACTTTAATCCATAGAATAAAAGCATTGACGGGAAGCAGTAGCGAGGCCAAACTGCCCCAGAGAGCCGGTCCCAGGCTGCAAGGCCGGCGCGTGTTGGCCCGTGAACTCGTCCCCGAGCTGGCAGAAGGTAAAAATTCTGCCCGGTTGGCAGCGTTATTGCCATCAAGTTGGCGTCTTTTTGATGCAAACAGGGTGGTACCGCGGGAACCCTCGTCCCTGACAGGATGAGGGTTCTCTTTTGTTTTCTATAACTTTATTGGGAGTGACAAGTATGAGTTACGATTTTTCCGAAAGCGAAAAAAAGTGGCGGCAGCGCTGGGAAGAACAAGGTTTGTATAAAACTTCCCGGGAAAAAGAGGGAGAAAAATATTATGCCCTGACCATGCTGCCTTATACCAGCGGGGATTTGCATATCGGCCACTGGTATGCCATTGTGCCTTCAGACGCCAGGGCCCGCTACAAGCGGATGTGCGGCTATAACGTCCTGTTCCCCATGGGTTTTGACGCCTTTGGCCTGCCGGCGGAAAACGCTGCCATCAAGCACAATATTCATCCCGGCAAATGGACCTATGCCAATGTGGAGCGCATGCGCAAACAGCTGAAAACCATGGGGGCCATGTTCGACTGGGACACTGAAATCATCACCTGTGACCCGGAATATTACAAGTGGAATCAGTGGCTCTTCCTCAAGTTCTTTGAGCAGGGTTTGGCCTACAAAAAATACTCTCCCGTTGACTGGTGCCCCAAGTGCAACACCACCCTGGCCAGGGAGCAGGTTGTCGGCGAAGACCGGGTCTGCGACCGCTGTGACACCCCTGTGGAAAAGCGGGACCTAAATCAATGGTATCTCAAGATTACTGATTACGCTGAAGAACTCCTGGACTTTAGCGGCCTGGACTGGCCCGAAAGGGTCAAGACCATGCAGACCAACTGGATTGGCCGCAGCCAGGGGGTTGAATTCTCCATGGCCGTCAAGAATCATCCTGATACATTCCCGGTGTTCACCACCAGGATTGACACTATTTTTGGCGTTTCCTTTGTGGTCCTGGCGCCCGAACATCCCCTGGTAGAGAAGATTACTACGCCGGAGCAGGCCAAAGCCGTCCAAGACTATGTGCACACCGCCACCCGGCGCACCGAAATCGAACGTCTGAGCACCGCCAAGGAAAAGGATGGGGTGTTTACCGGCGCCTATGCCGTCCATCCCTATACCGGCCATGACCTCCCCATCTATATCGCCGATTATGTGCTCATGAGCTATGGCACGGGTTCAATTATGGCCGTTCCCGCTCATGACCAGCGGGACTTTGACTTTGCCCGCCGCTACCAGCTGCCCATCCCCCCGGTGATCGCCCCTGCCGAAGGGTTAAATGAGCCTCTGGAACAAGCCTGGAGCGGGCCGGGCCGGCTGGTCAACTCCGGATCTTGGTCGGGCTTGGACAATGAAGAAGCAGCGGCCCGGCTGACTGCAGACATAGAAGCCCGGGGCCTAGGCCAGGCAAAAGTCAATTACCGCCTCCGGGACTGGCTGGTCAGCCGTCAACGCTACTGGGGCACGCCTATTCCCATTATTCACTGTCCCCACTGCGGCCAGGTGGGGGTGCCGGAGGACCAGCTGCCGGTATTGCTGCCGGCAGACGCTGAATTCCGCCCCACCGGCGAATCCCCTCTCCGCTTCCATGCGGGCTTCCTTCATACCACTTGCCCAAAATGCGGCGGCCCGGCGGAACGGGAAACCGACACCATGGACACCTTCTTTGACTCTTCCTGGTATCAGTACAGGTATGTCAGCCCCAAAGAAGATAAATATCCCTTTGATCCCCAGGAAGTGGAACACTGGCTGCCGGTGGACCAGTATACCGGCGGCGTTGAGCACGCTACCATGCACCTCCTCTATGTCCGCTTCTTTACCAAGGCCATGCGGGATGTGGGGTTGATTAAGATTTCCGAACCCATGACTGCCCTCTTTAACCAGGGCATCATCCTAGGTGAGGACTCGGAAAAGATGAGCAAATCCCGGGGCAATGTCATCGCCCCCGATGACCTGGTCCAGGAATACGGCGCGGACGCCGTTCGGGTCTACATGATGTTCATGGCCCCTTGGGAATTGGGGGGGCCCTGGAACAGTGAGGGCATCGGCGGAGTCACCAGATTCCTGAACAGGGTCTGGCGGCTGGCTGCTGACGAGCCCTCGGAGCAAACCCCGGAACCTATAGCCCCTGAGGATTTCAAGCGCCTGCTGCATAAGACTATTCATCGAGTGACTGGGGACATGGAGAATTTTAAATTCAATACCATGATTTCCGCCCTCATGGAATTCAGCAACCACCTCACTAAGCATCAGGGCGGGGCAATCAGTGAAACTGTCCTTTGGCAGCAGGCAATTGACACCCTGCTTCTCATGCTGGCCCCCCTGGCCCCATTCATGGCTGAGGAATTATGGCGCCGCCGGGGACACCAGGAAAGCATCCACCTGCAGCAATGGCCCCAGTATGACCCCGAGGCTCTCATTGATAAGTCCGTCACTGTCCCTATTCAAGTTAACGGCAAACTTCGGGATACCATTACTATTGCCACCGGCTTGGACCGGGAAGCTGCAGTGCAGGCAGCCAAGTCCAGCGCAAAAATCGCCCTGGCCCTGGAAAATAAAAAAATCATTAAAATCATCTGGGTTCAGGACAAATTACTCAACCTTGTAGTTAAATGAAATAAATACCCGTATAGCTGCCAGCCCTCGTCAAATAATATTAAGGCGAGGAGGTGAACAGCTTGCGTGTAGAAAAAGATGATTCCGCCATTTCCCGGGTAAAATGTGTGGTCAGTTCTTGCCGCTACTATGGGCATGGTGATCACTGCCTGGCATCACATATTGAAATTCAGCCCCCGGATGCCTCTGACACCGAAGAAACTGACTGCGCCACCTTTTCCCCCAAGCGGTAAAAAAAAGCAGGGAGTAATAATCACTCCCTGTTTTTTTTAATCGTTGAGTTCGACTATATCCCTGTCCGCCAAGACATAATCGTGGTTTACCGCTTGACCGTCAAACTTGGCGGACCCCCATACCTTCGCCGTTCTGAGGCTGTCAGCCAAATCCTTGTGGATTGAATGGGCCAAGTCAGAGACAGTGCTGTTGGCAGACAAGATGAAAGGCCGCTCCATGTCAGCCGGTTTGCCCGGCCGCTTGGTGTATACCCGGATTACCTGCAGGCGCTCAAAGGCCAGAGCCCGAAATCTGTCCAGGTTGCAGCCTGTGACAGCGGATACAGGCACTAGGGTGGGGCAATCAGGAACCAATTCCTCAATCATCTCCACCATTTCTTCCCACTGGGCAATATCTGCCTTGCTCCCCAGGACCAGAATCTTATCCAGGGTCAGGGCCTGCACTCCCGGCGGCACCTCCTCCCGCAGTATCCGCTTTTCACGCAAGAATTCCAGCATTGCCATCAAATGGTCAATGCAGTCGGGATCGGTCAAGTCAATGACCAGGGCAAGCATATGGCTGTTGCGGATGGCGGAAATGAAATTACCGGGGATTCCATCAGGCACATAGGGGGGCGTATCCACCAGCTGGATAGAAACATCCTCAAACTTCATCATTCCCGGAATGGGCAAGGCGGTGGCAAATGGATATTCAGCCACTTGGGTTTTGGCATTAGTCAAGGTTTGGACCAGGGAGGACTTGCCGGAATTGGGCGGGCCCAGCAGCAGCACCTGGCCTGCGCCCTGAGCATCAATGAGAAAGGGATCTTCCTGGCGGCTGCCGCTGCCCTGAGTCTGACCGCTCTCTTTTCGCATGCGCGAAAGGCGCTTTTTAATCTCAGCCTGTATTTTTTCCGTTCCTTTATGCTTAGGTACAGTTGCAAGCATCTCTTCAAGAGCAGCCAGTTTTTCCTCATAAGTAGAGGCTTTTTTATAGGCTTCTTCAGCGGCGTAATATTGTTGTGTCAGATTAGCTGGCACAGAGGATCACTCCCAGAAAAATTATCGTCTAAGCCTTTGAAATCTGGGGAAACTGGCGGCAATTGAGGTTATCAGGGGCAGCAGAATCAGGCCCACAGGGCCAAAGAGCTTAAGGCCCAAGAATACTGACAAAATTGCCACCACCGGATGGATGCCTAAGTTATTAGAAAGAAGCTTGGGTTCGACAATTTGCCTGACCACCAGGATTACTCCATAGAGTACCCCAAGCATTATTGCCGTAAAGGGTTTCCCCAGAATAAAATACCAGACCACCATGGGCACCAGCAAGGTGCCGGCCCCAAGAATGGGGAGCAAATCAAAAATGGCGATGAGAATTCCCAGGACAAAGACGTAGGGGATTCCCAGGAGGGCAAAAGTAAGCATGCAAATTGATGCGGTTATGATAATTAACAATAACTGGGTTTTAATAAAGCCGTGCATGGATTTAATTACCTGGCTGATATTTTCTCCGGCTGCGGGGATAAGATTGAAAGCCCACTTTTTATCATACGTCAGATAAAAGACCAGCAACACCGTCACCATAAAAGCCAGGAAAAGGCCAGGTAGCGAGCTGACCAGCGAAATCCCTGAACCAATCAGGTTCTTAGCCAAATCCTGCACCCAGGACACTGCCTGCAAAATGACGTCGTCGAGAATGACAAAAATAGTCTCCTCATATCTGCTTCCCCTGACCAAAGGCAGGATGCGTTCATTAAACAAGGTCTCGAGGTTTGTGATGATCTCCGGGAAAGAGAGGACAAATCTCTCCGCCTCCCGGTACAACTGCGATATTGCCCACCACAATCCCCAGATTATCAAAGCAAAGGCAGGCAAGAGCACAGTCAAAGCAGCAAGAATCCTGGATTTGAATTTTTTGTTCAAAAAGTCTACCAGGGGCAGCAATAACAGGGTCAGTAAAACAGCGATCACAACTGGGGTGAGGATGGATACTATTCTGCGGCCATATGTTAAAAGCAGGAAAATCAGGGCGATTGCCACTAATATTTTCAGCAGTTTTGCATGTTTTTCGTCCATATTGCACCTCTCTTAAATACTATTCAACACCTGCAGGCTGCATCCCTGCCGGATCCAATAACTTCCCTGTGTAAAGCTATATGCTCCAGCAATAATATCATACAAGAAATCATGACTTTTGCAAAGAAAAGACACCTTAAGCGGTGTCTTCCAGGCGGATAATGAGCTGAGCAAGCGTATAAGCCGGGTTCTGTACCTCTTCCGAGGCAGCAGCCATCTATCTAGACTGCCAGTTGCCTGGCAGCTCAAGCGACCATACCCGAGGGGCGGACGGGCCGTCCTATAGTCCCTCCTATTTGGTCTTGCTCCGGGTGGGGTTTACCAAGCCAGCCAGTCACCTGACTGCTGGTGCGCTCTTACCGCACCGTTTCATCCTTACCCCCGGCATGCGGAGGCGGTCTGTTTTCTGTGGCACTTTCCTTAAGGTCACCCTTACTGGACGTTATCCAGCACCCTGCCCTGCGGAGCCCGGACTTTCCTCAGTTTTTAAAATACTGCGGCTGCCCAGCTTACTCAGCTTTTCCTTTAACAGATTAACACAGATGACCTGTAATAGTCAAAGTCAATCTGTGCTAATTTTTGAAAAGAAAAAATTTATTTATTTGCCATTTCCAGAATTATATTGGCCAGGCGATTGCCTGCTTCCGGCTTGCCCAAAGCTTTTGCCGCAGCAGCCATTATTTTCAAGCCTCCGGGATTGCTCATAAGGGCGCTGATTTCCCGGGCCAGAATATCCCCCGAGAGCTCAGACTCTTCAATTACCAATGCCGCTCCCGCTTCCGCTATGGAACGAGCGTTGTGCAGCTGGTGATCGTCGGTGACATTGGGCGAGGGCACCAGCAGGGCGGGACAGCCGGTTACTGTCATTTCATGGACCATTCCTCCGGAACGAGCGACAATAAGGTCGCAGGCCGCCATGGCCCGGGGCATATCGTGGAGATAGTCAGTGAGCCGGTATCTTTCCGCCAGGTCAGGGCTTAGTGCCAGCTTTTCTCGTTCCTCCTGGACCCATTGGTAATAGCGGCTGCCAGTAATATGTATGAGGATAACATCGGGATCCGCCAGAATCGCCCTAGAGGATTCCAAAGCAACCTGATTGAGCTTGAGGGCGCCGCCGCTGCCGCCCACCACAATCACTAATTTTTGCTTTTCCTTCAGGCCCATCTCCTGCCGGGCCTGACTGCGATCAATTTCAAAAAATTCCCGGCGCACGGGATGACCGGTTACCACAGTCGCCGCCCCGGATTTAAGGCGCTTGACGGCAGCAGCGTGACTCACTGCCACCTTGGTCACCCGCCGCGACAGCAGCCGCGTAGTGAGGCCGGGGAAAGCGTTTTGCTCATGAATAAGAGTGGGCACCTTTAATCTTGTGGCCGCATAAACCACCGGACCGGAAACATAACCGCCGGTTCCTACTACTATATCGGGCTTGAATTCCCGGATTATTTTTTTTGCGGCAAAGGCAGAAGTAAGGGCCTTATATACTGTAACAAAGTTTTTCAAGGTCAGACGGCGGATAATAAAGCGCACATCGATATACTTAATCTCATAACCCAGTCTGGGGACAACCTTGCTTTCCAAACCGCGCCTGGTGCCGACAAAGAGAATCTGGGCAGAAGGATTAAGGCGCCTAATCTCATCGGCTATGACAATTGCCGGATAAATATGTCCGCCAGTGCCGCCGCCAGTTAAAAGCACTTTTACATTTTCATCAGCCATAATAATCTCCTTACTCTTGCTCCACTTCGTCGCCGGCAATTAATATTCTGCCACAATTGCTGCAACGTGTATACTGGCCGCTTTTTTTTAAGGCGTTGACATTGAGCACAGTCTGAGCCATGCCGCAGCCGCTGCAGTTTTCATCTGTCAGAATTGCCATTGGCCGTTTTTTCTGGGCCACTAAATCATTATATATGACCATCATGAAATTAGGAATGATTTTGCGCAATTCTTCCCGCTGATCTTTTAAGTCTTTATATCTTTCCCGAATCTCATCCCTGCGCTCCATCAAACGGTTGAGCCGGGATTTCCTTTGCTCGTCCAGGCGCTGAAAGCGTACAGTTTCGTTGGCGATTTTTTGTTCTAAATCATCTAACTGCTGGATGCTGCTCAACTGCTTTTCTTCCAGATTGCGTTTGCGCCGGCGCAGCTGTTCTATATTTTGCTGAATGGAAACCAGTTCCTTGCTCTGAGCGCCACCTTCATACAGCTGGCTGTTAAACTGTTCCAGCTTGCGGCCGATTGTCTCAATTTCAGAAACGCCTTCTTCATACTCTCCTTTGCACAGCTCCCACTGCTCTCTGGCTTCGTTGATTCCTGCCTGAATTTCCGCCAAATCCTCCCCGGTCTCCCTGTTCAGCCACTCTTTGATTTGAGTCCATTCCTTGCGGAGTTTGACCAACTCTACTTCAATATTCTGCAGCCGCCACATTTCCTTCAGGTAATTCATGTTTTAATCTCCCCTCCCTTATTCCGATTGAATAGCTTTTATCCACAAGGGGTCTGTACTGCCGGGAAATCTTGTAATGACAGTCTCCTGCAAGTTATTTTTCAGATAGGATTCTAAAACATTCATGACAGGGTACTCACTGCAATAATGCCCGGGATCCACTAATGCCAAACCCAGCTGCGCCGCATCCAGGGCTGTATGATGGCCGATATCGCCGGTGACCAGCACATCAGCGCCGCTATGGTGAGCCAGGGGAACGAGGTTGCCGCCGCTGCCGCCGCAAACTGCCGCCTTCTTAATCAATTTTCCCGGTTCGCCGCAAATCTTCAGGGCGGTGCAGCCCAGCAATTTGCCCAGCCAAGAGGCAAAATCTCCTAAAGTCATAGGCTCCGGCAGCAGGCCAATCCGTCCCAGTCCGAAATTGGCCTCATTTTCCAGGGGGATTATGTCGTAAGCCGCTTCTTCATAAGGGTGGGCCCCCTTCATTGCCGCCAGCGCCGCCGGCAGCCGGGAGCGCTGGACAATGGTCTCTAATTTGTGCTCCGAAACCTCAGTCAGTTCCCCCTGTCTGCCCAACCAGGGGCTGGTCCCCTCTCTGGGCAGGAACTGCCCCCGGCCTGGGGCAGCGAAAGTGCAATGGGAGTAATTGCCGATCCAGCCTGCCCCTGCATCCCCCAGAGCGCGGCGCACTTGCTCCAAATGGCTGTCGGGGACATAGACTGCCAGCTTGCAGTACTTGCCGGAGCCCTTGTCCAAAACTTGAGTATTTCTAAGTTTCAGCAATTCCGCCAGGACATCGGAAACCCCTCCCCGAATAACATCCAGATTGGTGTGCATTGCATAAATGCAAATCCTGTTGGCTAAGGCGTCAGCGATACTTGAGCCCAAGGGAGTTGAGACATCAATTTTAGAGAGCTTATGAAAAATCAGGGGATGGTGGGCCAGGATAAACCCATATTGTTCTGAGGCAGCAAATTCCACCACTTCCGGGGTTACATCCAAGGTCAAGAGAATTTTGTCAGTGGTCCACTGGCGGCTGCCCACCTGTAGCCCACAGTTGTCCCAGTCTTCTTGCAGCCCCACTGGAGTTAGTTCTTCAAGAAGAGCAATGATTTTCCCTGCCTTTACAGCCATGCTATAACCTCTCTGAGCAAGAGAATTTCCTTTTCCAGTTCGAGGATTCTGTTTTTGGCGGCAGGAGAATTTGCTCCTCCTGCCCCGGCCAGTGCTGCCTCTTTACGTTCCAGCCTCTGCTGCAGCATGGGTTTTAAGAGGGGATGTCTGCAGGCTACTAAATCCGGCCCAATTGTCAGGTATTTTTCGCTTGCCAGGCTGAGTTTTCCTGACCAGCGGGCAACGATTACTTCATAATAACGATCCTCTTCCTGGGCAATGTCCTCCTGGACTAATGAAAACTTGTTGTCCGCCAGCCATGTCCGCACCCAGTCGACACAGGTCATAGGCTGCAAAACTAAGAGGGTGTTTTTCTTTAACAGAGGGAGTCCTGCTTCCAAAATTGAGCAGATGGTCTCGCCGCCCATGCCGGCAATGATGATCACGTCGATATTGTCCTCTTCCCGGAGGACGCTGAGTCCGTCCCCCAGGCGCAGCTCTGCAGTCTGACTGAGACTGAAGAGCTCTAAGGTCTCTTGGGCGGCCTGCAATGGCCCCGGACGGCTGTCAGTGGCAATGACATTTGGACTCAGGCGATTTAATAACAGGTATACAGGGATATATGCATGATCGGTGCCAATGTCCGCCACCCTGGAACCTGGCGGCACCTTGTCGGCAATAGCCTGCAGCCTCGGAGTCAATTTCATCAGCACCATCCCCATTTATTCATAATAGTAGACACAGCAAATACCATTATAGTATATTTCCATATCTTGAATGTAAATTCCTCTAAAAGAAAAAAAACACAGCCTCCGGAGAGACTGTATTTCTTTTGTATGGTGACCCCTAGGGGATTCGA
>DIPE01000098.1:0-3819 GCA_002427015.1 Firmicutes bacterium UBA5496 | reverse complement strand
AAGCCGCTTCTCCAAGGGGCCATTATGGTGGGCCCACCTGGATTCGAACCAGGGACCGACCGGTTATGAGCCGGTTGCTCTGACCAGCTGAGCTATAGGCCCAAAAAATGGCTCCCCAGGCAGGATTTGAACCTGCAACCTACCGGTTAACAGCCGGTTGCTCTACCCTTGAGCTACTGAGGAACATCTCTGACATTAGCAATTATACTTGGGTTTTATCCCTTAGTCAATACTTAATCTTATTCCAGATAATCTTTCAAGCGCTTGCTGCGACTTGGATGTCTCAGTTTTCTTAAAGCTTTTGCTTCAATTTGGCGAATGCGTTCTCTTGTAACGCTAAACCTTTTTCCAACTTCTTCCAAAGTTCTGGGTTTGCCGTCGTCCAGGCCAAAACGCAAGCGCAGGACCTTCTCTTCTCTCTCCGTCAATGTATGCAAAACTTCTTCTAATTGCTCTTTTAATAATTCAAAAGCGGCAGCGTCAGCAGGAGCCAAAGCATCTTGGTCTTCAATAAAGTCCCCCAGGTGACTGTCATCTTCTTCGCCAATCGGTGTTTCCAGGGAAACAGGATCTTGAGAAATTTTTAGAATTTCTCTGACCTTATCCGCAGTCATATCCATATGCTCGGCTATTTCCTCAGCCGAAGGTTCTCTGCCTAATTCCTGCACTAATTGCCGGGAAACACGAATCAGCTTGTTAATAGTTTCAACCATATGGACAGGGATGCGAATGGTCCTGGCCTGATCAGCTATAGCCCGAGTAATTGCCTGCCGGATCCACCAGGTGGCATAGGTGCTGAACTTGTAACCCCGATGGTAGTCGAACTTGTCCACCGCCCGCATCAGTCCCAGGTTGCCTTCCTGAATCAAGTCGAGAAAAGACATGCCCCTGCCTACGTAGCGTTTGGCAATGCTTACTACCAGGCGCAAGTTGGCCTCTACAAGAGCTTTCTTGGCCTCTTCGCTGCCTTCTTCCATGGCAATGGCCAGCTCAATTTCCTCATCCGCTGTAAGTAGAGGAACCCGTCCAATTTCTTTTAAATACATGCGCACAGGATCAGTGACGCTGATACCGTCAGGAAGGGAAAGGTCCGCTTCTTCCTCAGCCGGTTCCTTGTCCTCATCAATTTCCTGGATGGGCTCTTCCTCCAGCACTTCTACTATATCAATACCTAAACCCGTGAGCTTTTCATAAAAGGATTCAATAAATTCCGGAGTCAGGTCCATTTCCTGCAGGCTGTCGGCAATTTCTTTATAGGTCAAAATACCCCGCTTCTTGCCACGGGTAATAAGCCCCTGTTTAATTTCGTTAAGTTTGTCTGCTTGGTTAGCCACGATATCCCCCCTTTAAGGAGAAAAGAGAAAAAAAGACCACAGAAAAGAGTATATTCGACAGAAAGTTATATTCTCCTGCCGGGATATTAAATTTCTTAATAAAGCAAAAAGTGCTCAATGTATTCTTTTAGTTAATTCGCTTTAACAGTGAAATTATCCTGCTGAAAATTAAAAAAAATACAGGTTGACCAAATTTATTATAGACAATATTTAGTAAATTATTCTCTAAACGGCTTGCCGGGGAGCAGGCAATAAATACCGCTTAGGCAGCCCCAGCACATATTTCTCAGTCATTCCCGTAGAGACAGCAGGTGCGAATCTATCTAGGTTGCCCAAAATAGTTCCGGCAAACAGCCTGGGATTGCCCCCAAATTCCCCTTGCTTTTTATTCAACATTACAGTTTAAAAATCCTGTTTTATATGAACTGGAATTATTTCCTTTTGCCCTAACAGGGCTTGTCCAGTATACTAAATAAGTGTTAATGCATAAAGGGTGAGGAGGTAAATTATGAAAAAAATATATTGCTTGTTCATTTCACTTGCTCTGTTATTGACAATGGCCGTGCCAGCTGGCGCAGAGCAGTCAAATAATACAGCGGCATTAATTATGGACTATGAAACCGGTCAAATCCTCTATGCCGAAAATATTGACGCTCCCCTTCCCCCCGCCAGCATTACAAAACTGATGACCATGCATTTAGTCTATGAAGCCATTGCCCAAGGCAAAATAAGCCTTGATGATCAGGTTAAAGCCAGCGCCAATGCTTCCAGTCTTCCCGACGGGGCTTCCACTATTTTTCTGGGAACAGGGGAAGTGCTGACGGTAAAAGAACTCTTGGAAGCAGTGGCAATTATCTCTGCCAATGACGCGGGTATCGCCTTGGCAGAACACATTGCCGGCAGTGAAAGCGCCTTTGTTGTGATGATGAATGAAAAGGCCAAGGAACTGGGCCTAACCAACACCACTTTTATTAACGCTCACGGCCTTCATACTGAGGGGCATGTTATGTCTGCCCGAGACATCGCCATTCTTTCCAAGGCAACCCTGGATAAGTATCCTGAAATCCTCAGCTATTCTTCGATAAAGTTCCTGCGCATGGAGCGGGAGGCTCGCTATGTCCGCCAGGGCTATTTTGATATGCATTCAACTTATGCCAGTCTCATCGGCTGGCGCAATATCGACGGCCTCAAGACCGGCTGGACCCCGGAAGCCGGGAGATGCATTACAGTTACCGCCACAGAAGGTTCTCGCCGATATATTGTCGTCGTTATGGGGGAAGATACCATTCCCCTGCGAGACAAAAGGGTCAAAGAACTGCTTGCTCAGGCCTTCGATCAGTTCCATCCGGTTGTGCCAGTCAAAGCCGGCGAAGTCATTGATTCTGTCGCCATTGAAATGGCAAAAAATAGAGAAACGGAAATTGTCCCCGCCCAAGATGTGACCCTGGTAATGTCCAGGACTGATAAGCTGGAAGATTTTGAGGAAAAAATAGAACTCCTTCCCAATCTGAAAGCCCCCATGGAAAAAGGCGATGTTGTTGGCACTCTTTCCTACTACAAGAATGGGGAACTGGTGACGGCAGTGGATCTGGTCCTCAATGAGAACGCCGAAAAGGCCAGTCTATTTACCAGGATACTCCGTTATCTCAGCCTGATTTTTGTCGATCTGGGCAATTGGATTGTCAGTCTTTTTGCTTGATCATACAGCTAGCAAAGCTTATATAAAAAAAGAGGATGTCTGCTTTTTGAGACATCCTCTTTTTAGCAGAAATTAATTTTTCAGGGCTGCCTGTGCTGCGGCTATCAAAATAAACCAATCGCCGTTTTTGCACATTATGGAACACTTTTTAATCCGTATAGTCTATCTTGTGTATCTGCTATGTAATTTCATAAAAGCAATAATTCCCGCTGATTTGCTCGCAGTCGGGATAATGCATATATGTAGTTTGAACATATTGCATCCCACATTTTCGCAATACCTTACCGCTTGCCGGATTATCAATATGGTGCCTTGAATGTATTCTTTTAACATCTATTGTATTAAATGCGAATTCTAAAACGCTCTTGCATGCTTCGGTGACAATACCTTGATTCCAGAGCTTTCTACTTAACAGAAAATGAACCGAAACGCTCTGATCTGCTTCATTTATTTCATTGAGGTAAATATATCCGACAGCTTGTAAGGTATTCTTCAGCACTATGACCCAATGATATGTTCTAAGATCTGTATATTCATGTATCCAGCCTGATAATAGTGATTTCGTTTCCAAAATATCCTTGTGAGGTTCCCAGCCCCAAAATCTACTGACTTCTGGATCAGTAACCCAGTTTTGGAACATATCATTCGCATCTGTCATTTCATATTTTCTCAGGATAAGTCTATCGGTTTCAATAGTTTGTGTTCCCACATGTTTCATATAAACATCACCACATATTAATAATTGATTCGATTATATAAAAAAAGAGAGCTATTGGCAAATGCAAA
>DIPE01000012.1:6540-7806 GCA_002427015.1 Firmicutes bacterium UBA5496 | reverse complement strand
CGTCAATTACCCGCTTCCCCGGCTGCAGGGGCTTGGCCATAAGAGGCCGGGCCAGCTGTGCGTATGGGCCTACAGCGATTGCCGCCAGCCGTTCCTTAAGGGTGCTGACAATATCACTGGGGAGATAGCGGGAGTCAGTGCGGGGATAGGTTACCAATTTATGCTGTTCATACAGGTTCTGCAGCAGGGTGGAAGTCTGTTTGGCGGAAAATCCATATCTTTTGTTGGCATCCCGCTGCAATTCCGTTAAGTCATAGGCCAGGGGATGGGGTTCGGTCTTTTCCCGGCGCTTGAGTTCAGTAATGCTGCCGGATTTGCCCTGCACTTTGGCGCAGATTGCTTCCGCTTTGTCCCGCTCAAAAAAGCGGTTTTCCTCGCCCTTGCTCCACTGCCCCCGGAAGAGGCCAAAGTCTGCTTCCACCGTCCAGTAGTCCACGGGTTTAAATCCGCGGATTTCTGCTTCCCTCTTTACTATGGCCGAGAGGGTAGGCGTCTGGACCCGGCCGGCGGAAAGCTGAGCGTTAAACTTGCAGGTCAGGGCCCGGGTGACATTGAGGCCGATGAGCCAGTCGGCTTCCGCCCTGCAGACCGCAGAAGCAAATAGATTGTCGTAAGCAGGCCCGGGGCGCAAATTGGCAAACCCCTCTTGAATGGCTTTGTCAGTCTGAGAGGAAATCCACAGGCGGCGGAAGGGCTTTTGCCAGCGGACCAGTTCCATAATCCAGCGGGCCACCAGTTCCCCTTCTCGGCCGGCATCGGTAGCGATAATCAACTCATTCAGGTCATTTCTCTTTGCCAAGCTGCTGACGACCCTGAATTGATGAGAAGTCTGTCGGATTACCTTTAGCCTCATGCTTTTGGGGATGATGGGCAGGTCCTCCAGCTTCCAGGTGCTGTATTTCTTGTCATAATCCTCAGGTTCCGCCAGCTCTACCAGGTGTCCCAGGGCCCAGGTCACAATATAGCGGGGGCCTTCAAAATATCCCTTTTGCTTTTGCTGGCAGCCCAAAACGCGGGCCAGTTCCCGGCCCACGCTGGGTTTTTCCGCCAGAACCAATGCCTTCATACGAATCAGCCCCCTTCTAGTTTTGTTCCATTATAACACAAGGAAGGGGGGCTGTTGGCAGCACCCGTCTGACAAAAACAGGTCCGTCCCCGTTTTGCCTACCTCACTCCTTTCGGCGCAGTTTCGATAAACCACCTGAAAGATGCGCAGGCAACGGCTGCCAGCACCGCTGGGTCTGTGTCCGCATCTCCCTCCAGGTA
>DIPE01000012.1:0-6400 GCA_002427015.1 Firmicutes bacterium UBA5496 | reverse complement strand
GCCCCCGATTCTGCCCTCAATACTTTTCATAAGGACGCCTCCTCAACATATTCAAGTTTGCAGGAAAGTGATAGTAAGGGCTATTCAATATTGCAATAAAATCTTTCTGTTCACAAATGTATTTTTATTTACATATTATTGATACAAAAAAAGGAAATCATGCGAGAAATGGCGAAAAGAACTGAGTAGCAAAAGGTGGACTTACTGGAAAAAACTATTCTCTGTTTATAATCATATTGCACCTGGGAAAAGAGAAGATTCCTTTTTTCGCCGAAAAGTAGGTCCCCGATGTCGAATTTGCGACAAAAAGGTACGTCCCTATATCAGCCAGCAAGACATGTGTGGTGATATTTTCCCAATGCGGCAATAATTGAAGCCGGAGCCGATGGGAATGAAATATTTCCTATTAATGACGGCTTCATCGCCATGACAAATTTTAAGCACTCTGATTTCAGGGATGTTCCCTTGGGCGCAGTTGCTGGCACCGGTGCAGATCGGTATCGCGCTGCCTGTAAATACCTGGCTGAGAGCCGGGAGAATTTTAGCATTGACAATGCTTTTGCCTGCCTGCAAAAAACTGCTCAGGCAATAACTCTATGTTCTATGGTATTTGAGCCCAGAGAAAACTGTATTTATCTTGCTCTCGACAAAAACTATGAAAAGCTGTGGAAAATATCCTTGAAGAAAAAAAGCATAGAAACCTATAGAGGATTCGAGGAAAACTTGAAATTTCAGATTCCTGAAGGAATGGAAGGAATACTGGCTTCAGACCTGACCCAAGGCAATTTTTCAAATTACCTCGGTGATAATCAGGAGACCTCTCAAAATCGAATTTGGGTTTATCTGCTTTTTTCTGCTTTAGGCACAACGCTGATAGTCGGGTTATTCTTTTTGCTGCGCTATGTTATAAAAAAGCGCGGATATAAGCATGTATAGCCAAACATGTAGCTTTGCTATTTTTTATTTTTCTATTTACAAGCAAAGGATTTTAGGTTATACTATAAAAAACCTTTAAATCGGTCCTGTGAGGCCGTCAAGGGGAATGCGAAATTGCTATGTACGCTAGCCTTGCGCCTCACTGGTGCAAGGCTTTTTTGATGCACTGCCTTTAAAACAGTCCGGCGAGGCTGGCAAGGCGTGGCGCAAGAGCTTTAATTGTACGCCAACCGGCCTCTCCTTGGGAGGGCCGGTTTTTTGCAGACTGGGGGGAGAAAGATGACATTGACAAAAGATTTATTGACTTTAGAAGCGCTCAATGCCGATGAAATGTGGGAGATACTAAAGCGGGGAAACTATTACCGCGAGCGTCTGGATAAAGGGGAAAAGGCCGGCAAAGAGCTGAAGGGCAGGACAATAGCCAACATGTTCTTTGAACCCAGCACCCGCACTCGCATGTCCTTTGAACTTGCCGCCCAGTACCTGGGGGCTCATGTCATCAACTTTGCCCACCAGGGTTCCAGCCTGGTCAAGGGTGAAAGCCTCCTGGACACTGCCTGGAATATTGAAGCCATGGCTGTAGACTGCATGGTCATCCGCCACGGCACCTCCGGCGCCGTCAAACTGGTGGCGGATAATGTCCGGGCCGCGGTGGTCAACGCCGGCGAGGGCAAGCACGAGCACCCCACCCAGGGCCTCCTGGACCTGCTCACCATCTGGCGGCACAAGGGCCGGATTGAGGGGCTGAAAGTGGTAATCGCCGGGGACATTCTCCACAGCCGGGTGGCCCGCTCTAACATCCATGGCCTGACGAAATTAGGGGCCCAGGTGGTTGTCACCGGTCCCGCCACCATGCTGCCGGATGCCTCGGAATGGCCGGTGGAAGTAGAAACAGATTTGGACAGGGCCCTTGCGGACGCCGACTGCGTCAATGTGCTCCGGATTCAAAAGGAGCGTCAAGAACAGGGACTCTTTCCATCGCAAAAGGAATACTTCAGCTTCTGGGGAATCGACCAGAACCGCCTGCCCGGAGATATGCTCCTGCTTCACCCCGGCCCCATGAACCGGGGGATAGAAATCAGCGGCAGGGCTGCCGACGGACCCAATTCTGTAATCCTCGATCAGGTAACCAACGGAGTGGCAATACGCATGGCTGTGCTCAGCCTCTTAGACGAAAGGAGCGGACACTAATGGAACTGCTGCTGAAAAACGCTAAATTAATCGATGCAAGCGGAGAGAGATACGCGGATATCTGGATTCGGGATGGCAAGATTGCTGAAGTAGGCAAAGACCTGGTGCGGCCGGGGCAAAGCGTAGATTTGGCCGGCAAGATAGTGCTGCCGGGCTTGGTCGACCTTCACGCCCACCTGCGGGAACCGGGCCAGGAAGGCAAAGAGACCATTGCCACCGGGACAGCGGCAGCAGCCAAGGGCGGATTTACCACCATTTGCGCCATGCCCAACACTGCTCCGGTAATCGATACTCCCCTGCTGATTGAACTAATTAAACTGAAAGCCAAGGATCAGGGCTGGGTGGAAGTGCTGCCCATTGGGGCCATCACCAAGGGCCAAGCTGGCCAGGAAATTTCCGAAATGGGTCTGATGCACAGGGCAGGGGCTATCGGCTTCAGCGATGACGGCAAATGGGTGCAAAATGCTCATATCGCTCACAATGCCATGCGCTATGCCGCCCAGTGGGACCTGCTGCTCATCAGCCATCCCGAAGATGCAAGCCTCAACGCCGACGGGGTGATGAACGCCGGCCCCCTGGCAGACAAGCTGGGCCTGACAGGCTCCGACCCTGTTGCGGAAGTCGCCGCTGTGGAGCGGGATATTATCCTGGCGGAAGCCACCGGTTGCAGGCTGCACCTCACTCACCTGAGCACCGCCGGCGCTGTCGCCGCCGTGCGCCGGGCCAAGGCCCGGGGAGTAAGGGTCACCGCCGATGTCACTCCTCATCACCTGCTGCTGACCGAAGCGGAATGCCAGGGCTACAATACCCTGGCCAAGGTCAATCCCCCTCTGCGCCGCCAAGAAGACTGTGAAGCGTTGCTGGCGGGACTGCTGGATGGCACTATCGACGCCATCGCCACCGACCACGCTCCTCACAAGGAAGAAGAAAAGCGGACCACCTTTGACGACGCCCCGGCAGGTATCGCCGGCCTGGAAATTGCCTGGCCCCTGCTCTATGCCCACCTGGTTCAAAGCGGGCGCCTGCCCCTGGCGACTTTGATTGAAAAGCTGACTGCCGGCCCCCGCCGGGTGCTGGGCAGAAATCTCACCCTGGCAGCAGGCGAGAGGGCGGATATTACAGTCATCGACCCCAGGGCTCAGGCCCTGGTCAATCCTGGGGAATTTGTCAGCAAGGGCCGCAATACGCCTGTGGCCGGGTGGAAGCTGGCGGGTCTGCCAGTGATGACCATTGTTCAGGGTGAAGTAGTAATGCTCAATGGCAAGGTAGGTGCAGGGCCGGCAGCGCAGCCTGTGGCCCAGGTAGGATGATGGAAACAAGGGCTGTCGTCTTGGCCAACGTGCCCTTGACTGAAGATATATATAAATTAAAACTGCAAACACCGGAAATTGCTGCCGGGGTCCAGGCTGGTCAATTTATCCACCTGCAGGTCCCCGGCTTTAGCCTGCGCCGGCCCTTTACTGTTGCCGATGCCGAAGGTGAGGCAATTACCCTTATCATCCGCCGCCAGGGCCGGGGTACCAAGGCCCTGGAGCAGGTAAACAAGGGTGATACCCTGCAAATCCTGGGCCCATTGGGCAACGGCTTCAGGCCAATGCCCGGGCCCGCCCTGCTGTTGGGTGGGGGCATTGGCGCCGCTGCTCTTACATTGCTGGCCAGAAGGCTGGGCAGGTGCACCTTCGTTATGGGCGGGCGCAGCGCCGGCGAGCTCTGGCTGGACCATCTGGATCTGCCCCCTGCCGTGGATATTCAATACGCTACAGATGACGGCAGCAAGGGCTTTGCCGGCAACCTGGTCCTGTATGCTGAGGAAAATTTGCAGCAGGGAATGTGGGTGGCTGCCTGCGGCCCGGAGCCCATGCTGGCGGGCCTCCAATCCCTGCTTTTACAGCGGGATATACCGGGGCAGTTTGCCCTGGAAGCGCGGATGGCTTGCGGCCTTGGGGCCTGCATGGGCTGTACTTGCATGACCACCAAGGGCAATGCCTTGGTCTGCAAAGACGGTCCCGTCTTTGCCGCCGGGGAGGTGGTGTTTCCATGAGCCGGACAACAGCTGATCTAGGTTTCGCCCAGCTGAAAAATCCCCTCATGCCCGCCTCCGGCTGTTTTGGCTGGGGCCGGGAATACAGTCGACTCTTTAGCCTGAAAATCCTGGGGGCGGTGGTGACCAAGGCCGTCACCCCTGAGCCCCGGGCGGGCAATCCCGGACCTAGGGTGGCCGAAACCCCGGGGGGAATGCTCAATGCTATTGGCCTGCAAAATAGCGGCCTGGATGGGGCTTTAAATGAAGAGCTCCCCTGGCTGCAGCAGCAAGGTGTGCCCATCCTGGTCAATGTAGCCGGCAGGACAGAGGAAGACTATGTACAGGTGGCGGAAGCTCTGGCGGGCCAAGATTTATTGGGCCTGGAGCTCAATCTCTCCTGTCCAAATGTCCGGGAAGGGGGCATCACCTTTGGCACCGATGCAAATACTGTATATAAATTGGTTTCCCGGGTCAGGAGCGTGTGCCCCCTGCCCCTGGTGGTGAAACTGACGCCTAACATAACAGATATCACCCAGCCAGCTCTGGCGGCAGAGGCCGCCGGCGCCAATGCCCTTACCCTGATTAACACCCTCCGGGGAATAGCTATAGATGTCCGGACCAGGCGGCCCATTTTGGGCAATGTCAGCGGCGGTCTCTCAGGGCCGGCAATCAAGCCGGTGGCCCTGAGCCTGGTCTGGCAAGCTGCTAAGGCTGTCAGCATACCCATCATTGGCTGTGGGGGCATTGCCAGGGTGGAGGATGTGCTGGAATTTTTGCTGGCGGGAGCCGCCGCCGTCCAGGTGGGAAGCGCCGCCTTTGCCGATCCCCTGTTGCTGCCAAGGCTGGCCAAGGAACTGGCAAGTTGGCTAGAAAGAGAGAATACCAGCGTCAAAGAATTGGTGGGGCTTGCCCACCGCCAAGGAGGCAATCATGACTGAGCTGATTGTTGCCCTAGACACAAATCAAGCTGCCCAGGCCCAAGCTTGGGTCGACAACCTGGGGGACAGAGTGAATTTTTACAAGGTAGGGATGGAGCTTTTTACCAGCGTCGGCCCGTCAATGCTAGGATGGCTAAAGGAGCAGGGGAAAAAAGTCTTTCTCGATCTCAAGTTCCACGATATTCCCAATACTGCCAGCCGGGCAGTGGCCGCCGCCACCCGCTGGGGGGTGGACCTGTGTACCATTCATGCCGCCGGCGGCATCGAGATGCTCCGGGCCTGCAAAGCCATGTGCGGTCCGACGAAACTGCTGGCCGTGACAGTGCTCACCAGTCTTGACCAGGAGCAGCTGGGCGCCATTGGAATCCAGTGGCCCTTAGGTAAACAGGTGGTGGCTTTGGCGGAACTGGCCCTGAAAGTCGGCATCCACGGCGTTATCTGCGCTCCCACGGATTTGCAGCTGCTGGCAGCATTGCCCCGGGATTTTCTCCGGGTCACTCCGGGAATCCGCCCTGAGGGCGCAGCCACTGGCGACCAGAAGCGGGTTATGACCCCCGCCCGGGCTGCTCAAGGCGGGGCAAGCCATATTGTGGTGGGCAGGCCCATCACCGCTGCCCCCGACCCGGTCCGGGCGGCAGAAGAAATAATAAAGGAGTTGGCCCAGTGCTGAACATAGAAGAGATGTTTCATGAAACTAATGCCCTGCAGAAAGGACACTTCCTGCTGACCTCAGGGCTCCACAGCGATACATACCTGCAATGCGCCCTGGTCCTCCAATACCCGCACCTGGACCAAAAGCTGGCGGAGGCCATGGCAGAAAAACTGGCCGGGCAAAAAATCGATGTAGTTGTGGGACCGGCCATGGGAGGAGTGACCTGGGCATACCAGCTGGGCTTGACCCTTGGCTGCCGGGCGATATTCACCGAGCGCTCCGAGGATGTCATGACCCTGCGCCGGGGTTTTTCCATCAGCCACGGGGAAAGGGTGCTGGTGGCAGAAGATGTGGCCACTACCGGCGGTTCCGCGCAAGAGGTAGTCAGGTTAATGGCAGGCAGCGGCGCCCAAGTGGCAGGGGGAGCCCTTATAGTCGACCGCACTGCCGGCGCCCTGGACTTTGGCGTTCCCTATTATTCCCTGTATCAGCTCCGGCCTCAGACCTGGAACCGGGAAAACTGTCCTTTATGTCAGGCCAACCAGCCCTTCGACAGGCCCGGCAGCAGAAATAAATAAAAAGCCCGCAACTGCGGGTAATTTTCGTTTTTTGGAAAAAACCGGGAAACAGCGGCAGACGGGCAGGCAAAGAGGAATCAAG
>DIPE01000007.1 GCA_002427015.1 Firmicutes bacterium UBA5496 | reverse complement strand
TCCCAGAACTCGTCAGCGGCCAATTCTGAGAGCAGCCGGCTCATTGGGCCCCCATGGGTAACTACAAAGACTGTCCCCCCGGGATATTTGCCGCAGATTTCAAGCAAAGCCTGTTTAAACCTTGTTTCCATTTCCCCCACACTTTCGGCCCCGGGGATGTTATAGCCCAGGGGGTCTTCAGTCCACAGGCGCCAGGCCTCAGGAAAGCGCTGTTCAATTTGCTGCCAGGTAAGACCCTGCCAGCTGCCAAAGTGCATCTCTCTTAAGCCCGGGTGAATCTGCACCGGGAGGTTGTGGGGCGCCGCCACAATTGCGGCAGTTTCTCGGGCCCGGCTCAAATCGCTGGCCCATATCGCTACCGGCCTGGACTGCTGTAATTTTTCCGCCAGCGACCTGGCCTCTTCCCTTCCCCGGTCATTGAGGGGAATGTCAATCTGGCCCTGGTAGCGGCCCTGACAATTCCAGTCTGTCTGTCCATGCCGCGCCAGATAGAGCAGAGTTGTCATCTAATTCCCTCCAGAAAACTATGTAGGGCCTCAATTAATGTGTCATTTTCCGCCGGGGAACGCACGGCACAGCGGTACCAATCCCTTCCCAGGCCAATATAATTTCTACAGCTGCGCATGAGAATCCTTCAAAAAGGGACGTACCTTTTTGTCGCATTTTCGACACCGGGGACAACCTGTTTGTGGCGCTTTTTACTGCCCCAAAGGGTTTGCATCGCAAAACATAATTAGAAAGGGCCTTCCTCTCGAAGAAGACCCTCGTTTCAAAAAGAGTAAGCCCAGATAAATTATTCCGCGGCTAATAAGTTCCACCGGTGTCAAGGCATAATTGTTATTTGGGGGCGGCTGGCAACAGGGTGCCAGGTGATTTCCACTGTGCAGCCATAGATTTCCTTGATATTTTCCCGGGTAATAACCGCCCCCGCCGGGCCCTTGGCAAAGATTCTTCCCCCGCGAATGGCCACCAGTTCTTTGCAGTAGAGGGCTGCCATATTTACATCGTGGAGCACAGCCACTACAGTGATGCCTTCCTGATTGAGTCTGGTCATCAGAGTGAACATTTCCTGCTGGTAAGCCATATCCATGTAGGTAGTGGGTTCATCCAAGAGGAGGATTTCCGGCTGCTGGGCCAGGGCTTGGGCCACCATGACCCGCTGGGCCTCACCGCCGCTTAGGCGATTATAAGCCCGCTGGCGGAAATCCGTGAGGTGGGTGATGCCCAGGGCCCACTCGATGGCCTCGCTGTCGCCGGGACCCTCTGACTGCCAGCGGCCCAAATGGGGCAGGCGGCCGAGACTGACCATTTCCTCCACAGTGAAATCAAAATCCGTATGAATCCCCTGGGAGACCACAGCCAACTTCCGCGCTACTGTTTTGCGCTTGAGCCGGGCCAGGGGCTGTCCTCCTAACAAGATCCGGCCTGAATCAGGAACAAGATAGCCCGCCATCAGTTTCACCAAGGTAGACTTGCCGGAGCCATTTGGACCAATAATGCCCATCAGCGCTCCCGCTTCTATGTCCAGGTCAATGTCCTCCAGACGAAAGGAATCGTTATAGGCAAAGTTAACATTCTCCAGAGAGATTGCAGCCATTATGTCACCTTCCTCTTCTTCAGCAGGTAGAGGAAGAATGGCCCCCCCACCAAGGCGGTAACAAGCCCCACCGGCAGTTCCACTGGCGCCAGGATTACCCGGGCCAGAAGATCCGAGGCTACCAAGAATACCCCCCCGGCCAGGGCGGAAGCCGGCAACAGCCAGCGATGGGCAGGACCCCCGATTAGGCGCATGGCATGAGGCACCACCAGGCCGACAAAGCCAATGAGGCCGCTGACAGAAACGGCAGCCGCAGCCAGGAGGGCGGCTGCCGCCAGCAGCCGGCCCTTGACCTTTTCCACATTAACCCCCATATAGTAAGCCTGTTCTTCACCCAGGGACAAGGCGTCCAAATCCCGGGCATGCCAGATAATGAGGGCGCTGCCTACAACGAGCCAGGGCAGCATGCTGAGCACATGCTTCCAATTGCGCCCGGAAAACCCGCCCATCATCCAGAATACCACCTGCTGCAGCTGTTCGCCGCTAAAGAAAGTGAGCAAGGCCACCACCGCCCCCAAGAAAGTGCTGACGGCAGTGCCTGCCAAAAGAAGGCTGAGGGTGGAGCGCCGGCCCCCGGAACCAGAGAGGCTGTATACCAAAAGCAGCGAACCCATCCCCCCGGCAAAGGCAGCCAGGGGAATGGCAAAGGCGCCGGCTTTTGTCCAGGCCAGGCCCAGCAGCATCGCGGCCGCAGCTCCCACAGAAGCCCCGGAACTAACCCCAATAATAAATGGGTCAGCCAAGGGGTTCTTAAACAAGCCCTGCATGGTTGTGCCCGAGAGACCCAGGGCAGACCCAACCAACATTGCTGCCAGCATCCGGGGCAGGCGTAAGCGCAGGACAATTGTCTGCCAGGTATCGGGAACTCCTTCCCTGGCCAGTTTGAAAAAGGGCGAAACGAGAATTCTCAGGAGCTCAGAAAGGGGTATAGACACCGAGCCAATGGCTATTCCAGCTAAAATAACGATGATTAAAGCCACTCCCAGAGCCAGGAAAATTCCGGCCCGGAGTCTGTTATCTTTCATTACTTAAATAATTCCGGATGGAGGATCCGGGCAAAGGCTTCTACGGCGTCGGCGATTCTAGGGCCGGTCCGGCTGGTAATGTCGGGATTGACAAAAAAGATTCTATCCTCAGCTACTGCAGTTACTACTTCCCATCCCTCTCTTGCGGTAAAGAAACTGGAATCGGTATCGGGATAACCGTGAATTAGAAAATCCGGGTTGCGGGCCAGTATCTCTTCTTCCTGAATGTTGCCCCAGCGGGGAATGCCCCAGGCCATATTCTTGCCTCCGGCCAGGGTGATAATTTCATCGATAAAGGTGCCCTCGCCCGCCACCATAATCCCAGGGTACCATACCTCGTAAAAAACTACCGGGCGCTCAGCTTCTTTAAGGGTAGCCACTGTTTCTGCCACTTTCGCCAGCCGCTCCTGCATATCTTTGATCAGGTCTTCTCCGGCTTTTTTCTTGCCGACGGCCTTTGCCATCAGCTGGATATTTGCGTAAATCTCCTGGATATTTTGAGGGTCCAGGGCCAAAACTGCAATGCCCATGCCCTCCAAGGCCTCCACTGTTTCTTTGTGCAGACTGGCGGCAAAGACCAGATCCGGCTCCAGAGAGACAATGAGCTCCAGGTTAGGAACATCAAAGCCCCCCACCCGGGTAATGGAAAGGGCCTCTTCGGGATAGTTGCAGAAATCGGAAGCGCCTACAACCCGGTCGCCAACTCCCAGGGCAAAAAGAATCTCAGTGCTGGAAGGAACCAGGGAGATTATTTTCTGGGCAGGTTCCTCCAGGACAATTTCCCTGTCAAAATCATCGGTTAGGGTTATGGGACCTTTATTATCAGTAGCGACACATCCAGACAGAACCAGTACAACTAGAACAAGGGTTAAAGCAACTCTTTTGCGCATATTCATTCTCCTCTCATTAAGTATGGCAATACAATAAACCCCTGACTTTACTGGTCAGGGGTCAACCGGCAAGGAACCGGCTGCAGTCGGGCATTAAAAATAGTACCCCCTTTCCCCGAAGGCCCAGTACTTCTGGAAATCAGGCAGGTCTCCTGGCTTTCGGCTTTAGTTCGCAACTCCTTCCCACGCTTTGGCGCAGTGGACCTGTCGCAAACAGCCGGTAACAGTGGCGGGACCGCCCGGGACTTGCACCCGGTTCCCTATTCTCCCCAATTGGGGCACCTGACTTCGCACATATGTGATTTTACATAAATATTATATCTCCCCAGGCCAGATAAAGCAAGGACTTAGCGTG
>DIPE01000035.1:54054-64045 GCA_002427015.1 Firmicutes bacterium UBA5496 | reverse complement strand
ACTAGTATAATTACCCCTGTGGGGTGGGACAATGAAGGCTGCCGACTGGTTGGAGATTTTACGCTATCTGTCGTTAGTCACAGGTATTGGCTTAACATTTATCGTCACCCTCCTCATAGGTTGGTACCTGGGCTCTCTCTTGGGGGGTGCCTGGTTGCTAATTGGCATTCTAGCCGGGATTTGCTCAGGAATTCTGACGGTGTATGCCTTGCTCAAGAAAACTTTGCCCCGGGAGTGAATAAAGTGGACGAGGTCGCTGTCGTACAACGTCGCCTAATATTCCAAGCGGCCGTCGCCTCCTCGGTCTTAGCCGGGTTGGCTATTTTTACCGGGCGTTGGCCTGAAGCCTTGGGCGTTCTGAGCGGGACTCTTGTTGCTATATTAAATTTATGTTTGCTGGCCCGGAGCATTCGCAGCCTATTATCCATCAGCCCACGTGCTGCAAGGGTTAAAGGCGCTTTCAATTATATCGGCCGCTTTATGCTAATGGCGGCAATTCTTATTTATTCTTTTACGTCTCCCCACATTAACATGTACGCAGTATTGGTTGGCCTGCTGATGATCAAAGCAGTCATCCTTGTGGGTGCGATTATCGCATATTGCAGAGAGCGTTTATCCCTTATCTTTCATCCTGCTCCTGAGGAAAGAGGTGATGAGTAGCTTGGACGAAGTGCTAGAGGGCGCAAAAACGGTGTTTACTGTTTTTGGCTTACCCATTACGGAATCGGTGGTCAATACTTGGCTTGTTATGGCGGTATTGATAATCTTGGCAATTGTATTGCGGCGTAATCTTCAGATGTACCCTGATAAAAGGCAAAATATCGTCGAGATAATCGTAGAAGGATTAACCGGTCTGGTGACCTCAACCATGGGACCTAAGAATAAGAATTTTACGCCTTTTATTGGGACGGTCTTTTTGCTAATCGCCTTTTCCAACATACTGGGCATTTTCGGACTGCGCTCCCCTACGGCAGATTTTAGTGTCACTTTTGCTTATGGCATTGTAACCTTCTTCTGCATCCACTTCTTTGCCCTCAAGGCAAAGGGTTGGAGTTATATAAAGGGTTTTGGCCAGCCTTTTATTTTCTTGCTGCCTATCAACATCATCGGTGAAGTTGCAAAACCTTTTTCCTTGGGGATGCGTCTCTTCGGCAACCTTCTGGGGGGATCGGTAATCATGGCAATGATTTCCGGGGCTATAGCCATATTCGTCCCCGCAGTGGCCAGTATTTACTTTGACCTGTTTTCCGGCTTTTTGCAGTCTTTTATTTTTATCATGCTTACCATGGTGTTCATCACCATTGCTAAAGACGACGATGATTAACTAATAGTGTTAGGAGGAAAAATAATGGAATGGAATGAAATGGCGGTTGCAGCTTTTGCGCTCCTTGGCGCAGGTATTGCCATGATTGGCGGGGGCTTCGGCCCTGCCATTGGACAGGGTTACGCCGCAGGGAAAGGCGCTGAGGCTGTTGGCCGTCAGCCCGAAGCCCAAGGGAAAATTATGACCACCATGCTTTTAGGCCAGGCAGTAGCAGAAACCACAGGCATCTATTCTTTAGTTGTTGCATTGCTGCTCATTGGCATCGTTAACAAAATATTATAATCTGCGGATGGGGAATGGGGTGGCCCATTTCCCTTTTTCCATTACCCCGGAAGGAGGGGACGATATTGCTAAACCTAGACCCAGTCACGTTTATTATTATGATAGTCAATTTAATTGTCTTGTATATTCTTCTTCGCTGGTTATTCTTCAAACCTGTCAACAACTTTTTGGAAAAACGGCGGCAAAAAGTTCATGATGACTTGGACAATGCCCAGAGGGACAGGGAAGAGGCGCAGAGGCTTTTAGAAGAACACCGCCAGTTAGTTGCCGAGAACAAGCAAGAGGCGGCAAAGATAATTGATAATGCCGTGCGCCAGGCGGATATGCGCAAAGAAGAGATCATTGCCCAGGCAGGTCAGGAGGCGGCGGCCATGCTGGAACGGGCAAAGGCCGAGATTGCTCAGGAGCAGGTCAAGGTCATGGAAGAGCTGCGGGCGGATATCTCCAATCTTGCGGTGGCAGTGGCCGAAAAGATGCTGGCGCGCAATCTGACCGCACAAGACCAGGAGGCTATTTTTACCGCCGTCCTTGAGGAATTGGAAAGCCATGCAAACTAAGGCAGCCAAGCGCTACGCCGCCGCTCTTCATTCTTTTGCCCGCCAGCGCGGCCTGACAGCAGAAATCTTGCGCCAGCTGGAGGAGTTTGCCGGCCTTTGGCAGGACAGCCCTGAACTCAGGCAAGTTATGCAAAGCCCCAGAATAGAGCGGTCCCGCAAGGCCAACATTCTACAAGCAGTGGGAAGCAGATTGGAATTTTCCCAGCCTCTGATGAATTTATGCAACCTCTTGTTGGACAAGGGACGCCTGGAGATATTGCCAGCCTTGTTCAGGGAGTTTGAGGCCTTGGAGGACATGGCCGCCGGCAGAGCCAGGGCCCATTGTCTTGTTGCTCATCCTTTGACTGAGGAGCAGTTGGGGAAACTGCGGCAAAAACTGATAAAGATCAGCGGGGCCAAAGATGTCCTGCTTACCTTGGAAACAGACCCGTCCCTGCTGGCAGGCTTTGTGGTCAGCATTGACGGCAAAATAATAGATGGCAGTCTCAAGGGCCGGCTTCATCGGCTGCAGCGCCGTCTGGCCCGTTAGAACAGCATGAGAGGTGATACCCTGTGCAGATTAGACCGGAAGAAATCAGCAGCATAATCAAAAAGCAGATTGAGAACTACCATATAGATCTTGATATATCTGAAATGGGGACGGTAGTGTACATTGGTGACGGCATTGCCCGCATCCACGGCCTGCAAAATGCCATGGCCGGTGAACTGCTAGAATTCCCCGGCTCGGTTTTTGGCATGGCCCTCAACCTTGAGGAAGACAGCGTCGGCGCCGTTATCCTTGGGGACTATACAGGCATTAAGGAAGGCGACACCGTCAAAAGGACTGGCCGCATCACCCAGGTGCCGGTGGGCGAGAGCCTCATTGGCCGGGTCGTCAATGCCCTGGGGCAGCCTATAGACGGCAAAGGTCCCATTGAGACAGACAGTTATCGCAATATCGAAAGCCCCGCTCCCGGAGTGACGCAAAGAAAGCCTGTGCACCAAGCGCTGCAGACCGGGCTTAAAGCCCTTGACTCCATGGTTCCTATCGGACGAGGGCAGCGTGAATTGATTATTGGCGACCGGGGCACCGGCAAGACGGCGATTGCTGTTGACACCATCATCAATCAAAAGAGTTCTGATGTCTACTGCATCTATGTGGCAATAGGCCAAAAGACATCAACGGTTGTAAGTGTGGTGGAAACATTGCGCAAGGCCGGCGCCATGGACTACACCACTGTGGTCATGGCTTCAGCCAGCGAACCTGCACCTATGTTGTATATCGCGCCCTATGCCGGCTGCGCCATGGGAGAACACTTTATGTATAAGGGCAAGCATGTGCTGGTGGTCTATGACGACCTGTCCAAGCATGCTGTGGCCTATCGGGAGATGTCCCTGCTTTTGCGCCGGCCCCCAGGCAGAGAGGCCTATCCCGGCGACGTGTTTTACTTGCACTCCCGCTTGTTGGAGCGGGCGGCTAAATTAGATGAAGAAAGTGGCGGCGGCTCCCTGACAGCCCTGCCGATTATCGAGACTCAGGCCGGGGACATATCGGCTTATATCCCCACCAACGTTATCTCTATTACAGACGGGCAGATTTTCCTGGAGACGGACTTGTTCTTCGCCGGTGTCCGTCCAGCCATCAACGTAGGTTTCTCTGTATCCCGGGTTGGGGGCGACGCTCAGATTAAAGCCATGCGCAAAGTCGCCGGCCGTCTGCGTTTGGACCTGGCTCAGTTTAGGGAGCTTGAAGCCTTTGCCCAGTTTGGCACCGACCTGGATAAGGCCACCCAGGCCCGCATTAACCGGGGAAGGCGCACCGCTGAGATTCTCAAGCAGGCTCAATATGTGCCCCTGCCCGTGGAGAAACAGGTCATGATTATCTATGCTGCCATCAACGGATACTTGGATGAGATTGCATTGGCGGATGTCGCGAAATTTGAGCAGGAATTTTACCGCTACATGGATCAGCAGCACAGCGAAATTGGCCGGCGGATTGCCGAAACTTCTGCTTTGGATGAGCAAACAGAAAAGGCGCTGCAGCAGGCAATTCTGGATTTCAAACAGCAATTTGTAAGTTAAGGGGGGATTGGAATGGCCAATACCCGTGATATCAAGCGGCGCATCTCCAGCGTCAACAGCATTGGGCATATTACCAAGGCCATGGAGATGGTGGCCGGAGCAAAATTGCGCCGGGCCCAGGCCAATGTCATTGCCTCCAGGCCCTACACCCTCCACCTGGCCCAGCTGATCAGCCGGCTGCAAAAATCGGGGCTGGAAATCAGCGATCCCTTATTGGAGTCTGGGACGGGACCGGCAGCCTACATTGTCCTTGCAGGCGAACGAGGTTTGAGCGGGGCATATAATGCCAACATTCTGCGCTTTGCTCAGGAGACGGTGAGGAACAATCCCGGCCCTGTTATTGTCGTCGGCCGCAAAGCAAAAGACTATTTCAGCAAGGGCGGACAAAAAATCATCGGTGAGTACAGCTTGAGGTATGAAGATCCGACGTATGTTGATGCTGCCAACATCGTGAAACCTCTGCTTGAAAATTATCGTGACGACATCATTGGTTCCCTGCACCTGATTTATACTGAGTTCGTCAGCGTTCTCAACCACAAGCCTGCTGCAGTGCAACTGCTGCCAATTACGGGTCTGGTGGACTCCGAGGAAGACACAGGCCCCTATCTATACGAACCATCGCCTCAGGAGGTGCTGGAGAGGCTTTTGCCCCGTTACCTTTACAGTGTGGTGTATCAGGGGTTGTTGGAGGCTAAGGCCTCGGAATTTGGCGCCCAGAGAACGGCGATGAAGTCGGCTACCGACAATGCAAATGAGATGATTGAGCACCTGACATTGTCATATAACAGGGCCCGCCAGACTGCCATTACTCAGGAAATCCTTGAGGTAGTCAACGGCGCACAGGCACTGGAAGGGTAAGGAAGGAGGAAGGCATTTTGAACACAGGAAAAGTCGTACAGGTTATAGGTCCTGTCGTGGACGTAAAATTTGAGGATAAATTGCCGGATATATATAATGCGCTTGCAGTGTCCCTTGCCGACGGCAGGGAAATTGTCCTGGAAGCCATGCAGCATGTGGGCAGCGACATCGTCCGCTGCGTGGCCATGTCCCTCACCGATGGCCTTGTTCGGGGGGCCGAGGTAAGGGATACCGGGGGCCCAATCACTGTTCCCGTAGGTCCGGCAACTCTTGGCCGCTTGATCAACGTCCTGGGCAAGGCTATTGACGACGGCGGTGAAGTCCAGGGGCAAGAATATTGGCCCATTCACCGCAAAGCTCCCGGTTTTGAAGAGCAGCGCCCAGCCGGTGAAGTGCTGGAAACAGGCATCAAGGTTATTGACCTGCTCCTTCCCTATTCCCGGGGCGGCAAGGTTGGTCTCTTTGGCGGCGCAGGTGTAGGTAAGACCGTTCTGATTATGGAACTTATCCGCAATATTGCCTATGAACACGGGGGCTATTCCGTCTTTGCCGGTGTAGGTGAAAGAACCCGGGAAGGGAATGACCTCTGGAATGAAATGAAAGAATCGGGAGTAATCGATAAGACTGCCATGGTCTTCGGCCAGATGAACGAACCGCCTGGAGCCAGGCTGCGGGTGGGCCTGACGGGCCTGACCTTGGCAGAGTATTTCCGGGATAAAGAAGGCCAGGACGTACTTCTCTTTATCGACAATATCTTCCGCTTTACCCAGGCGGGTTCTGAAGTCTCGGCCCTGCTGGGAAGAATGCCCTCGGCTGTGGGCTATCAGCCCACGCTGCAAACGGAAATGGGACAGCTCCAGGAGAGAATCACTTCTACCACCAAGGGCTCAATCACTTCCGTCCAGGCAATCTATGTTCCCGCCGACGACCCCACTGACCCTGCCCCGGCTACTACCTTCGCCCATTTGGATGCCACCACCTACTTGTCCAGGAGCATTTCCGAATTGGGCATCTATCCAGCTGTTGATCCCCTGGAGTCATCTTCCAGGATTCTCGATCCCCAGATTCTTGGGGAAGAACATTACCGGGTTGCCCGGGAAGTTCAGGGAGTGTTGCAAAGATACAAGGAACTCCAGGATATAATCGCAATTCTCGGCATGGATGAATTATCCGATGAAGACAAACTTGTTGTTTCCAGGGCCAGAAAGATTCAGCGTTTCTTGTCTCAGCCTTTTCATGTTGCCGAGGTGTTTACAGGCACTCCTGGCGCTTATGTGCCTCTAAAGGAAACTGTCCGCAGTTTCCGGGAAATATTGGATGGAAAGCATGACAACCTGCCGGAGGCGGCCTTTTATATGGTGGGCACCATTGAAGAAGCAGTCAAAAAGGCCGAAACACTATAAGGGGGTATTGCCATGAGCGACAAGACCTTTGTCCTCACCGTCGTCACTCCCGAACGCCGGGTATTTCAGGAAACCGTCAATATGGTAATTGTGCACACTGTAGACGGAGAAATGGGAGTTCTGCCGGGACATATTCCCCTGATAGCCCCTTTGGCTATTGGCCCAATGCGCATCAAAACTGGCGATGATGAACACAAAGCTGCAATTAACGGCGGCTTTATCGAAGTCACTGCCGAACAGGTCATTATTCTTTCTGAATCTGCGGAGATGGCTGAAGAAATTGATGTGGTCAGGGCAGAAGCAGCCCGCCAGCGGGCTTTGGCCCGGCTGGGAAAAAAACAGGCAGATATAGATTATGCCCGGGCCCAGTCAGCCCTGCAAAGGGCAATTGTCCGCTTAAAGGTAGCCGGCCGTGAAGGATAACGGTCTTGGCCATAAGTCTGCCCTGGAACAAGCTGTGCTGGCGGGAATTTACGGCCCCCCCGAGTTAAAAAAAGAGGAGCGCCGATATTTCCTGGGCCAGTTTCGTGAGAGGGTAATTAAGGTCTTGACTTTTGAGCAGATAGCAGAACCGGGGACTTACCCTGAAATCCAGGAGGCCATGGGCCATCCTTTGGCAAGGCGCCTGATTGTCAGCCGCCGGGCAATTTTGTCTGAATCCCAAGAATATATTCATTTGGCACGGGAATACAACCTGGCTTTTACAACTGTAGACAATCCGGATTATAAAGGACCCGTGGGGCTGGTAGTGGCTGCAGAACAGGCAGTAGAGGCAAAAGAAATCACCATTCCCAGCAGAAGAGAACGCCTGCTGGCCGCTGGCATTCCTGAGGCAGTGATTGAGGCCACCGGCAAGAGTCTATGCAAGCCTTGCCTGGAATTATTAGAAGAAAAAGCTCCCCAGGAAGTCAAAAACTATCGCAGGGAGAATTTCGTTGACCGCTTGCTGGGGAACCAATGCCCCTGTAAAAGATAGCAGAACAGGATCTTGGCGATCCTGTTTTTTCTGCCTCCTCGGGAATATTATGGGAGAAATATGTCAACCATTATATACGAGGAGGGGAGAAGATGAAAAAGCTAAGTTTGCTCCTTTTTATTGTCATGCTGGTGGCGGGCTGGTCCCGCCTGGGGATGGGGGAAAGGGCCCGTCCGCCCCATACAGATATTGAGCTTTTGCAAACAGCTTTGTCGGCAGCAGGCGCAGAGTCCCAGGGGGGGGAATTGCACGCCTGGGCACAAATCAGCCAAGGATATTATTCTTTGCTGCAAACGGAAGGGGCAGTTGAAACTATTTCAGAGGCCCTTGGCCTTAACCGCCACGAATATGAGATCGATACCCGCTCCACAGGCCAGTTCACCTGTGCCAGTATGGAATGCAATCTGCCTGATGGCGCACTTTTGCGCCTGACAGTAAACTCCCTGGCCAACACCACTGCCGAAGTGAGTATTTTCTTAAGCAATGAGAACATGGAATCCTATTTTTCCCGCCTTAAGGCCGCTTTTGCCGCTGCCGGAGCGGAAGGGAAAGACCTTAAAATTACCTCTTGCCTTGAGGGCAGTGTGGATGCTAGACTAAGAGACAGTGAAAAAATGAATATCGCTTATACCGTTTTTCAAGCAACAGATGCAGTTTATCGAGGAGCTATAGAAACTCATGGCATTTCCCAATGGAGCGGCTGGTCCCCTCTCTTTGCCAGTTCGGCAGACACTGGGGAAAAACAGGTAAACGTATGTATATCCCTGCGCTGGGATGCTGACAGCGCTAAAACCATCATTCGGGTAGCCACACCGGTTTTGCCGTCCAGCTACTAATCACCGGGGCAGCTCATTGCGGCAGGAGGAGAAAGAATGGAAAAGATTTTTATCCGGGGTGGCAACGCCCTGACTGGGACAGTAAAAATAGATGGGGCGAAAAACGCTGCCTTGCCCATGCTGGCTGCCTCGCTTTTGACATCGGGACCCAATCGGTTTGAGGAAGTGCCTGCTCTCGATGATGTCAACACCATCTGCCAGCTTTTGGAGCAGTTGGGTGCCGGAGTGAGTTGGCTGGGAGCGGGCAAGCTGCAGATTGATGCCAGCCAAATCAGCACCTGCGAAACTCCCTATGAACTGGTGCGCAAGATGCGGGCATCTTTCCTGGTTATGGGTCCCCTGCTTGCCCGAATGGGCCGTGCCCGCGTCTCCCTGCCGGGGGGATGCAACATTGGCACCAGGCCCATTGACCTTCACCTCAAAGGTTTTATGGCTTTGGGAGCAGAAGTGATTATGGGCCATGGCTATATTGAAGCAATCGCTCCCCGCCTCACCGGCAGCAGAATCTACCTGGACTTTCCCAGTGTCGGCGCTACTGAAAATATCATGATGGCGGCCACTTTGGCCCAAGGCACTACCGTCCTTGAAAATGCAGCTGCCGAGCCTGAGATCGTCGACCTAGCCAACTACCTCAATGCAGCCGGCGCTCATGTCCGGGGGGCCGGAACCAGCCTCATTCGCATCACTGGGGTGGAAGCGCTGAGGGGAACCAATCATGTTGTCATACCCGACCGCATAGAAGCGGGAACCTATATTGCCGCGGTTGCAGCTGCAGGAGGACAGGTGCGTTTGACTAATGTTGTCATCGACCACCTGAAGCCGGTAATCGCCAAATTTGAAGAAGTGGGAGTAACTATTTTAGAGCATGAGGATGGCCTGCTGGTCATTGGCAGCAAGCCGCTAAGCGCCACGGACATCAAGACCTTGCCTTACCCCGGCTTTCCTACGGATATGCAAGCGCAGATGACTGCTGTCCTGACCACAGCCCGGGGCACCAGCCTGGTGACAGAGACCATTTTTGAAAACAGGTTTATGCATGTAGATGAACTCAAGCGCATGAACGCAAGGGTCAAGATAGACGGCCGCAGCGCCGTAATCGAAGGGGTGAGCAGCTTAACAGGCGCCCAGGTCAATGCCAGCGACCTGCGGGCGGGGGCCGCCCTGGTTATCGCGGGACTGGCGGCTGATGGCATCACAGAGGTAGGCAATATTCATCATATTGACCGGGGTTACCATGACCTGGTGAGCAAACTAAAAGCTCTGGGAGCAGATATATGGCGAGAATAGCCGGAAACGGCTATTTTTTTAATTCAGTCTATAATCCCAGCGGCTGACATATTTATAGCGGCAGGAGGGATGATTATTGCTGAAAAAAATAGTTCTCGGCCTGCTGATAATGCTGGCGCTTTTACTTGTGTTGCCTGCCTTGATTGTCAAAGGCTGCGGCGGCAAAACATTGCCTGATGTCAAAGTTGACCCCTATACTGTTGCTGTCTGGAATCACAGATCCCAAGAATTGGTGCACATGCCTCTGGGAGAATACCTGGCGGGAGTGGTGGCGGCGGAGATGCCAGCAAATTTTCATATTGAAGCCCTTAAAGCCCAGGCAATCGTGGCCAGAACCTATACTGCAGCGAAAATCAGAGCCTGCGGCGGCGGAGGCTGCGACCACCACCCGGAGGCCGACATCTGCA
>DIPE01000035.1:53792-53974 GCA_002427015.1 Firmicutes bacterium UBA5496 | reverse complement strand
CGGAGGCTGCGACCACCACCTGGAGGCCGACATCTGCACGGACAGCACTCACTGTCAGGCTTGGGTCTCAAAAGAAGATGCAGTGGCCAAATGGCCCTTCTTCCGTCAGAGATCATACTGGCGCAAAATTCTCCGGGCTGTATCTGAAACCCAGGCCCAGGTAATCACCTATCAGGGAAAGC
>DIPE01000035.1:53139-53636 GCA_002427015.1 Firmicutes bacterium UBA5496 | reverse complement strand
AGCTGATTGATGCTGTATATCATTCCACCTGCGGGGGCAGCACCGAGAATTCCGAGGAGGTCTGGACAAATGCAATTCCCTATTTGCGCTCAGTAGAGTGCGGGTTTTGCAGCGCTTCCCCCCGCTATACCGAAACGGTGCAGATAGGCGCGGCGGAAGTGGCAGAGAAATTGGGCGTACCCCGTGGGGATCTAAAGCTAACAGTACTGGAGCGCACAGGCAGCGGGCGCATAATCAAGGTCAATACCGGCATGGAGATTATTCGGGGCTTGGAATTCAGAAACCGTCTGGGCCTCAAGTCCAGCAAGGTATCCTGGCTGCAAGAAGAGGCGAATTACAGCTTTACCACCGTGGGCTATGGCCATGCAGTAGGCCTCTGCCAGTACGGGGCTGATGGCATGGCCCGGCAGGGATATAAGGCCTTGGAGATTATCGATAAATACTATACGGGAGTTCAGGTGGCGCGAGTGCGGCTTGGCGAATAAACAGGCATGTCC
>DIPE01000035.1:24753-53063 GCA_002427015.1 Firmicutes bacterium UBA5496 | reverse complement strand
TTGGCGAATAAACAGGCATGTCCGGGGTAAAATAAGCCCCGAGGTGAAGGACTTGTCAAATACCAAACTGAAAAACTTAGTCGCAAAAATTAGAGGAGCCATGTTGAACGCCGCAAACTGGATTGCCCGGGGTTGGCGCAGCGCATCGCCGGGTTTTCGCTATGCGCTGATCTACTTCTTGTGCGTGCTGGCAATCGCCGGCCTGGTCTGGTGGCAGTTCAGCCCAGCAGATACTTTGGTTTTTGATCCTGGCGAGCATACGGGAGCGCCAGAGGATTTAACAGAGCTTAATCCCGGGGATGAAAGTCAGCCCAGCCAAGAGCAGCCGTATATTGCCCTGGCCGCCTTTGAGCAGGGCCAAGAAACCCTGACCCTTCCCTTACAGGGGGAGATTCTGCTGGGCTGCGGTCAAGCGTTTTCATCCACTTTCCATACGGTTACTGCGGGCATACATATCAGCGGGACCCGGGGAGATCCAGTCCATGCAGCCTTCCAGGGCAGGGTCTCAGCGGTGATCCAGCCTGAGGAATTAGAAGCAGGGGAAGTATGGATAGATCATGGGGATTTTGAGACCCGCTATATAAATTTGGGGTTTATCCAGGTTAAGCTCGGCGACATGGTAAGCGCCAACCAGAGATTGGGGGAACTGGGGGCAAAATTGCAGGGCAGCTATGCCGAGGATTACCTGGTCTTTGAGGTCCGGGATGCTCTGCAAGAGCCTTTGGACCCGCTGCGGTATATTGGCCTTGACCGGTAGGGGCTTTTCCAGCCGGGAAGGTCTAACACATTCCTGGGGGACATATAAATTGAACAGTATTAAGGTTAGGAGGGCCGAGGAATGAATGATTATATCTGGCAGCGGGTCATCGATATTGCCAATCACGTTCTCAGCACCGGCGACACCGTGCGGGCGGTGGCAGAAACCTTTGGCGTCAGCAAAAGTACTGTTCACAAAGATCTTACCGAACGCCTTTACCAAATTAATCCTGGGCTGGCCAAGCAGGTAAAGGCTGTACTGGAGACCAACAAAGCTGAACGACATTTGCGCGGGGGGGAAGCGACCAGAAGAAAGTACCGTGATACAAAAGAAAAAGTTGGATAAATAAAGGAGTATAACCTGCATTTGTAGAATAATACTCCAGAAATATGCATCAGTTATTGCGACAAAGGGGGATTTTCATTGCTTGGCCTTTCCAGGGACATCGGCGTCGATCTGGGGACCGCCACCGTATTAGTGTATATAAAAGGTAAGGGCATAGTTCTGCATGAGCCTTCCGTAGTAGCGCTGGACAGCCAGACAAATCGCGTTTTGGCTGTAGGTCAGGAAGCCAGTATGATGATTGGGCGCACTCCGGGGAATATCAGGGCAGTTCGTCCCCTTAAAGAAGGGGTAATTGCCGACTTTGACGTCACCGAATTAATGCTGAAACATTTTTTGGCCAAGGTGTGCAGAAATATCCTGGCCAAACCCCGAGTGATGGTTTGCGTGCCCGCGGGCATCACTTCTGTGGAACAGCGGGCGGTCTTAACCGCTGTCAAGCGTTCCGGCGCCCGGGAAGTCTTCCTCATTGAAGAACCCCGCGCCGCCGCGTTGGGGGCGGGCTTAGAAATATTTCAGCCCGTGGGCAGCATGGTGATCGATATCGGCGGCGGAACCTGTGATGTGGCAATCATGTCTCTGGGAGATATTGTGCAAAGCGCATCAACCCGCATTGGCGGCGACCGCTTCGATGAGTGCATTGTCCGCTATGTGCGGGATAAGTACAATATTATGATTGGCGAGCGCACTGCCGAAGAAATCAAAGTCAAAGTAGCCTCAGTTCATCCTCAGGGGCGCAAGGAAAAAATGGACGTCCGGGGCAGGGATCTGGTCACCGGACTGCCAAAAAGTCTGCCCATTACTTCGAAAGAGGCGGGCGAGGCTTTGGCTGATCCCGTTAACAGCATTGTGCGCACGATTATTCAAGTCTTGGAGTCTACTCCCCCTGAACTGCATTCTGATATTATGGAAAAGGGCATTGTTTTGTCTGGGGGTGGCGCTCTCCTCCATGGACTGGACGTATACCTTTCCCAGCGCCTGGGCTCGCCAGTGATTATCGCCGAGAATCCAATTTCCTGTGTGGTCAATGGCACCGGCAGAGCTTTGGAATTATTGGACTACATCAAGGAGACCTTAATCAACGACAAAATGATCAGCTAAACAACGCCTGCCCTTGCCATGGCAACAAAGGAGGCAGTAAATGCTTACAGGCAAACAAAAATCCTATTTGCGTTCGCTGGCAAATACAATGGAACCAATCATTCAGGTTGGCAAAGGCGGAGTTACCGAAACAGTAGCATCCGCAGTAGACCAAGCCTTAGTCGCCCGGGAGATTGTAAAAATCTCAGTGCTCAACAATTGTTTGGACCCAGTTGATATAGTGGCCCAGGATTTGATCAAGGCTACTGACAGCCAATTAGTGCAGCAATTGGGCAAAAAAATAGTTTTGTACAGGCACAACCCCGATAACCCTGTCATTCAGTTTCCCTCCGGCCGTGACTAAAGGCCGTAAACAGCATTAAACCAGGAGCAGCTCCTGGTTTTTGATTTACCCCTTTTTAATTCGTTCCAAACATCTGTGGGCCAGTTCTGCATGTTCTCGGGCCATTTGGCCGTAAAATTCCTGCCACTGCCGGTCATGGGAAGCATGCAGGCAATATTGAAAGTCTCTGACCAAGTCCTGCTGTTTTTCGATGGCCTGGAGCAGGCGTTCCCTGTTGCTCAATGGGCATCCTCCTAATAGGCTTTTTCTTAGTATTTCCCGGGGCAAGAATTTATAGACCAGATGATTCTTTTTCTCAGGGGAAGGAAATAGACAGGGGTTTACAGAATATAAAGCATAGATTAACAAAAATAGCAGGGGGAGTCGGAAATGGGCAATATCAAGATTCTACATACTGCAGACTTGCATCTGGCCTCTGCCTTCAAGGGGCTGCCGCCCCATATGGGGCAATTGCGGCGCAGAGATTTAATGCAGACTCTGGCCAGGCTGACGGATATCTGCAGGCATAAGCAAACAGATCTGCTGCTGATTACCGGGGATTTATGGGAACAAGAAAATATCACCCGTCCCCTTGTAGACTTTGTCGCCGATCAGTTTCGGAAAATACCTGCCACCAGGGTCTTGATTGCCCCTGGCCAAGCCGACGGCAAGTATGAGGACAGCTTTTATTCTCATTACCCCTGGCCGGAAAACGTGCACATCTTTTCCGGGGAAATGTCCAGTCTCATGCTTCCTCACCTCAACCTGCGAGTTTATGGGATGGCCTGGGGGGCAAATGCAGCCCCTTCCCCGGATTGGAGCCAGCTTGCCGGGGCTGCCTCTGAGGACAGCCAAAAGCTGATTATCGCCTATGGCAATCCTGAGAGCCTGACAATCCCCCAGTGGCTTGTCAACTTAAATAATTTGGCCTATATAGCCTTGGGAGGAGCCCATCGCCATATTATCTGGGGGGAAAAGGCCTGGGACCCTGGCTGTCCCGAACCCCTTGATTTTTCCTGTTCGGGAATTTACGGGGCGCTGACGGGCACCATCGGCGACACTATCGCTTTGGAATTTATGCCCACCAGCAGCCGCCAGTTTCATCAGCTTGAAATCAATGTGGATAACTGCAGCAATCTGGAGGAAGTGGCGGGCGAGATAGAGCAGAAGCTGGCCCAGCTGGATGCCCACAGGGATTTGTTTGAACTTAGTCTGACAGGAACTCGCCCCCAGGGAGAATGGGATATGTCTAAATTACAGCAAATGCTGACAGCGTTATATGTCAGCATTCAAGATGAAACCGAAACTTATTATGATGTCAAGGCCCTTGAAACTGAACACAGCCGCGGTGTCCTGGGCAAGTATATTACCGCTGTAAAAGGCGCAGACTGTGACGAGAAAATAATCAAGCAGGCCCTGGCCCTGGGACTGGATGTATTATTGTCGGGGAGGGTGGCCCCATGGTAACAGTAGACAAGCTTAAGATTTACGGTTTTGGCCGCTTTAACAACCAGGAATTTGAGCTGGCTCCGGGATTAAACGTGGTCTTTGGCGGCAATGAAGCGGGAAAGAGCACAATTCATAGCTTTATCGAGGAAATGCTCTTTGGCTTTTGGAAGCCGAATTTTCCCCATCAGGAATTGGAACCGGGCTATGAGAAATACAGGCCTTGGAATGGCACGAGCTATGGGGGTGAGATGGAGTACAGCTGGCAGCAAGGGAAGGTCAAGGTAGTGCGGGATTTTTCCGGCAACACCGTTTCCCTATATGATCTGGCCAGCCATGAGATCATCCAGGGACTTCCCCTGAACAGTTGGGGGGAGCCAGATTTTGCCCGCCTGCACTTTGGCTGCAGCAAACTGGTTTTTCGCAATGCCATCAGCATCAGTCAGCTGGGATCCGCCACCGATTCCGCCGTTGCCCAGGAGGTGCGCAACCTGCTGAGCAATTTAGCTCAGTCCGGGGGGAGCGGGATTTCGGTTAAACAGGGAATGGAGATTCTGGCAAATTCCCGCCGCCAAATAGATTTTGAGCTGGTGAAAACCCAGGCCCTGCTGGCGCAAACTCAGAGCCGCCTGGCTGATGCCAGAGATCAAATCCAAGAGGCTGCCCGCCTGGAAATTCAGCAGTATGGTGTGGGCAAAGAGCTGGAGGAACTGGGCCAGCAGCGCCGGAAGCTCAAAGAATTGGCGGCCAAAATCCAGGGGCAGGCAGCCCTGTCCAAACTGGATCGCCTCAACAAACTACGGCGCAATCGCCAGGCCCTCCTGGAAGAATTACAGGCGTTAGGGGAGGCTTCCTTAGATTCCAGCCAGTACGAGGCCTGGCGGAACGTGGAGACAGAGCTGAAAAAAGTTCAGGAAGTGCATAATCTTCATGTCCAGGCTTTAGAGGAAGTGGTGGGCCAGCGCCAATTCCAGGAAAACAGCCTGCAGGAATTAGCCCCCTATGCCGGCCATGACCAAGATACGTTAATTGAAATGAGCTCTGCCTGGCAGATGCAGGCCAAGGGCCAGCAGGTTATAGACGAATTGCAGGCAGATTTAGATAAGCTGGGGGAGGAAATCCGCCAGGTGACTACCCAACTATCCAAGCTCCCCTATTTTCGCCCGGATGCCCTGGAGCAGGCAGCGGGTTTGCAGTCATTGGCTACAGGCCTGGAAGTCCAGGACTCCCATGAAGAGCTGGAACAGGAATTGGAACAGCATCAGCGCACCATGAACTCAGGCAAGACCTTGCGCTGGATGCTTTTGCTGGCTTTGCCGGCGGTGGCAGCAGCTGCTGTCTGGTTGAACCCCTTGCTGGCCCTCTTGGCCATTCCCTTGCTGATCGGTTTTATTGCAGTCAGCAACAGCATCAAAAAGGGGAACTTGCGCTGCCGCAACCTGCGCCGGGAGATATATTCCATAGAGTTGGAATTTGTCAATAATCAGCGTGCCCGGGAACATGCCCAGCGGGAGCTAAGCGCATTTTTAGCCCGGGTGGGCGTAACGGACCTGAGGGAAATGGAAGAAAAATTCCATGCCTTTATCGCCCTCAGTGACCGCAACTACGAATTGATGCGAGAGCAAAAATTCATCAGCGGCAAGCTTGAGGAATATTACCAAGAAACCGAAGCGAAAGCTCTGGAACTCCAAGCTATTCTCAATGGAGTAGGCCTTGGGGGCCTGCCCATGGAGCAAGCGCTGGCCTGTTTCCGGGTTAATCTGGACAAATTGCTGGATGCCAGGACATTTCTTGAACAAAGCCGCCTCCAGGAAGAGGCGGCCAGGCAGCGCTTGGCTCAATCCCGTCAGGAATTGGCTGCTACAGAGGAGCAGTTGGACCAGTTGTTGAACGCCATGGCAGTGGATAATGCTTCTGCAGTGGAAGCGCTGGCAGCCAGGACTGACCGCCGCCAAAAATTAGAACAAGAGGCCATTAGTCTGGAACAGCGCATCCAGGACCTCTTGGAGGGAATTACAGAAGAAGAACTTCACCAACAGGCGGCGGCCGCCGCTGAAGGGGAAGAAATAGAGGAAGTACAAGACCTTCCTGACAAGTTAGAGCTTTTGGATCAGGAGATCCTCCGGCTGCAGTCCCAAAAGAGCGAAGGCTTGGGCCGCCTGGAGGGAATCTATGCCTCCCTGCCCTCCCCTGCCGAACTGGAAGAGGAATGCTGGCAACATGAGGAACAATGCCAGTTGCTCAGGGACAATTTGCAGGCAGCGGATTTGGCCATTGAAACCATAGCCAGGCTGGCTGAGGATCTTAAAAATCAAATTGCTCCAGAACTCAATGACATGGTCTCCGCTTTGGTGGGGCGCATCACCGGCGGCAAGTACAATCTCCTGCAAGTGGCCCAGGATATGTCCATCAGTGTGGCTTCACCGGAAAGCGCCCAGGATGTAGATTTGGAGAAGCTCAGCGGGGGCACCATCGACCAGTTCTACTTTGCCTGCAGAGTGGCTATTGCCGACCTGGTCACCGGCGGCGGTCTGCCCTTATTCTTGGACGACAGTTTTGTCCAGTATGACGACCGGCGCTTGCAGCACATGCTCAATTTATTGCTGGAGCTGGGCGCAAACCGGCAAATCATTCTCCTGACATGTCAGCAACGGGAGTTGGAACAGCTGGCCCATTTGGCGCCGGGACGATACCGCTCAATAAATCTTGAAAGCTGACTGGAGTGAAAAACTTGCAAATCGCTATATCCAGCGCCAGCCTCTACCCCCAGCAGCCCACTGAAGCCGCTCTGGTCAATATTGCCGCCATGGGCTGCAGGGCTGTGGAAGTCTTTCTCCAGACCCGCAGCGAATACAAATATGCCTATGTTGCCAAGCTGGCTCGTCTGTGCAGAAGCCTGGGACTGTCGGTCCACTCACTCCATGCCGCCGCAGCTCAATATGAGCCCATGCTCTTTTACAAGTACCGCCGCCAGAATTTGGACGGAGGGGAAATTCTCAAGGAAGTCCAGCAGGCGGCGGCGCTGCTGGGAGCGGAATGTCATGTGTTCCATGGTCCCCTTAAGGCGGAGAACCTGGCCTATTCTCAGCTGAGCCAGGGACTTTGCCAGGTGGCGGAAGCCGCTGCCACCTGGGGCATCAAATTAGCCCTGGAAAATGTCTCCTGGTGCGCCGGCTGGTCGCCGGCGGTGTTTACCGCACTCAACCACCTGAACTTGGCCAACCTCTATTACACCTTTGACAGCAAACAGGCCATGCGCAGTGGGTTTGCCGACAAGGAGTATATTGAGGCCATGGCTGGCCGCTTGATCAATGTGCATGTAAGCAAGGACAATGGGGAACTGCCTGCTGAGAATACAGATTTCTCGGGCTTGGCCGCGGCCCTGGCCGCCGTGAATTACACGGGTCCCATAGTCCTTGAGGCCTACGGGTCAAAAGTCCCGGGGGCCAGCCTGCTGGCCAAGAGCTGGCAGGCACTGAAAAACAAGTTTAAATAAAAAAAGCGGGGCGCCAATGGGCGCCCCCTTTGCTTACTCGTCCAGTTTGAACCGATGCATCATCTGATCCAGCCTCTGGACCATCTGAGTCAGTTCGGCTACGGTGTCCTCAATATCCGCCAGGATTGCCACCTGTTCTTCCAGGGTTGCCCCCAGTTCTTCCGAGCCTGCGGAGGTTTCCTGGGTAGCGGCAGCGATATTGGTAACTGCTTCCCTGATGGCGTTGCTGTTGACGGCCTGTTCTGCTGCGGCCTCCGCAACCTGCCGGATTTTCATTTCCACGTTATTGATACTGGCTACCATGCTGTCAATAGTGGATAAGGTCAGCCGGGACCGGTCTTCAGCCTGATGGATGATGGTGTTGCTGTGCTGCACAGCCAGGCTGGTGCTGTTGACTTTGCGCCGTATATCTTCAACCAGTTCGGCAACTTCTTCAACCGCGTGGGTGCTTCGGGTAGCCAGCTTGCGCACTTCACTGGCGACGACGGCAAAGCCTTGGCCCATTTCTCCGGCTCTGGCGGCCTCAATGGCGGCGTTGAGAGAAAGGAGGTTGGTCTGTTCGGAAATCTGTGTGATTAATTCCAGCATGTCCTCAATGCGCTGGGCAGAGTCAATTAGGTTGTCAACCAGCTGGTTGACCTGCTCCGAGGATGAGCTGATCTCAGTCATGGCATCTGCCACTTCAACAACCGCCTGGCTGCCGGTAGTAGCTTGGTGCACGGCGGTGGAGCATTCGCTGGCTGCTTCCCCTGTAAGCTGGGAAACCACCTGGGCGCTGCCTGCAACTTGCTGGGCAGAGTTCTTGGTTTGGTCAATGGAAGCGGCATTGAGCTGCATGTTGCTGCCGATTTCCGTAGCCAGGTTGCTGGACTGTTCCAGGCCTCCGGTGCTTTCCTCGATGGAAGCAGCAATCTGTTGGCCGGAGGTGACAATGACGTTGGCCAGGCCTTTCAGCTGCTGGATAATGTTGGCCAGACCGTCGGCCATAAGGTTGGCGTAGCGGGCAGCCTGCCCTACCTCGTCTCCGGCGATAACGTCCACCCTTTGGGTAAGGTCGCCGGTGGCAATATCCTTCATGACTCCAACCATCTGGCGCAATGGCCTGGTGATAGCCTCGGCAACTAGGTAGATAACCCCAGCGACCAATGCCACAGCCAGCAAGTTGCTGAAAATCAGCCAGGTTCTGGTTTGAACCAAGGGAGCGTTAAAGGCCGCAGCCGGAGCGGTATATATCAATACCCAGCCATCGGTATCCGCCAAGCGGCGGAAATAAGCGTACTCGGTGCCGTTTTTGCCTTCATAGGTTACGTAGCCGAAGGATTCTTCCATGAATATATCGGCTTTGCTTTTGATGCCGGGAATGTGGTCGGAGTTTATATTGGCCAGGCCAGGGTATAAGGGATCGGGGTGAGCGATGACCTTGCCCTGCTTGTCTATGAGAAAAGCCAGACTGCCGTCGGCGCCAACCAGGTCCGCCAGCAAATAGCTGAAGTCTGTCATATTCAATGTTGCTGCTACAAGGCCAATAACCTCATTTTCCGCAAGCACTGGGGTGGCAATCAAGATGATGTACTTATCGGAGAAGTCAGATTGAAAGGGGCTGCTGATCCGTTGTTGCCTGGAATCTGCTGCGTTTTCCAGGGTTGTCAGACCAAGGTAGCTTGAATCCAGAGCAACTGTCTGATTATCCAAATAAGCTACATAGGTATCATCGGCAAAATTCACATAAAAAATGTTTTCATAAGAACTTAAGTTGAGCTGATGTTGTTGTTTAAGAAAGTTCACCCTGGATTGGATGTCTTCCCTGGCGGGAGTAAGGAGCTGAGGGTTGGAAGAAAGGAATTGAGTCTCCTGGCGCTTGCTGGAAAGCCACAGTCCAAGGTGTGTGCTGCGTTCTTCAACCAGAGTGGTGCCGTAAAGCTCAATCTGGTCTTCAACGTTGCCGCCAATAATCCTGACATTGGCCCAGGTAGAAATTAAAAATGTACACACCAGTGTAGCAATAACTGCAATAAGCAATTTTGCCCGAATAGATTGCATAAAAACGCCCCCTTATGTACTGCTGGATTGTGCCTTTGCCCGGTATCGACAAGGGCATTTAAATGAAATTCTTTTCCCAGCTCCGGATAATCTTGTATTCTATATAGTTCTTGATAGAGATTGGAAATCCTTTTTTTATCTGCTGAAAGCTAAAATTTAGCGGTAATTTCCCTGGCGGCTTCCGGGGATGGCAGGGGCAAAGGCAGGAATTTTCGCTGAGAAGAGAGAATACTTTGCTTGAGGATAATAAAAAGGAGGTTCCAGCATGGAACTATTGAAAAAGCTTTCGCAAACCCCCGGTATCTCCGGCCGGGAGGAAAGAATACGCGCTTTGATTAAGGAAGAGTTGGAAAAGCTTGCCGACGAAGTCAAAGTCGATGCCATTGGCAATGTCATCGCCTTTAAGAAGGGCAAATCCGGCGGCAAAAAAGTGATGATCAGCGGCCATATGGATGAGATTGGCTTTATCGTCAGCCAAATAGAAGGAGGGTTTTTGCGGCTGAGCCCTGTGGGGGGTCTCGATCCCCGCAACCTGGTGGCCCAGCGGGTGGTTGTCCATGGCCGCAAAGACTTAAGGGGCATAATGATGCCAGCCATCAAGCCCGTCCATATTATGACTGCCGAGGAAGCCAAGGCGCCATTGAAAATCAGCGATCTCTATGTAGACCTGGGCCTTACTCAGGAAGAGACAGAAAAACTTGTGCGCATTGGCGATCCGGTTACCATTGACAGGGAATTCATTGAATTTGGCGCCAATGTATCCGGCAAAGCCATGGATGACCGGGCAGGGGTGTGGGTAATGATTGAAGCCTTGCGCCAGGTGAAAGAGCACGAGGTGGATATCTATGCAGTTGCTTCAGTTCAAGAAGAAGTCGGCCTCAGGGGAGCCACTGCCGGGGCCTATGGCATTCGTCCCGACATCGGGGTCGCCTTGGATGTGACCCTTGCTGTAGATGGCCCAGGCAGCAGCAAACAGTATCAGGTTACCGCTCTGGGAGAAGGGGCTGCAATTAAAATAATGGACAGCGCCTCCATTTCCAACTATAAACTGGTAGATTTTATGCGCAGCCTGGCTGAAGAAAACCAAATTAAGTATCAAATGGAGATTCTGCCCCGGGGAGGCACCGATGCCGGCGCCATTGAGCGTGTCCAGACAGGCTGCCCGGTGATCACCCTTTCTGTTCCCACCCGTCATGTCCATAGCAATGTGGAGACCATCAACAAAGAGGATATTAAGAATACAGCCGCGCTTCTGGCTAAATTCCTGGAAACTGCGCATAAGGGCGACTTTGCCCTATAGGTTAAAAGCCCGGGAGTACTTCCCGGGCTTATTGGCAGACTAACTGCAAAGGAGTGTCTCCATGTCCAAGGGAAAACAAGCGCGAAGAAGAGAAATTAAAGCAGAAATTGCCCAGGGGAAATCCAGCTATATTTTGCGGCGGGGATTGTTGGCCTGGGGTCTGCCAGTATTTATTATTTATCTGTTGCTGACGGCAGGGGTCCAAGCCTTGTGGGGTAAGATGACTTATGCTCAGTCACTGAAGGCATTATTCCCCTTTACCGTCCTGATCGGGCTGGTGGTTTTCAGCATTGCCGGTTTCTTTATAGGCAGACATCATTGGCAACAGCTGCTGAAGGAAGCCGGTCCCAAGTACAGAGAGAAAAAGTGACTCCGAGAGCAGCTGGCGCCAGCTGCTCTTTTAGCCAAGTGGGGGTTGGGCCCGATTTCAGGGAGGGGTGTTATTATGCAAGAAGTTATTTTGCTGCCCTTTGGCGACCAGGGGCATATAGATGACCTGCTCACAGAGCTCTCAGCGCTGGCGGAGCAGGGCCGGGAAGAAGAATTTGCCCTGATCCTGCCCACTAGCCAGCTTCTCCACGCTTACCGGCGCCGCCTGGTGCAGAGGGCCTCCCGGCAGCTAAATCTCACAACTTTTGATGAGTTGGTGGCGGCAGCCCTGCAAGCTTCCGGGAATAAGGTCATCGGCATTTCCGGTGAGATGGCAACGGAAATCATCTGGGATATTCTCCGGGACAAGGCGGCGGAATTGCCTGCCCTGGGGCGCTCCTGTTCCCGGGAAATGGCGGCTGACTTGGTTTTTGGCCTGGGTCAGCTGCGCCGGGCGAAAGCCGTCCCCCCAGACCTGATGCCCGCAATCGGGGAGAAAGACCAGGTGCTGGCTGATTTGGCATTGGTGTGGCAGGACTATCTGTCTTTTCTGAGAAGCCGCTGCCTTGCAGATATTGAAGAACAGTACTGCCTGGCAGCTCATTGCCTGTCAGCGGTGCCCTGGCTGGGGCAGGTGCGCCAGCTCCATCTATGCTGGTTCTTTGACTTTGAGCCCCTGCAGCTGGATATTTTGCAGGCTGTCTGCGCCCTTGTGCCCTCCGTCACCCTGTGGCTGCCCTATGACCATACTGCCCATGAGGATTACCTGGAAGGAACCCTGGCGCATTTGCGCAGGCTGGGCTTTAAGCTCCGGCGGCAAGAAATGGGAAAGAGGAGCGAGCTCACCGCCAGCCTGTTTCTCCTGCCACCGAAGCCTGCTGCCCATCCCTTTGTTCGCGGGCTGGGCGCTCCCCGGCTCAAGCAGGAACTGGAACTGGTGGCCCGGGAGATAAAATCCCTGGCGGCGGCGGGGGCCAAGGCAGAGGATATCTGCCTGGTGGTGCCCGGTATGGATAAATACCTGCCCCTGATGCGCAGCATGTACAAAGAGCAGGGCATTGATTTGTCCGCGCCCCTGCTTGCCGATCTCACTTGCGTGCCTTGGGTGCGAGAGATTTTGAAAATCTGGCGGGCCGCCGCCCGGGGCTGGGACAGGGAAAGCCTGCTTTTGGTGGCCGGCAATGTCTACATAACTGAGCATCTGCCGGCGGATTATGATGCTGACGCTTTAGAATGGACTCTATACAACCTCAGGGGCGACCTCCGGGGCAGGCAGTGGCTGGACAAGCTAGACCGGGAGAGGGAAAGGCTGTCCAGCCAATTGGAAGCCTGCCAGGAACAGTGGCTGGAGAAGGGAATGCAGCAGCCCCTGGCGCTGTATGAAAAAGCCCGCAGCGGCATAGAGGCCTGGCTGCAGCTGGGGAGTATTCTCTCGGGGCAGCGCCGCCCCGGGGACCATTGCCGGATTCTCCAAGATTTGCTTCGGAAAAATGAGGTCAGGCTCTGCCCGCCGGAAGATACCCTCCCGGCGGTGCGGGACCGGGCAGCCTGGGCTAAGCTGGCCGCCTGCCTTAAGGACTATTTGGCTTGCTGCCGCCTGCTGGAACGCAACCAATCTCTTGGCCCGGGTCAATTTCTCGAGGATATTTCCCCTTGGCTGAAACAGGACATGTCCCTGGAACGCAGCAGCCCTGGGGACATTCAGGTGCTGTCCCCCGCCCAGGCGCGGGGAATGAACTTCCCCTGGGTCTTTATTATCGGCCTCAACCAAGGGGTCTTTCCCCTGTCCGGCAATGAGCACTGGCTGCTGGAACGGGTGGCCCGCCTGCAGGGACAGGAGCAGGCTGGAAGGGGCAAAGCCCTGGCCCAGCAGAAAATTTACTTTCACTGCGCAGTTGCCGCTGCGGAAGAGGGCCTGTATCTCTCCCGGCAATTGCCGGGAATAGATGAAGGAGCAGAAATCTCCGCTTTCTGGCGGGAAGCGGAAGCAGCCGCCGGGGCAATGCCCTGCCAGTACCTGGGCAGTTCGGACCTGCTTCCCCAGGCCCAAGAGGCCACCTCTGCTGGCAGACTGGCGCAGCGTCTGGCTTATGATCTGGCCCGGGGGCGGGAGCTGCCTGCCCCTGCCCTGGATTGGCTGAAAGGGCAGGAGAGCTATCTGCATTTGCTCAGGGCCAGTCAGGCTGTCCAACACCGGGAAAGCTCCTTGCCGGCAGATAATTATGACGGGGCCCTGGCTGCAAGTTCCCCTGCTCTCCGGGAACGTTTCGGGCAGGGAATATATTCCATTAGCCGCCTGGAGCAGTATTCCCGCTGTCCCTTTGCTTTTTTTGCCCGCCATTGCCTGCGGCTGGACCCGGCTCCCCGGGACCAGGAGGAATACTCCCCCCTGGAAAAGGGCACCCTTTTGCATTGGCTGCTGGAGAAGTTTTACCAAGAGGGCTTTATCGACAGGGCTGATGCCAGTCAGCCGGAAACAATCCGCCGGCCTTTGGCGGCCCTGGCCCGGCAATGGCTGCAAGAGCAGGGATGCGATCCCCATGAACTGATATGGAAACTGAGGGGCCAGGATGCTGTCCAGATGGTGGCGGCGCTGGTGGAAACAGATTTGGCCTGGCTGCAGCGAACGGGCTTGAAACCTGTGCTCTTTGAGGCCTCCTTTGGCCTGCCCGGTTCTGCTGTCGGGACGGTGTCTCCCGGAGAGGGCATGTATTTTCACGGCAAGATTGACCGCATCGACGTCTTAGAGGGAAACGGGGAGACCTGGGCTGTAGTATACGATTACAAGACCTCCAATGAGGTAACCAGGAGCAAAATCCTCGCCGGCAAGAGCCTGCAGATTCCCGTATATCTCACGGCAGTGAGGCCCCTGCTGGAAAAGCTGGGCTACCGGGATGTCAGGGTTATGGGCGGCGGTTACTATGTAATCAAGAAGGCGAAACTTGCCGGCGGCATCTGGAACAAAGAGTTTACCAGCCTGGTCAAAAGCGGCTTGGGTTCCCTGGAGCAGGAGGAATTTGCAGAACTGGAGCAGACCCTAGCCAAGGTTTCCCGGGAGCTGCATGAGGCAATCCTGGCGGGCAATTTTGTCCCTGCTCCTGATGGGGACGCCTGCAAGTGGTGCGATTATGCCCGCTGCTGCAGGTATGACAAATACCGGTTTAAGCTCAAAGGAGGTGCGGGCATTGAGACTCAGTGATGAGCAGCTGGCGGCAACCGCCATCGGCGACAATCTGGTGGTAAATGCCGGGGCAGGTTCCGGCAAGACAACTGTCCTTACCGCCCGCTACATACGCCTGCTGGAGGAAGGCGGGCTGTCCCCGGGACAAATTGTCGCCATAACCTTTACCAAAAAAGCTGCCCGGGAAATGCGGGAACGGATCGATGAGACCCTGGCTGCCTTGGCCATAAAACCCCGCTGGAAAGATGCCCGGGAGCAACTGGTCTCTGCCCCCATCGGCACCATCCATTCTTTTTATGCCCGGATGCTGCGCTCCTTCCCTGTGGAAGCCGGCATCAATCCCTCTTTCCGGGTGCTGGACGAACTGGAGGCCAGCCTCCTGCTGGATAAGGCTGTAGCCGCGGCCTTTCAGCAGGCAGTCGCAGAAAAGTGCCCTCATCTGGCCCTGCTTACGGAAGTCCTAGGCGCCCAGGCTCTGGAAGAAGAGGGGAGTCTTTCTAAGCAAATCCGGCATCTCTATAAGACGCTGCTCAACCGGGGCATTCCCGTGGCTGAGGCCAGCCTCAGCGAATTGTATGCTAAACTCCCTTCCTGGCAGCAATGCCGAGAAGGCATAGCCGCCCTGGCGGCAGGCGAGGCAGAATTGGCTGCATCCCTGGAGGGCAAGGACAAGCCGGAAATGGCCAGGGCTCGTCAGGCCTTTGTCCAGGCAGCGAAAGATGTGGCAGCCCTGACAACACCTGAGGCCTTGGCGGAACTTTACCCGGATTTGCTGGCTTTGACGGAATTAAAAGGGGGACGGACCAAGGGTCACAAAGAATTTGTCAATTCCGGGGTCCAGGCAGTGCAGAATCTTTTATCCCGGGGGCTGGCGCCGGTGCTGGGACAAGCTGTCCTCGGCCTGCTCCGGCGGCTGGACCGGGTTTTTGCCCAACTGAAGGGCCGGGCCGGAGGCTTGGATTTTTCCGATCTGCAGTTTGCCATGTGGCATCTGCTCCAGCAGCCTCAGGTGGCGGCAGCCCTTGGCAAAAAGTACCTGACCTATATGATTGACGAATTCCAGGATACCGACCGCCTTCAGCACAGGATAATAGCCAGGCTGGTGCAGCAGGGAGATATTATTCCCCCGGGGAGGCTTTTCATTGTCGGCGATGAAAAACAGTCAATATACAGATTCCGGGGGGCTGACGTGGGAGTCTTTAACTCAGTGCGGAAACAGCTGACCCGGGATGACCCCCAGCGGGAAAAAAGAATAACCTGCAACTTCCGCTCCCGCAAGCCCCTGATTGACCTGGTCAATGCCCTCTTTTCCCAGCTCATGGGCGGCAGGGGGGAAATGGAATATATTCCCCTTAGCGCCAGCCGCAGGGGCGCGACTCCCTGCGCCGAACTCCTGATTTGCCCCGAGGAAGCCGATTCTCCCGCTGCAGGGGAAGCTGCCGCCATGGCTGCAAGGATTCGGGAGATGGTTGAGGGCAAAGAACTTATTGTGGGAGACAGCGAAACTCCCCAGCCCGTAAAATACGGGGACATGGCTATTCTCATCCGCAGCCGCACTCATATTAAGGAATATGAACATCATCTGCGTCTTCAGGGCATTCCCTACACGGTTGTAGGGGGCATAGGCTTTTATGAGCAGCAGGAAGTCCAGGACCTGCTGAATTTGCTCCGGGCAGTGGGCAACAGCTGGGATGAAATCCCCCTGATTGCAGCGCTGCGCTCACCCCTCTTTGCTCTGGATGATGACAGCCTCTATGCCCTGGTTCGCAGTCAGGAGCATAGCGGCGGCAGCCTGCTGGACCAAGCGGCCGCTCTAGAGGGTGAACAGCAGGGGCGGCTGCTGCGGGCCCGGGCTGTCATTTCTCAGCTGCGCCGCGCCCGGGGGCGCCTGGAATTGCCCCGGCTGCTGGAGCTGGCTCTGGAACTGACCCAGTACCGGGAAGCGATACTTACAGGCTATGCCGGTCTGCAGCGCTACGCCAACCTGGAAAAGCTGATGGATTTGGCGGAGAGTTTCGCCGCGGCCGCCTATGACGAAGAATTTCTTACCTGGGTCGAATACGCCGCTGCTCAGGACGAAGCGGAAGCGGAGGTGGACAGCGAGGAGTCTGATTCGGTGCGCATTATGACCATTCATGCCAGCAAGGGCTTGCAATTCCCGGTGGTCTTTCTGCCTGTGGCAAACACGAAAATGCGCCTGCGCTTTGGCAGCATGCTTATAGATGATCAGGGCAAACTGGCCTTTTGCCACCCCTGGCAATGCCCGGTGTGGGAGGAGGTCAAAGAGCAGGAGCGGCAGCGGGAAATTGAGGAATACAAGCGCCTGCTCTATGTGGCCGCAACCAGGGCCCGGGATCGGCTGGTGTTTTTGACAAAAGAAACGGAAAAAGAGGAAGAATCCTTTAATTATTGGATATCTGACTTTGCCGACCAGGCCCCTGGCCATTTTATCCTGAGGGAGGCAAGCCCCGGGGGAGGAAGCGTTCAATTCCCGCTGCCCCTGCCGGAACCAGGTCCGCCGGATAAGCGCAGCCCCGAGGAGATTTTTCCCGGGCTGGCCCGGGTAGGCAGGGGCACGAGGACAATCAGATACTTCAGCGTTTCCCAGTTTCTTCTCTGGAAGCATGACCGGGAGCAGTTTAACCGGCAATACCTTTCCCGCTGGGTCCAGCTGGATCCCTTAAAATTGCGGGAGCAAAGCCAGGAGGACTGGGAGCATGAGCCTGGAGGGGCCAATTTCGGCTCTTTGCTCCACAGCGCCCTGGAAGCCATTGACGCCAATACCGACTTGCCGGCTCTGCTGGGCACATTGCTGCCGGCTCATTTCCCTGCTGCTGAGAAAGATCAGCAGGACAGGATATTCTATGCCGCCAAGACTTTGTTAGAGGGATATATCCGGGATCCAGGTCCCCCAGGCGCCTTTGCCTCCTCTGTCAGGGAACAGGAGTTTTATTTCCGCTTAGGCAATGCCCTTTTCTACGGAATTATCGACCGTCTGTTCTTTGCCGATGACCATGTAGCCATTGTTGATTACAAGACCAACAGGATTCCCACTGAAGGCAAGCAAAGTCTGGTTGAGTTTTACGCTCCTCAGTTGCGTTTCTACGCCCTGGCCGCTGCCGAAATCTATCGCCGGCCTGTGCGCGCCTATTTGCAGCTCCTCCGCCTCCCTCCCGGCCACCAGACCATAGAAATAGACCTGTCTGCAAAAGAGGCGGAAATAAAGGAGCAGCTTCAGGAATTTGTCGATTATTGTCTCGGAACCTAAAAACTGCGACACTCAGGATTCTGAGTGTCGCAGTTTCTCATTTCAGCAGGGGTTTCAGCCAGGCAGCCAGGTCGGGGACCCAGTCAAAATCCCCATGAGCGCCGCCGGCGATTTCTTTGTAAACCGGCTGGGCTCCCTGATCCCGGAGGGCGGTGATAAGCTCCCGCACAGCTTCCGCCGGCACTATCTCGTCTTCAGTGCCATGGATTACTAAGATGGGCAGTTTTTCGGCGGCATCCGGGTAATCCAGGGGATTAAAACTATATTCCAGATTAAAGTCTTCGCCGGGAAAAGGCAGGCTGGGAATGCCGGAAATTACTGCCAAGCCGGAAAAATGCTCAGGATGGCGGAGGCCGGTATGCCAGGCGCCAAATCCTCCCATGGCGAAGCCGCCAAGAAACAGCTTGTTCCAATCTAGGGGCAGGCTCTGTTTTATTGCCGCCAGGTTTTGAATAATATCTGCTTCATCGGCCCCAAGATAAAAGCCCCTGGCTGCCCGGGCTTTGGGAAAGATGAGCACCAAGCCTAATTTGTCCGCCGTTTTTTGCAGCTCGGGATTGGCGGCAAAGGCCTGCTCATCTGGGCAGCTGCCATGGAGCAACATCAGCAGCGGCCATTTGCGCTCGCTTCTAAAACCCCGGGGCAGATATAGGCTATAGGTCTGCAGGCTGCCATCTGTTTCCGAGCGGAATGCTCTGCGGGATAAGCCAGGCTTATCCTCAAGGGGATTGATGCTATTTAGGAGGCTATCTCGCATTTCCCTGGCCTGGAGGAAGCGCCCATAGCCAGGTTCATCCCATGTGCAGAGAGCGCATTTTTCTTCCATCCACTCCAAATTAGCCAGGGCGGTATGCACTGCCGTAGTAAACAGGCAGTTGATATTTCCTTCCAACTTAAGCAAATCCCCTTTAATTGCCGCCAGTTCAGCGGGGTCAATGACAAAAAAGGGATGCCTTTTGAGATAAGTTTTGCCGCAGCCCTGTCCTCCTAGTTCCAAGACATATTCGCCGCTGGGGAGGGGACGCTGGGGACTCCAGCGCAGGGTCCAATGGTGACAGCCAGAGCCCAGTTCCACAGTGGAGCTATGAGTTTCCATGCAGGCATCTCCTGCTTTGACGGCTATCTCCAGTTTGGCGGGACAAGTCTGGGGATTGTAAAGCCCTAAATTGATTTGCAAAGGCCTGTCCCCCCGCCAGAGGTTACAGGTAAGAAAAGACTGGGCATAGGCGCCATTGCTGAGTTTAGGGGAAATGCCCGCAGGAAACAGGCGGCGGCGGTGGGTGCTTTCAGAATCATAATTTGTATCGGCAACCAACTGGAACAGGGCCTTTTCCCCCTCGGATCTGCGGGCGATGCTGAGATTAATGGCAATGGTTTCGTAGAGAAGGGGCCGCAGCGGCCGCAAAATGCTCCAGGGCACAGCCACAGTAAATAGGCTCTTATCGGCTTCTGCAGTTAATTTATATTTAATTTTGCTGCAGTCCAGCTGCGGAAAAGGAACGCCATAACTGTTGATCACGATAATCTGAGGCTTTTTGCCGGTTGCGGCAAAACCCAGAGATGTATAGCAGGCTGCCGGCTGGCAGTCTGTCTGCCGGGAAACATTGAGGATCAAGCTGTCCTCCCAGGGCCGAGCCTTGTGTCTATAGCCTTCTGCCTGCCAGGGCACCTCCAGAGCAAAGAACAGATTCTGGCAGTCACAGGCCCAATAAGAGTTAACCTCTTGGCCAGGGGCGCCAGTTATCTGTTGCAGCTGCTGCATCGCCATCTCTGTTTTTGCGGGAAACTTTTTCAGTTCATAGTACAGAGGAATATAAAAAGACGGCCGGGGCCATGAGGGCGTAGGAAACAATTCTAAGGCCATGGAGGCCACCTCCTTTAGCCGTATACTTCTACCTGGGCAGGGAAAATTCCTGCCTAGGGCCGGTGGCGGTAATTGTCAATTAGTATTATAATAATTACAGCAGGGACTGGCTTTTCCACAAGTCCTTGACTGCAGCCAGCAATCTGTTGGCGGCCAGTTTGTCAGTTTGCATATGTCTGGCCAGCATGTCTTTCATTGCCTGGCGTTTGCTGCTGCCGTTGGCAGGACAGGGGTTGGCTGTTACAGGCAGCTGCAGTTTAGCAGCAACTTTCTTTGTGGTTTTTTCGCTTATATAGAGCATGGGTCTGATGAGGCGGAGGCCGGTGCGGTCAAGATTGCTCACGGGCTTAAAACAGGCAATGCGTCCGGCATAGAACATATTGAGAAAAACTGTCTCAATGGCATCGTCACTGGTATGGCCCAGGGCCACTACATTGCAGCCGGCTTCCTTGGCGCTGCTGTTCAGGAGGCCATGGCGCATTTTTGCGCACAGTGAGCAGGGATTGCTTTCCTGGCGGATGGCAAAGATGATTTCCGCCAATTGGCTGGGCACCAGAGTAAAGGGTATGCTCAGAGAGCGGCAATATCTCTCTACCGGCGACCAGTCGGCGCCTGGCCAGCCCATGTCCACGGTAATTGCCTGCAGGGAATAGCTGACGGGAATCATCTGCCGCAGCTGAGCAAGGGTATAGAGGGTGACTAGGCTGTCCTTGCCCCCTGACACGCCTACGGCAATTTTGTCGCCGTTTTTTATCATGTCATATTCCCAAACCAGTTTTTTTACTGGCGGGAAGAGATGCTGGTGAAAAGGCAGGCCCATATAAACCACCTCGCCCTTGATTATATCACAGTCAAATTCATTGGAGGATTCAACAAAAGACTATTAATATAAAACTGGAGGCAGAAAAGATGCGCTACACAAAACTTGGATCCACAGGTATCAATGCTTCAGTCATCAGCTTTGGCGGCATTCCCATTCAGCGGGTGAGCAGGGAAGAGGCGGTAGAGATACTGAAAGCCTGTAAAGACGAGGGCATTAATTTTATCGATACCGCGCGCTTGTACACTGACAGTGAAGAAAAAATAGGTGAATATTTTAAGCTCCATGGCCGTGAAGGCTGGTATGTGGCTTCAAAATCACCAGCCAGAGACTATGACGGCATATTGCAGGATTTGCGGAAGAGCCTGGCTCATTTGGCCTGTGATTATCTTGACTTATACCAGCTGCACAATGTGGCCACCCCTGAGGATATGGAGAGAGTTCTGGGCCCCGGCGGAGCCTTGGAGGCTTTGGAAGAAGCCAAGAAGCAGGGTTTAATTCGCCACATTGGCCTCACCGGCCATAAACCTGAAATCCTGGAACCCGGTGTCAGCTCCGGCCGCTTCGAAACCCTCCAGGTTCCCTTTAATGCCATGGAAAAACAGGCTCTGCCCCTGTTGAAAAAGGCCCGGCAAAAGGGCATGGGGACAATCGCCATGAAGCCTTTGGCGGGAGGGGCCCTGACTGTTGCCGCTGCCGCCCTGGACTATATTGTCAACTGCAACTGGATTGATGTGGCCATTCCCGGCATGCAGTCAGTGGCTGAGGTCCGGGAAAACTGCAGTGTGCTGGAGGGCAAAGTCACCGACAAGGAGCGTGGGAAGCTGGAAAAACTCATTGCCGGACTGGGCACGCATTTTTGCCGCCGCTGTGAGTATTGCCAGCCCTGTCCTTCAGGACTTAAGATCCCGGCCATGTTCCTGTTTGAAGGTTACTATACCAGATACAATCTCAAGGAGTGGGCCTTGGATAGATACGCCTCCCTGCCTGTCAAAGCTTCCGATTGCACCCAATGCGGGCTATGCGAAAGCCGCTGCCCCTATGAACTGCCAATTCGTGAGATGCTAAAACAGACGGCGGCAACCCTGGAAAAATAGCGACACACTAAGATCATAAAAACCGGAGCTCTCTTTAGGGCTCCGGTTTATCTATTCAAAAATTCGATTTATCCCCGCCCTGCGCAACAAGGCAGCCAGGCTCAAGCCGATGGGAATACTGATAAAGGCTTGAATCAGATCGGAGGGAACAGCCGCAATAGCTGCAGGATAGCCATATAGAATGCTGGAGGTTAAAAAATAGCCTGATACCATAAGCAGGCCGGCAAAGGCCATTACTAAAATAATACGTAGCGAAAAGCGCAGGTGGCCGAATTTAAGCATTCGCCGAAATAGTAAACCCGCTACCAGCCCCTCAGTTCCCTTTACCAAAAGGGAGGGTAGCGCCCACGAAGCATATCCAGAAAGGATATCTGCCAAGGCAGAGCCGACACCTCCGGCCAAGGCGGCAGCTGCGGGGCCGCCAATAAGGGCTACGGCAAAGACCATAGAATCGCCCAGATTAAAATATCCGCCAACGGAGTTGGGAATCTGAACAGTAATTGTGACGAGAGTCACCAGAGCAACAGTCAGGGCGGTTAGTACGAGCTTTCGAGTACTAGGATGGTGCATTTTTTAGCCTCCAAATCTTCCAGTAGTGTTTACTGCTGATTTCCCGGGAGAGAAACGGGGATATTAGATTACTCCGGGTTCAGTGCTACAGGTTTACCCCGCCAAATATAGGGGCAGGACAGATAAAGAAACATTTGATCATTCTGTATGACTTACAGGAGGCGCCGGGTTTAGTCCCAACAATTAGGGCAAAATATACTAAAAGGAGGGCTTGGGGATGGCGGAAAATCAACGGGTCCCAGAGGGCAGAAGCCGGAGAGTTTATGTATCCTGAGAAAATATATTACGAGCCGGCGGCTTTGGAATACGCTCTGGGGCAAATTCTAGCAGCAAAATATGCCCATGTTCCCTGGATAGAGATTGAAAACCACAACAAAATTGATGAGTTGCGCGCCAATCCTAATCGGGCTTTTCCCCTGCTGAAAAAGTACCTTATCATCGGCATCAGGAAAACCCATAAATATGTTCCCAATCATAAAGTATCGGATTATCTGGTGCCTTATACCTCCTCGGGCTGCAGCGCCATGTGTCTGTATTGCTACCTGGTTTGCCATTATAACAAGTGCTCCTATCTGCGCCTCTTTGTCAACCGTGAGGAGATGCTGAACAAATTGCTGAAGACCGCCGCGGCCTCAAGAGAATTAACCTTTGAAATCGGCAGCAACAGCGATCTGGTTTTGGAAAATACCATTACCGGCAACTTGGCTTGGACAATTGAAAAGTTTGCCGCCGGCAGCCGGGGATTTATCACCTTCCCCACTAAGTTTGCTCAAGTCGCCCCGTTGCTAGGGTTAGAGCACAAGGGCAGGACGATAATGCGCATGAGTGTCAATCCTCAGTCCATCATTCACAAGCTGGAGATTGGCACAGCGCCGCTGAAAGACAGAATCCAGGCCCTGAATCAAATGGCTTCCGCAGGCTATAAGGTGGGTTTGCTGATTGCGCCCGTTGTCCTGATAGAGGACTGGAAAATTCAGTATTCCAGGCTGATTGAGCAGCTGGCTCAGGAACTGTCAGAAGCGGTCAAGAAGCAATTGTTCATTGAGATCATCTTCATGACCTATAGTTTTGTCCACAGAGCCATAAACAGGGAAGCTTTTCCGGGGAGCATGGAACTCTTTAGCCAAGAACTGATGACGGGGAGAGGGCGGGGAAAATACTGCTATCGCCTTCCCTTGCGCCAGCAGGGTGAAGAATTTTTGAGAACTGAGATTGCCAAGAATCTGGATGTGCCGATTCTCTATGTAGTGTAAAAAGCAAGCTTCGTAAAGATTATCCCCCTAATATAGGTTGGCCCGGATAGGAGCCAACCTTTTTTGGTTTTTTACTTGCCCAGGACATCGGCGTAGTCCAGTAATGCTTGCTGTCCTAGGGCGCTGAGGCAATAGATCCCTCTTTCCACCCGCTGGAACCAGCCATAATAATTCTTCTGCAAGATTCCCGGGGCAGCTGCAATTCCGGTGGCGGCGACTATATCTTTTGGCCTCTGCCGGCCATCGCCAATGTGCTTAGCCACCTGCAAAGCTTGTTCCCGGTAGGCGGTGACCAGGGGACGCCCCCGGCTGCCGCCGATGTTGTAATCCCCCGAGCGGCCTTGGATTTCCCTGAGGAGGAGCCCTTTGTTTCTGGAGCTTTTGCGTGGGGCCTGGATCAGCGGATGACAAAGGGGCTGGACTAATCCTTTTGCGGATACTACCAGCAGGCCGAGGCCCAGAGCCCGGCACAGGCGCAGAATCTTGCGCCAGCGGGGAGTGCCCATGTTCTTAGGCTGAGGGACGGCCAGGTAGACATCAGGGCAAATGCGTTTGCGTTCATTGCCCTGCAAAATCAGGTCCAGGTTGACAGCCATTTTCAGCTCTACCAAGAGGAGCTCCCCATCTTTCACTGCAGCCAGGTCGCAGTCCAGGACCTCCCCGCGCACGCAAAAGCCTTGGCCTTCCAGATATTTTTTTACCGGCAGGTAGAGATCCGTTTCCCGGGCCATTATAAGCCGTCTCCTGTCTGCCGGTTTGAATCGCTGTTTTCCTGCTGGTATACTGTGTTTAACCCAATTTTATTCAAATTTACCTCCCCCTATAGCAAGACTATCCCATATTTAATCAGGAGGTGCAAGCCATGGTTCGCCTTTGGTCGGGCAAGCGCTACCACAGCTGGAACTGGCAATTGCAGTCAGTCTTCGGCGAAAAGGTGGCAAAAATAGCCCTGGATGCCGGCTTTAGCTGTCCTAACAGAATTGACGGCTCCGGTGGCTGCATCTATTGCAGCTCCAGGGGCAGCGGTGATTTCGCTGGTGAGGCGGGGACGGCAATACCCCAGCAATTTCAGCAGATGGCGGCAAAAATCAGGGAAAAGTGGCCGGAGGTCAGGAAATACATCGCCTACTTCCAGGCCTACACCAATACCCTGGCCCCGGTCCCCCAGCTGGAAGGCCTGTATCGCCAGGCCCTTAATCAGGAGGGGGTGGTTGGATTGTCCATTTCCACCCGTCCCGACTGCCTGCCGCCGGCAGTGCTGGACTTGCTGGCAGAAATCAACCGCCGGACCTGGCTGTGGGTGGAGCTGGGCCTGCAGTCAATTCATGATGACACTCTTAAGCTGATTAACCGCGGCCATGACTATGCCTGTTTTGTCCAGGCCGTGGAGGAGCTGAAAGCCCGGGGAATCCGGACCTGCGCCCATATTATTCTCGGCCTCCCCGGGGAGACAGAGGCGATGATGCAGGCAACGGCTAAAGCTTTGGCGGCTTTAAATCTGCAGGGGATTAAAATCCATCTGCTCAATGTAATCAAGGACACTCCCCTGGCCAGCATGTGGGAAAGGGGCCAGGTTCCCCTGCCAGACATGGCAGGCTATGCCCGTTGGGTGGCTGATGTTTTAGAGCTTTTGCCCCCTGAAATGGTGGTCCAGAGGCTTACCGGAGATGCTCCCGCCCCCTTGCTCCTTGCCCCTGCCTGGAGCATACGCAAATGGGAAGTGCTGATGGCTATCGAAGGTGAGTTGGCCAGGCGCGATACCTGGCAGGGAAGAAAATACCAGGGAACCCCGAGATAATGATATAATGCTTAATAACGGCAAAAAGCTTATGAGGGAGAGATCTTTTTGAAGATATTGATAAACGCCCGGATGGACCAGGAACATGTGGTCAAAATCCAGTCGGGATTCCCTGCCGCGGAAGTGGCGCAAGCTGAAAATCCTCAAGAGGCAGGAGAGCTGGCCAAGGAGGCGGAAATCATCATCACCTGGTGGAGCAATTTCCAACCGGTATTTTTAGACAGCCCCAAGCTGCGCTGGGTGCATACCCTCAGCGCCGGCATCGATGGTTTTTTGCTCCCCCCAGTTATAGAGGGCAGGGTGTTGCTCACTAATTCCCGGGGAATTCATGGCATTCCCATCTCGGAACATGTTTTTGCCATGATGCTGGCTTTCAGCCGGGGTCTCAACCAGTACGGAAGGCAGCAGGCCCAGAGCAAGTGGCAGCGGGTAAAATTAACGGAGCTCCGGGCAAAGACCCTGGGGATTGTTGGTCTTGGCAGCATTGGCAGGGAAATTGCCTGCCTGGGGACAGCCTTCGGCATGCGCGTTCTTGCCGTCAAACGCAATCCGGGGCCGCCGCCGGAGGGGGTAAATCGGGTAGTGGGCCTGGAGGGCCTGGAAATGGTTCTCAGGGAAAGCGATTATCTGGTTTTAGCTTTGCCCCTGACTGCAGAGACCAAATGCCTGATTGGGGCGAGACAGCTGGAGCTGATGAAGACTACAGCCATTCTCATCAACATTGCCCGGGGAGAAGTGGTCCACCAGGGCCAGCTGGCGGCGGCCCTGAAACAAGGGCTTATTGCCGGCGCGGGTTTGGACGTTTTTGAGACAGAACCTCTGCCCTCGGACTCTCCCCTGTGGCAGCTGGATAACTGCATCATCACTCCTCATTGCGCCGCCCACTCTCCCCAGTACATGACCAGGGCCACGGATTTGTTTTGCCGCAACCTGGACGCGTTTTTACAGGGGGAGCCCATGCCCACATTGGTGGATCCCAAACGGGGTTATTGAGGTGATCTAAATGGATAAAAATAAAGTCGCGGTTGTAGGCAGCATCAATATAGATATGGTTTTTAGTCTCCCCCGCCTCCCCGCAACAGGGGAAACTGTCAGCGGCGCTAGCTTCGCCGCCCATCCCGGGGGGAAGGGAGCCAATCAGGCTGTAGCTGCCGCCCGCCTAGGGGCGCCAACAGCAATGATTGGCTGTGTCGGTGACGACCTCTGGGGGCAGTTCCTCTTAGGGGGATTGCAGGGGGAAGGAATTGATTGCGCCCACGTTAGCCGGGTTCCCGGCGCCAGCGGCTGCGCCGGCATTTTGGTAGATGCCGGGGGCGACAATATCATCGCCGTGGCCACAGGCGCAAACGCTTTGCTTAGTCCCGGCAGAGTGGAAGGGGCTGGGGACGTTATTGCCCAGTCCAGGGTCCTCATGGCCCAGCTGGAAATTCCTTTGCAGACAGTAACGACCGCCCTGAAACTGGCCAAAGGGGCCGGGGTGATTACCATTTTAGACCCGGCGCCGGCGCGGGCTTTGGCGCCAGAGGTGTTAGCCCTGGCGGATTATCTTACCCCCAATGCCCTTGAAGCCTCCAGCCTCACCGGCATTGATGTCCATTGCTGGAACACTGCCGCCCAGGCCGCCCGCCAGCTGCGGAAGCAAGGGGCGAATACAGTGCTTGTAACTATGGGCAAGCTGGGGGCATTTTTCAGCTCCCCGGCGGGGGAGGTCCGCATTGCCGCTCCCCGAGTAGCGGCGGTGGATGCCACTGCTGCCGGGGATGCTTTCAATGGCGCCTTGGCCGCTGCTCTAGTCCAGGGGGTCCAGCCGGATATAGCCGCGGATATAGCTGCTGCCGCCGGCGCCCTTGCCGCAGCCAAAGCCGGGGCCCAGCCCTCTCTGCCCACATTAGCTCAATTAGGTCAGGCGGTGAGCCTGCCATGGTAAAAAAGCTGATTCTGGATACCGACCCCGGCATTGATGATGCCCTGGCCTTGATAGCCGCCCTGCGATGCCAAGAGGCCGAGGTCTTAGGGGTAAGCGTGGTGGCAGGCAACCTGCCCCTGGACACAGTGAGCGCAAATGCCAGCGCCCTTTTGGCGCTTCTGGGCAGCACCGCCCGGGTCTACCCTGGGGCCTCTGGTCCCCTGTACGGAAAATTACGGGATGCCTCAGACATCCATGGCCCCGGCGGCCTGGGAGGCTGGCGCCTTGAGCCTGACAGCAGCCGGATTGCCGGCTGCCACGCCGCGGAATTTATGGCCAGGACCGCTGCCGCTTTCCCCGGCCAGGTAACCCTGGTGACCTTAGGTCCCTTGACTAATCTGGCCCTGGCTTTGGAGCACCATCCCCGGGAGATGCGGCAATTAGCGGCAGTGATAATAATGGGTGGCGCATTGAGGGTTCCGGGAAATGTTACGCCAACAGCAGAGTTTAATATTTGGGCGGATGCTGATGCCGCCCAGCTGGTGCTCAACTCCGGCCTGGATTTGACCATGGTGGGCCTGGACGTAACCCAGAACATGAAGCTGGAACCCGAAGATATCTCCAGTCTGGCTGGGGGAGATGCAGCAGCCCAAGGAGCTGCTCAAATGATTGAGTATATTGTCCGTTCGGAGGGAGAGTATCCTCTCCATGACCCCCTGGCTTTTACTGCCGCCGTCCTGCCGGAATTATTTGTCTTTGAAACAGTGCCTGTAACCATCGAGACCCGGGGCTCCCTTTGCCGGGGCCAGACCATTGCCGACTATAGCGGCCAAGGCAGTCCCGGCAAGGTGAAAGTGGCGAGAGAAGCCGCATACAGTGATTGCAGGGATTTCCTCATGAATCTCTGGCTTAATACCCCTGATAAATAAAGTAAAACTGAATATACAAGCCCGGGACCCGGCCGTATGTTTGCCGGGTCCTGTGCGCATACTGTAGACGAAGCCCCCAGCCCATGGGGGCTAAAATACAGGGGTGATAACTTGAAAAAGTCGCTGTTTATACTGGCTTTAATTTTGACTATTATTTCTGGATGCAACAGCCCCGAGCTCTGGCGCAGCTATGGCGGCGACGGCAGCCGCTGTCTCTGCGCCCATCAGCCCGGTCCCAATCGGCCCCGCCTGTCTTGGGTGGCTGACCTGGAGGGTGTCAGCCCTGGTTCGCCTGTGGTGGATAGCGGCAGCATCTACGTTCCCCATTCCGGCGGCAGTGTGACAAAACTCAGCCTCAGCGGCGCGGTAGAGTGGCGGTTTGACAGCTGGGTCAGCCAAGGGGGAGATTTGCCTCCCCACTTGCTGCTGCTGCCCGGGGAGAAAGTCCTGG
>DIPE01000035.1:23594-24613 GCA_002427015.1 Firmicutes bacterium UBA5496 | reverse complement strand
CAGCACTCAGGGCGCTCAGGAGGAGACTTTTTTGCTGAACGGCGACGGCGCAATCACCATGGGGCCTTCCTGGTTGCCCTGGGCGGCGGCCATGAGCCCGGCAGCAAACAGCAGCGGATATATAGTGGTCTGTCACCAGTATATTTGCGATGCAGCCGTTGCCCTGCGCATCTATGGGATCAGGGGGGGAGAGACCCTGTGGCGCTGGGATTATGCTGACAGCGAACAGTCTTTTTATAGCAGCAATCCTGTTGTCCTGGAGGATGGGAGGGCCTTTGTCTTCATCGAAACAGATGGGGAAAACAACATGCTCCTGGCCCTGGATGCTGCAGGCAGCCGCCAGTGGCAGCGGGAATTTCCCGCCGCAGAAACCCGGGGGGTGGGGCAGGCCATCGCCGCAAGCCAGGGTGGGGTTGTAGTCTTTGGCACCCCTCGGATTGAGGACATCAGCAAGGTGTACAGCCCAGGCTGGCTGTATGCCGTAGGCGGTGACGGCGAAATTTTATGGCAGGTTAATGCCGGGCAGCGAGTGGAGCAGATTTTTATCGCTCCCGGGCTGATAGTGGCCAATGTGCTGCGCAGCAAGCTTTTGGCCTTAAATCTTGAGGGCAAAGAGTTATGGCAGTACCCCCTGGCAGGCTGGGAAAGCAATGGGGTCATGGACAGCCGGGGGCGGACCTATCTGGCGGGGGTCCATAATAATTCAGTCTGGCTGCGAGCCGTGGATTCCAAGGGGAGGGATCTCTGGCAGCTGGACACAAAGCAGCGGGCGGGGGCTGTCTCCTGTCTGGCCCTGGCCAACGGCATAATCTATCTGGCCACCGATAACGGCAAGCTCCTGGCAATATCCGATTAAGCCCTATGGGGTCAGCGTCAGGAATTCTGTTGAGAAAACCCGGGCATTGTGACATAATGAAAGAGATAAAATAGAGGGAGGTCTACATAATGATCGGTAAAAAAATGCCCCCACCCTGGCGCATAAAAATGGTCGAGATGATCAAGATGAATACCAGGGAAGA
>DIPE01000035.1:9002-23418 GCA_002427015.1 Firmicutes bacterium UBA5496 | reverse complement strand
CGGTATATATTGACCTTCTTACCGACAGCGGCACAGCGGCCATGAGTGATGTACAGTGGGGGGGACTGATGCAGGGCGATGAAGCCTATGCCGGCAGCCGCAGCTATTATCATCTGCAAAACACTGTGGAAGATTTGCTGGGCTTAAAATATGTCATTCCTACCCATCAGGGCCGCGGCGCTGAAAATATACTTTTCCACTACCTGGTCAAGCCGGGCCAGTATGTTTTGGGAAATATGCATTTTGACACCACAAAGGCCCATATTGAGTTTAATCAGGGCAGAGCTGTCAACCTGGTTGCGGAAATCGCCAATGACACCCAGGCCTACCACCCCTTTAAAGGCGATTTCGACTTACAAGCTTTAGAACAGTTCATCCAGGAAAAGGGCCCTGAGCAAGTTGCCTTTATCCTGGTAACGGTTACCTGCAACAGCGCCGGCGGCCAGCCGGTATCCATGGCCAACCTGCGGGGCGTAAGGGAAATCGCCGACCGCTACGGGCTCCAAGTCTTTCTCGACGCCGCCCGCTTCGCCGAAAACGCCTGGTTTATTCAGCAGCGGGAAGAGGGCTACGCAGGCAAACCGATTAAGGATATTGTCAAGGAAATGTTCAGTTTCGCCGACGGCTGCACCATGAGCGCCAAAAAGGATGCCATTGTCAATATTGGCGGCTTGGTAGGTCTAAGGGATGATGCCCAGTACAAAGAAGTCTCCCGCCTGGGAGTAATCTTTGAAGGATTCCCCACCTATGGCGGCTTGGCCGGCCGGGACCTGGAGGCTATGGCCCTTGGCCTCAAAGAAGTTGTGCAGCAGGATTATTTGGCCTATCGCATAGGCCAGGTGGAATATCTTGGCGCTCGGCTGCGGGATGCAGGCATCGCCATTGTGGAGCCTGTGGGCGGCCATGCCGTCTTTGTCGATGCCGCCAAATTCTTGCCCCATATCCCCAGAGAACAGTTCCCCGCCCAGGCTCTGTGCATCGAACTCTATCGGGAAGGCGGCGTCAGGGGCGTTGAAGTGGGAGGAGTGCTGGCAGGAAGGGATCCTGAAACCGGCAAGAATTTATATCCTAAATTAGACCTTTTGCGCCTGGCTATCCCCCGCCGGGTTTACACCAATGAACATATGGATGCAATTGCCGATGCCCTGATTCAGGTTAAAGAGCGGGCTGCATCCGTCCGGGGCGTGGCCTTTGTGGACGAACCCCCAATCTTGAGGCATTTTACCGCCACCTTTAAGCTGGTATAAACAGCATATACAGTCACACTAAGACAAAATACAATTCAAGCAAAGGAGAAGTAATAATGAACAAAACAATTATCAGCACAAAAAATGCCCCAGCCGCCATTGGCCCTTATTCTCAGGCAGTGCGAGTGGGAGATTTACTCTTTACCTCAGGGCAGATTCCCTTCGTCCCCAGCACCGGAGAATTGGTATCCAAGGATATCCGGGAACAGACCAAACAGTGTCTGGAAAATATCGGAGCAATCCTGGATGAGGCCGGGACCAACTTTGATAACTGCATCAAATGCACTATCTTTATCAAGGACATGAAGCAGTTTGGCCAGATTAACGAAGTATATGGCTCTTATTTCAAGGAAAATGCCCCAGCCCGGTCTTGTGTAGAAGTTGGCCGCTTGCCTAAGGATGTAGATATCGAAATCGAAGCCATAGCTGTGATTAAATAAGTTTTCTGAGCTCAAAATCAAACCGGCCCTCATGGGGCCGGTTTATTATTTTATGACTTGGATAGGGAGATACTAAAATCCGGAAGGTGATTGTCATGCCCAAGCCGGTGCTGTCCCACAAGCAGTTCGCGGCAATTTTATATGTCTATGTTCTGGGGTCAGCCCTTATGTTTATTCCCGAAGCCTATTTTGCCGGTAAGGATGCGTGGTTCTCTACCCTCCTTGGTTCAGTGGTCAGCATGTTGGTTTTAGCTGCTTGGTTGCGCCTTGCCCGGCGACATCCGGGGAAAAGCCCTGTTCAAATTGGCATCCGGGTTCTGGGCCCAGTGTTTGGCTATCCTCTTGGCCTATATTTTCTTTTGGTAATTTTCGTTGTGGCGGTTTTGATTGTGCAAAACATGATACTTCTAAACACAATTATCATCCTGCGCAGAACGCCTATGAATATTATCAGACTAACCCTTGTTGCCACTGCCCTGTACGCCTGTTATAAAGGGATTGAAACCATCGGCCGCCTCTGTGAATTGTTGTTTTTGCCCCTGACTTTACTGGTGTTTGCCCTTGTTTTTTTGGATTATCCCCAGCTGTCTATCCAGAACCTTCAGCCCTTATGGCAGATTAACTGGCAAGGAGTTCTGGTTGGCACGTTCAATTCCTTGGCACTCCCTTTCGCTGAGATTATGATACCAGTAATGTTGTTGCCCAATGTATCCCAGGACCGGGAAGCGGGAAAGTACTATTTTCTGGTTTTGTCTGCAGCGGGCATATTGTTGCTGGGCAGGACTGTGCTGGGAATAGTTATTTTTTCGGCGCCCATTCTCGAACTTATTTCGCTGCCCTTTTTTTCTCTGTTTCGGCATGTGGCTTTGGGTCAGTTTTTGGATCGCACAGAAGGACTTTTTTTGGGAATATTTTATTTTGGCATATTGATAAAGCTGATAATCACTATGTATGCCCTGGCTTTAGGAATTGCCCAGGTTTTCGGGGTCCGCCGCCTGCAAAACCTGTGGCTGCCCCTGGGCTTTTTGGTGGTGCTCATGTCCCACACCATGTTCCCCAACAGCTGGGACTACCATTATTTTGCCGGTATGGTCCATACAATTTTTGCCCTGCCAATAGAGCTGGTCTATCCTTTTCTCCTGGTTGGCGCAGATGCTGTTCGGGGGTGGTTACAACCAAGGCCGGTAAAGAAACCGGACGGGGACCCTGAGCAATCCAGAAAGCAAGCCGGCTAGGTCAGGCAGGGCAATTCCCCAGATAAAGTTGGGCAGTGAGTAGAGACAAAGTAAAATTAGCAAGACATTCACTGTTAGATCACCGAATTGTTTCCCTTTGACCATAGGGGGAAAAGTCCGCCAAATGTACAATGTCATCAGACCGAGAACAAGGACCAAGTAAACAGTTTCCATAGCTTTTTCCTCCTATCGGGTCAGGGGCGAGCGGGTGACGCCGGTATGTCTTAAGGTGAATTTGACTTCAATATCTGTGTCAACTGCATGCAAGGTTTCCGGCCATTTTTTGTTCAGTGCCTGCCACTGGCGGGGGTCTTGACGACTGATAATCGAACCATAGCCAAGAAAGTCCGTCTCCATTTCCCGGGCTTTTTCCACTGTTTTCATGAGCAGGTCGCCAAGCATAGCGGCAGCTAAGGCTTCAAGTTCTGTCAGCAGGGTCGGCGTAAACTCTATCTCGCCGGTGTAATCCATGACCTGGCCTGTAGCCGCCAGGTTCACCTGAAAGCGGGGCGGATTGCTGCCGGCAATGTACCGGAGATTACAGGATTCTGGGGCAAGCTCGATGGAGATTTTGGCAGCGTGCCACGGCACCACCAGCACCATGGCGCCGCCCTTGCCAATAAGGTAGCTGAAGCCGATGGTTTCGGTTCCTGTCAGCCAGCCGCGCAATTGATCGTCACGAAACACTGCCAGGCCCTCGATGATTGAAGTCTTGGTTTGTTGCTCATCAGTGTCGGGTTGCACCGGTGTCCGGTAAGTGAGATTAATTAGCCTGCCTGCCACCGGCTGAATGCCGTTGTCGCCATAGTTTGCGCAAAATTCTAATAATCTAGGGGTATAAGCCTTGCTCCATTCACCCTGCATTTCAATTAGCCCCCTTAGTTCTTCATCAAGGGTGCCGCTTATTTCGGGAGCCAAGAGCATCATTTCCCTGGCAGTTCCCTGGCAAACCAGGAGGTAGGAGGTCAGCCTGATTTCTGGCGCCCGGAACAAAAAGTCCAGCACAGGTTGTAACCCCTTACGGGCCAAATCCTCGCCAATGAGGACAACCCGAACATGATGAAAACTAAAGCGTCCCTGCACTCTTCCCCTTAAATTGCGGGTGGCGTCGCTGATTGTTTGCCCCCGGGCGGATAAGGTAAGGGTCTGACTGATATTTTTGCTTCCTCCCCCTCCCCCCGTGCCGCCGGCGGTTCCGCTGGCGGTGCCGGCGGCAACATTGAGGACATGCACAGTTACTTCAAAACCGTCGCCCATGGGATCAGTATCAACTCCAATTAGCAGAACCATGGCTAACTGATCCAACTCTACGCTATCCCAACATCCCGAAAGGGGAAGCAGCATAATAATGAGCAAAAGGACTGCCACAGTCTTCATTAATTTTTTCCCTCCGCTTATTTCTTTTTCTGAGGCTGGACGCCAGCAGCGCTTTTGCTTTGGCGCTGAAGGTCACCCTTGGCGATGAAAGTGGGGCGCTGATACATAGCCCAGGTGGGAATGCGCACAATCAAATCTTTCCAGTCGGAGATGGTGATTGGCGCCATGGGGGACAGATAGGGCACACCAAAGGAACGCAGGGATGTGAGATGGATAATGATGATGGCCAGCGCCAGAGAAATGCCATAGAGGCCCAGGGTTCCCGCCGCCGCCAAGAGGGGAAATTTGAGCATGCGTGTGACCACGGCGCCATTAAATGCGGGAATGGTAAAAGAGGCGATACCGGTTGCCGCCACGACAATGACCATTATTGGCGATACCAGCCCAGCTTCAACTGCCGCCTGCCCGATTATCAATGCCCCAACAATACTAACTGCCTGGCCTACGGCTTTGGGCAAGCGCAATCCTGCCTCTCGCAATGCCTCAAAGGCCAATTCCATTAATCCCGCTTCAATGACGGTGGGAAAGGGCACCCCGGCCCGGGCGTGAACCAGATTGGTCAGCAAATCTGTGGGAATCATTTCATGATGAAATGTGGTAATGGCCACATACAGGGCCGGGCTGAGTAAGGCGACAAAGGCTAAAACATAGCGGAGGATGCGGATGAGAGAAGAAAACTGAAAACGTTCATAATAGTCGTCGCTGGATTGGAGCATGTCGGTTAAGACATTGGGCACAATCAGGGCAAAAGGTGAGTTGTCCACCAGAATCGCCACCCGCCCGTTTAACAGCGCTGCTGCGATATTATCAGGACGTTCGGTATTGCCAACCTGGGGAAAGACCGAAATGGTGTTATCCTCTATTAGTTGTTCCAGTTCGCCGCTATCCATGATGCCGTCGATATCGATCTTGTTTAGGCGGGCGTGGACCTCCGCCAAAACCTTCGGGTCAGCGACCCCTTCGAGATGAAGGACCGCAAGCTCTGTATTGCTTCTCCTCCCCACAGAGCGACAGACTATCTTTAGGGCTGGAGTTTTCAGGCGTTTGCGCACCAGGGTCAGGTTGGTCTCCAGATCTTCAATCAGGCCCTCCCGGGGCCCACGGACCACCTTTTGAGTTTCAGGTTCCGCCACCGTCCGCAGGCGGGCCGCCTTGGCATTAACTGACCAGGCTCGGGCCTGGCGATGGATAATTAACAGAACTTGGCCGTTGAGGACCTCTTGTACTGCTTCCCCCAGGGTGGCAACTTCTGTAAGCATATGAGCGCTGATGAGGTCAGGCACCCCAGCGCCCCTTGCCTTAACAGCCGTTGTCAGGGGAGCGATAATGCTGTCGTTGATGATGGTTTTATCCAGGGTGCCCTTTAACATATAGAGCCTTGCTGGCCTGGGCGGGTCCTGGGCAATCTGAAAATCCCGCGTGGAAACATCATCACAGCCTTGAAATACAGCATCTATCATGGCGCAGTTGGCCTGAAAGTCATCAGAAAGGGGGGATTGCTGCTCCTGCACTTGTTTTTCCAGCTCCTGAGCCTTTTTCTCCCATAATTTCAACGATTTCCGGGGCTTACGGGCTTTACGCATCGGGACCCCTCCTTGTTCTAACTATAATTTTCCTAAATTCTGCAGTAGCTATTCTTACCGGGTCGGGCCGCCGGTAGCAAATTCACTGGTTTGTGCTATACTTTGTGAGGATGAAGGAACAAACTGGAGGAATCTTATATGCAGCAACACTATGTGACAGTAGCAAATTATGTCCGGGAATATATGCAGACCACCGAACGGCCGGAGATGGGGCATCGGCGCACTGCCAGCTTCCGCTGGCGCCATACTTTGAGAGTTTTGTCAACTGCCAGGGAAATAGGCTTGACTGAAGGGGCGAATATGGAGGTTTTGGAGATTGCAGCCTTGCTCCACGATGTAGCCAAATTAGATCCCCGCTCTGATGAAATTCACCATGCCGTGCTGGGCAGTCAAATAGCAGAAGAATTTTTGCTTAAGCTCAATATTCCTGAACAACAACTGCGGATGATTGTAGAGGCAATTAGATTTCACTCCCTGGACACCAATCAGGATGACTTAGGTCTTGAAACTTTGGTCCTCAAGGATGCCGACCGTCTGGATGAGGTGGGGGCGTTGGGGATTATTGCGGTGGGGATTCATGCCGGACGTGTAGGCATGGACTATCGGGGCTGTTTCCGCCAGGGATTAAAAGAGCTCAACAACCTTGAAGATTTAATTTTTTACACTGCCGCCGGCAAAGCAATCTTTAAGCAGCGGCTCAAGCTGACAGAAGGCTTTTGGCGGCAGGCGGAGATGGAACTGGCCGGAGAGAACCTTGCCAGCTATGCTGATATGTAAGCGCGCATATCGCCCTCTTTAGTGGAGATAATATTAGTCAGCGGCTGGCGGAAGCTGTATATACGGCAGGCTGCAAAGGGCTGTTACAGTCACAGCTGGGAGGAAAGTTCCGCCTGCCGTATCATCGCCAAAAAGTGGCAGCATAAATCTATATTGAAACAGGGAATTATAACAATGCGGCAGACAAAGAGCTCTATTACAGAGCAGGCTGAAAAAGGCTTACTTATCATGCCACAGCTGAACGGAAAGCTTTGTCTGCCGGTATTTTTTTGCGGTTCTCAGCCTCTGGGACGATTGTGGTATAATGAGAACGAATCTCAGTATAAAAAGGAGGCTGTTTATGACAGTATTTAAAGTTTTACCGGACATATGGTCAGTGGGAGCTGTAGATTGGGATGTCCGTACTTTCCATGGACCATCTTATTCAACTCACCGGGGCACTACATATAATGCCTATTTGATTATGGATGAAAAAATAGCCTTGGTGGATACAGTTCACCGTCCCTTTGCCCCCGAGCTGGAAAACAACCTCAGGCAGGTTGCGGGAGAAGGCAAAATTGACTATATCATTGTCAATCACATTGAACCGGATCATTCAGGATCCCTTCCGGAAATAATGAAACTATACCCCCAAGCAACGGTGGTCTGCACCGCCAAAGCCCGGGAGGGGCTGGAAAGTTATTATGGCGGTGAATGGACCTGGAAGACGGTGAAAACCGGCGACAGCCTCCAGCTGGGCCACCATACCCTTCGCTTTATCGAAACCCCAATGATGCACTGGCCCGACAATATGGTCACTTATATCCCTCAAAAACAAATCTTGCTCTCTAATGACGCTTTCGGCCAGCACCTGGCCTGGTCGCATCCCTTTGACGACCAAAATAGCATGGAAGTAATTATGGCCGAGGCCACCAAGTATTATGCCAACATCCTCACCCCCTACAGTAAAGTTGTGGCCAAAAAACTAGAAGAAATCATCGCCATGAATCTGGACATTAAAATCATCGCCCCAGGCCATGGCATCATCTGGCGGTCCCATCCCGAAACAATAATAGAGGCCTACAGCCGCTGGGCAAATGCCCAGGCGGCCGCAAAGGCCCTGATTGTCTACGACACCATGTGGGGAAGCACTGAAAAAATGGCCAGGGCAATTTTAGAGGGTATAGCCCTGGCGGGAGTTCCCGCTGTTTTATTCAAGGCAGCGGTCAGCGATCGCAATGACATTATGGCCCAGCTCTTGGAGGCCAAGGCTATTGTTGTAGGTTCTTCCACTATCAACAATGATATGCTGGTGCCAGTGGCCGCCTTCCTGGAAGAGGTGCGGGGCCTGAAGCCTGCGGGCAAACTGGGGGCTGCCTTTGGTTCCCACGGCTGGCGGGGCGGGGCAGTGGAAAGCATCGAAAAGCAGCTGCTAGATAGCAAGGTGGAACTGGTCATGGACTCCCTAAAACTCCAGTGGGCGCCGGATGCCGATTTCCTAGAAAAATGCCGGGACTGGGGTTTTGCCCTGGGGGCAAAAATCAAAGAATAAAACAGGCTCTATAGCCTGTTTTTTGCTATAATAGCTGTAAGGAGGGAAGAAAATGTTTGAGGAACCCTGGTATTTTAACTTGTTTCAAATAATCTTTCCCGTTATCTTTCTAGCTGTGCTGGGGGTTTTTATCTTTACAGGCATCAAGGGGCTAAAGGAATGGATGCATAACAACCGGCAGCAGGTTTTTAACGACCCGGTAATGGTAATCGATAAACGCACCCATATCTGGGGCGGGCATCACTCCGGCACTCATCACACCGGGGCCCACACCAGCTATTATATTACCTTTGAATTTGAAAACGGCGACCGTCAGGAATTCATGGTTTCCGGCAGGGTATATGGGCAAACGGCCCCGGGAGATACCGGCACCCTTACCTGGCAGGGCACCAGGTTCCATGATTTCCAGCGGGTACAACTATAATCAGGGACTGGAGGGAGAAGCTTGAACAAACTGCTTTTTATTGTCACCGGGCCTTCCGGCGCCGGCAAGAATACAGTAATGACCCACATCTACAACACCTTTCCCGAAATCAAAAAGGCTGTAACCTATACAACCCGGGCCCCCCGCCCCCACGAGCAGGATGGAGTGGATTACCGGTTTATCGGGCAGGAAGAGTTCTTTGCCAAGGTACGAGAAGGCAAGATTTTGGAATATGAACAAGTATACAACGACTATTATTATGGCTCCCCGGCTGAAATCTTTGCTGATGGTCCCATCAAGATTATGGAGATGGACTGGAAGGGCCATCGGACCTATAGGCAAGTCTATAAAGACATTAGAATTGCCTCCATATTCCTTGTTCCCCCTTCCCTGGAAGAGATAAAAAAGCGCATTCTCGGCCGCTCCCAGGTGGACAATTTGCAGTCCCGCTTGGCCAATGCCCTGGAGCAGTTAGAGCATGCCCACGATTACACCTATATTATTGTCAACGACCAAAAAGACCGGACCCTGCAGCAAGTAGAAGCCCTGGTCAGGGCAGAACTCATTAATCTTAAGCGCAAGGATAATTTAGAGCATGCCCGCGGCATCGTCAATTCTTTTAATAAAGATTTTTAAATTTCAAAAAGGAACTGGGAAGTTTTTAGCGAATAGAAATATTGGAAAGTACTTACAGCTTGGCCGGCATAGGTCGGGATAGCCCATAACAAATAGGGAACAAGGAGGACTGTCGGTTGAAAACCCAGGAGTTGCTTGCGTTAACCCACCGCTATTCGGCTCCAAATTACCTGCCTCTGCCTATCGTCATTGCAGAAGCGGAGGGTGTTTGGGTCTGGGATCCCGAAGGCAATCGGTACATGGACATGCTCAGTTCTTACTCTGCCCTTAACCAGGGCCACCGCCATCCCAAAATCATCCAGGCTGTCAAGAATCAGCTGGACAGGGTGACCCTCACTTCCAGGGCCTTTCACAATGATCAGATGGGCCCCTTCTGTCAAAAGGTGGCTGAGCTGACAGGCAAGGAAAAGGTCCTGATCATGAATACCGGCGCCGAGGCAGTGGAGACCGCCATAAAAGGCGCCCGCCGCTGGGCTTATGACATCAAAGGGGTGCCGGACAACCAAGGGGAGATCATCGTCTGCGAAGGCAACTTCCACGGCCGCACTACTACAGTTATTTCCTTTTCCTCCACACCGGAATATTACCGGGGTTTCGGCCCTCTTACCCCCGGATTTAAAATAATTCCCTATGGGGATAGCGAAGCCTTAAAAGCCGCGATTACCCCTAATACTGCAGCATTTCTTGTGGAACCCATTCAGGGCGAGGCTGGAGTGGTAGTGCCTCCGGAAGGGTACATGCGCCAAGCCGCCGAAATCTGCAAAGACAACAATGTCCTGCTCCTGGCAGACGAAATTCAGACGGGCTTTGGCCGCACCGGCAAACTCTTCTGTTGTCAGTGGGAGAATGTGGAGCCAGATGTCTACATCATGGGCAAGGCTATGGGCGGCGGGGTTATTCCCGTTTCGGCAGTAGCTGCAAGCAGCGAGTTCATGGATTTATTCAATCCCGGTTCCCACGGTTCGACCTTTGGCGGCAATCCCCTGGGTTGCGCCTGCGCCATTGCTGCCATTGATGTCATCCAGGAAGAAAAGTTAGTAGAGCGCTCCCTTGAGTTGGGCCAGTACCTAATGGCGGAACTCAAAAAATTCCAAAACCCGCAAATAATGGAAATCAGGGGCAAGGGTTTGTTCATTGGGGTTGTCCTCAGGACCAAAGCCCGTCCCTATTGTGAAAGCCTTAAGGCCAGAGGTATTCTGTGCAAAGAGACCCATGAGAATGTCATCCGCTTTGCCCCGCCCCTGGTCATTAGCAAAGAGGAGATTGACTGGGCGCTGGAACGGGTCCGGAAAGTCCTGGGCTAAACATCCGGGAGGTCAGAACCAATCTGACCTCTTTGTTTTGCTTGTATCTCAAGGGCGCTGGAAAGGAGATTGATAATGGGAAAAGTCTATGTAACCAGACAACTGCCTGCCGGGGGGCTGGACTGCTTGGCGGCAGAACATCAGGTGGATATTAACCCCCATGACCGTCCCCTGACAAGGCGGGAACTGCTGGCTGTAGTAAGAGAGTATGAGGCAGTAATCTGCCTGCTCAGCGACGCAATTGACGCCGAAGTTATCCAGGCCGCCAAGGGCAGGGTCCGAATTTTCGCCAATTATGCCGTGGGCTATGACAATATTGACATTGCCGCTGCCGCCCAGGCGGGAATTTTCGTGGCCAATACCCCGGGGGTGCTCACCGAAGCCACTGCGGACATCGCCTGGGCTTTGTTGCTGGCGGCAGCCCGTCATATAGTAGCCGCAGACCAATTCACCAGATCCGGCAAGTTCAAAGGCTGGCACCCCACTGCTTTTTTAGGCAGGGATTTATCCGGGGCTACCTTGGGCATTGTTGGGGCAGGGCGGATTGGCCAGGCCACTGCCCGCAGAGCCAAGGGATTTAATATGGAGATTCTCTATTATAACCGCAGCCGGCGAGAGGAGTTTGAGGCGGAGTGCGGCGCCCGCAGGGCAGATCTCAGGACCCTGCTGGCCACCAGTGACTTTGTCTCGGTGCACTTGCCCCTGACCCCTGAAACCCGCGGGCTCTTGGCTGCCAGCCACCTTGCACTGATGAAACCGACAGCTGTGTTGGTAAATACCGCCCGGGGCCCTGTTGTGGATGAGGCCTGTCTGGCCCGGATGCTCGCCAGCGGCCGTCTGGCGGCAGCGGGGCTGGATGTATATGCGGAAGAACCCAAGATTCACCCTGCTTTGCTGGGACTGGAGAATGTGGTGTTGCTGCCTCATATTGGCAGCGCCTCCTGGCAGACCCGGCTGAAGATGGCGAATATGGCCGCCGCCAATGTCCTTGCAGTCTTTGCCGGAGGACAGCCTCTTAACCCGGTGCTGCCGTAAAAATTGGCTTCAAAGGGCTTGGCCTTAATTGACAACTGGCTCCTTTGCTAATAACATGATTAGTGAATGCAACTTGGCCTAGTGGAATATTGTATATAAAGGGACTGAAAATGGAGGAATTTGCCCATGGAGAATATCGGGAGGGGGGAAAAATATGCGCGTTGGCAAGACAATGTGGCTTATTGACGCTGCCTATTTATTTAATGCCCAAGAGTCAGCGGGCACAGAATATAATTTTGACTATCTCAAGCTTCGCTTATGGCTGGAGCGAAACGGGCCTATAGATGACGCCTGGTATCTGAACAGCACCCAAAATCCGCCTTCTGAGGACCAAAGCGGATTTCATGCCTGGCTGCAGACACCTGTTCCTGCCGGCCCGGGACTGAACGTCAGTTTATATAAACTTAAGCAAAGGGATTTCGAATGTCCCCACTGCGCTCGCAAGTTTAGCCTGCAAATGCAAAAAGGGGTGGATGTAGGCTTGGCCACCTTGATTGTGCGCCGGGCTGATCAAAACCAGTATGATAACCTCATTCTTTCTTCCGGTGACGGCGATCTTAAAGACGCCCTCACTCATGCCGGCAAGGTGTGTCACAAGCGCATAGAACTATGTGTTTTCCGCTGGGGAATCTCCCCGGATCTCCTCAGTCTGGCTGACAAAGTCTATTGGATTGATGATTTTTCTGCCCAGGTAGCGAAGTAAAAAACATGGGGCTGTCACCGACAGCCCCATGTTTTTTTAAGTTTCCACCACTTTGCCGGCAGCCTTTCGCAGCCGGTTCATAATTGCCCTGCCCAGATCCGCGTCAGGGAGGCCTTCAATGAGGATGAGGTCAAAACCTAAAGCATCCGCCTGGCGCAGAAGATGGTAGATTCTGGCGGCAGCGACGCTGACATCGCTTTTGCTGCCCAGGTCCAGCAAATAGGCCCCGGCATATTGCGGGGATTCGCTGAAAGCCATTACGGCAACCTTCAGGCCCCTTGCTTGAAAGTGCTGGATTTGGCCCTGAATCTCCTCCTCAATCTTACCGCCTGTAACCAGCACCACCTGAGCGTCCGGGGAATAGTGCCTGTACTTCATGCCCGGTGAACGGGGGCTCTCTGTACTCTCACCTGAATCCAGCTCCACAGGCACCAGGGCTCTTATCTGTTCCAAAGTAACGCCGCCGGGACGCAAAATGCGAAAGGGGGAGGCGGTGCAGTCCAGGACCGTGGATTCCACTCCCCCCTCAGTGGGGCCCCCATCAATAATGGCTGCAATTTTGCCGGACATGTCCTCCAGGACATGCTCGGCTCTGGTGGGGCTGGGCTTGCCGGAGACATTGGCGCTGGGGGCGGCAATGGGCAAGTCAGCGGTTTTTAGTAGACTCAAGGCGACAGGATGATCGGGAAAGCGCAGGGCGACAGTATCCAGCCCCCCGGTGACGATGCTGGGGACGGCGGGTTTTTTTTTGAGGATGAGGGTCAGGGGCCCTGGCCAAAAAGCGTCCATTAAAATTTCTGCTTCTCGGGGCCAGCCCTCAACCAGGTCATTGAGCTGGCTGCGGCTATGGCAGTGGATAATCAGCGGGTTGTCCGCCGGTCTGCCCTTGGCAAGAAAGATTTTGGCCACGGCATTTTCATCCAAGGCATTGGCTCCCAGACCGTAGACAGTTTCCGTGGGAAAGGCCACACATTCTCCTTGGCGGAGAAGGGCTGCCGCTGATTCAATTTGAGAGGGCATAAGAAGTTGAGTGTGCATGGGAATTCACCGCCTACAGCAAATAATGTAGAGTGTTTTTTAGTTAATATCTATGGCCGGTTGGCTGTCTTCATCGGGGGAATTAGTCTCTGGGATTGCTTCGGGAAGGGGACGGGGCCTAATTTTATACGTGTAAAACAGGCCGGCAAAGAGCAGTCCCGCTCCCAGCAGCATCAGGGCCAAAAAAACGCCAAGAGACGCGGTTTCAGGCAAAAGAGCGCTTAATAATGTGCTGGAGGAGTTCCAGCTCAGGTGAATGAGGATTGGCGCCCAAATGGACTGGTAGCGCAGGAAAACCAATCCCAAGATCATTCCCGCTGGAAAAGTATAGCTGAATTGAAACCAGTTTAAATGGAAAATACCAAAGAGCAGGCCTTGCAGGACAATTGCTACCCACAGTCTGGAGCTCTTTTGGATTTCTTTAAAAATCAGCCCCCGGAAGAGAAATTCTTCATAAAAGGGAACAACGACGCCAATGGCCAGCAGAACCAGGGGAAAATTAGCTGCAATTGCATCCATTATTTGTTCTGAGACTGTATCCGGAAGGACTGAATCAATCTTGACTAGCGTCAGCAGGCTGCTGATAAAAATCGCAAAGCCGATACCCATCACAATTGTTGCCACCCCATCCCGGAGGGATATCCGCTTAAACTGCAAATATTTCAGGGGGTGAATTCCCCGAATCACCAGGGTTAGGCTGCCAAAGACAATAATCAGGATACCGGTTATTATCAGTGTCAAACCTAAATTTTCAAGGATAAAGATGTCAAGAGAAACGGGATTGGCGCCGACAAAGACAAGTAGAGAATAGAGATTGGCGATGAACACTCCTGCTAATATCGATGAGAAAAAAAAGATCAAAGCATACAAAGCTAGCCAGCCCAGGGTCTTAAGAACTTTCATTTAATCTCCTCCCAGTGTCTGGATTATACCATTTTTCCCCCCGGGGGGCCTATCGGCCCTGGATTTTGCCCTTAAGCTGCAAGCTGGCCTCATAGAGCATAATTGTAGTGGCTACACCTACATTTAAGGAGTCACAGTCTCCAAACATGGGAATGCGAATCTTTTCATGAGGCCGGGAATACC
>DIPE01000035.1:3742-8922 GCA_002427015.1 Firmicutes bacterium UBA5496 | reverse complement strand
GTTCATGAGGCCGGGAATACCAGGGGGCGGAAATACCATAGCGTTCACTGCCGGCTACCAGGGCGCAGCGGCCTTGGAAAGCGGCCTGATAATAATCCGTTGCAGCAGCGGTGTCCGTCAAGTAAACTGTGAATTTATTATTATCCAGCCAGGCAAAAACCTGTTCCATAGAGCCTTCAGCGACTGGCAGAGAAAAGACCGCTCCCTGACTGGAGCGCACCAGCTTGGGATGATTGAGCCTTGCCTTGCGGTTGACGATAATGACCCCCGCTACCCCTGCCCCGTCAGCAGCCCGCATTATTGTGCCGATATTGCCAGGTATCTCCAAGCCATCGAGAATGATGACCAGGCTGTTTTTTGCCAAGGGGATTTCCTCCAATTGCCACCTGGGCATCTGGACGATGGCCAGCAGTCCGTCCCCGCGGGGCCGTTCACTAATTCTGGCAAAGACCTTGGCCGATACCTGGCAGGATTCATCCGCCTTCTGTATATAAGTATCAATCATCGTCTTGGCTTCTAAGCTGTAAATCATTTCCGGGCAAAAAATAAAACACTCTATAGAAAGACTGTGCTTGAGGGCCAGGTTTAGGGCCCAAAGGCCTTCAATGACAGTCAGCCCTTTAGGATTTGGTTTAGTATTATTCAGCAGGTGTTCCGCCTGTTTTATCCGGGGATGTTTCATCCCCGCCCCAGTGATACCGGGATAGTTTTGTGGAGAAAATTGATTATCCATAGTCTTGCCCCCTTGGATTACAGTGGCTTATATTGGGCAGAAATAAAATCGCCCGCCAAGATATGACTCCCGGACAATCCTGTCCGCAATCAGAACAGGGAGCGCCGAAAGAGTTTTTGGGTTTTGCCTTCGCTCCTTAAGTAGGCGCGGAGGCTTTACATAGATTAAATTCTACAATGAAGCCGGCATTCCTGCTTTAATATGCTCGCCTGTTTATGGGGGACTTATCCGTTTTATCGGCAATTTTAAGATACTTGCAGATCTATTTGGACATACTAGCAAATAGGGGGTGATACTTTGGAAATAGCCAGCGAGAGTTTTCCCTTAGCCGGGAAAACCACAGGGAAAGCGACAGTTTATCCCATTGTGCAAATCAGGCTGGCAGAAGGGGCAAGGAGCGGAATTATTCAGGTGGTGCCTCAGGCAATCGTCATCGAAACTGGGGGCGAGCTATCAGTATTTCTTATGGAAACCCAAAAAACATCTGATGAGCAATCTGCTGGATAATGTAGTATAATCATTGTGGATAAAGTTCTATATTTCACAAGTTAATATTTCGGATGAAGGATACGGGAGAGGCCTCTTCTGGGGGGGCGCCGAAGGAGCAATCCGGCAGCTAGCCTAGCTGACCGGGAAAACTTTCAGGCAAAAGGACCGTGTCCCGACGATACTCTGGAAAGTCCTCTGGACACCGACGGAGCAAAACCCTTTGGGTAAATCTCTCAGGTAACAGGACAGAGATAGCGGCACGCCGCTATCTTTTTATTTTGGGGGTGACAAGATGTTTCAGGTATTGACCAATAACCCCAAGGCCTATAGTTGGTGGCTTGAGAAGGAAAGCACGAAGATGCAAGTTCATTGGCAGGAAGGCGGATTCAACGCCGTGCTCATCGCTGCCAGAGATTTGGTCCATCGCGGCTGGCGTCTGCTCAACCATCCCCTTTCCTCCAGCATCAAACCCAATCAGACACCCTATAAGACCTTGGTGCTGGCGGAGGGAACAGAGTTGGACTGCCAATCCCTGTCTGTAATCGAAGCTGCGATAGCAACGGCAAAAAAACTTGGCGATTTTCCCGGTGCCACGCAGTCGATTATAGAGGATCTTCAGTTTATGGATTTAGAAATGTGCAGGGAAATTCCCCTGCAATAAAAAACGGGAGGAGATTTAAATGGCCAATTCTTATGATGTACTTATCATCGGTGCCGGTCCTGGCGGCTTGGCTGCTGGGATCTATGCATCCCGCTCCAAGCTAAACACTTTGGTCATCGAGAAGGGGGTAATCGGAGGGCAGGCAGCCACCACCGAGGAAATGGAGAACTACCCCGGATTTTATGAGGGTGTCACCGGTCCCCAGCTTACCCAGCATATGCACAAGCATGCCGAGCATTTTGGCTGCCACTTTGTCAAAGATGAAGTCGTGGATTTAGACCTGGCCGGTTACGAGAAAGCCATTACCACCAAAAACGGCCGCTATACTGCCAAGACTGTCATCTTCGCCACCGGCGCTGAGCCTAGATTCCTTGGTGTCAAGGGCGAAAAGGAACTGAAGGGCAAAGGCGTTTCCTATTGCGCCACCTGCGATGCCGACTTTTATGAGGACCTGGATATAGTGGTAGTTGGCAACGGCGATGCCGCCATTGAAGAGGCAATGTACCTTACCCGTTTTGCCGCCAAGGTCACCATCATTGTCATTCACGATGAGGGCGTGCTGGATGCCACTAAGGTCATTCAAGAGAGGGCCTTCAAAAATGAGAAGATTGAGTTTGTCTGGAACTCGGTGCTTGAGGAAATTAAGGGCGATGGCATCGTTGAAGCCGTTGCCGTCAAAAACCTTAAGACCGGCAAGGTTACCGATCTGGAAACAAACGGGGTCTTTATCTTTGTGGGCACAGTCCCCCGGACTGAATTGCTCAAAGGCAAGGTGGAGCTGGACCAGCGGGGCTACATTCCTGCCAACGAGTTAATGGAGACTTCAGTTGACGGCGTTTATGCTGTAGGCGACGTGCGCCAGAAATATTTGCGTCAGGTAGTAACCGCCGCAGCTGACGGCGCCATTGCCGCCGTAGCCGCTGAGAAGTACATGCATGAAGAGGAAAACTTTAAAAACGAAGTGCTGGATAAAACCAAGGCTGTAGCAGTTATGTTTTGGAGCCCATTCCATCAGGCCAGTTTGGAAATGGTGCCTCTGGTAGAAGAATTTGCCGCTGGGCATTCTGAAAAATTGGATATGGTAAAGATAGATACTTATCGCAACCAGCGGATAGCCCGCCGCTATGATGTTCAGGAAATGCCCTCAATCTTGCTCTTTAAGGGCGGAGAAGTCGCAGGCAGAGTTACCGGGCAGCTGACCCGGGAAAAACTTGAGGAGCTGGCAATTTTGGCTTAAGGAGGTGAAGTCGGGTGCTGGAAGTAAACAAGGAAAATTTTGAAGCAGAAGTACTAAACAGTAAGGGCTTGGTGTTGGTAGACTTTTGGAGCCCCAAATGCGTTCCCTGCATGGAACTTTTGCCCCATGTCCAGGAGCTGGAAGGCCAGTTCGCAGGAGTTAAATTCTGCAAGCTCAACATTCTGGAAAACCGCCGGCTGGCAATGGGTCAAAAAGTTATGGGACTGCCAACAATCCTCGTTTACAAGGATGGGGAAAAAGTTGTAGAACTAAGCAAGGATTTCAGTCACGAAGATTTAGCGGCAAAACTCAAAGAAGTAACAGGTGCATAGTTAGGGAGGTGAAAGCATGCAATTAAAACTTGGTCGTATCAATATCACCGATATTAAGTTTGGGGACCAAACCAAGGTTGAAAAAGGTGTGCTCTATGTCAACAAAGAGCAGGTGCTGGCAGCGGTAGCAGACGAGCGCCTGACCAACATTTCCTTGGAGCTGGCTAAACCCGGTGAATCTGTTAGGATTTTGCCGGTAAAAGACGTTATCGAGCCTCGTTTAAAGGTTGAAGGCAGCGGCGGAGTCTTCCCTGGCTTCATCAGCAAGGTGGAGATGGTGGGAAGCGGCACAACTTTGGTGCTCAGCGGCGCTGCAGTTGTCACCACCGGCAGCATTGTCGGCTTCCAGGAAGGCATTATCGACATGTCTGGCCCTGGCGCAGACTACACTCCTTTTTCCAAGACTTGCAACCTCGTTGTGGTGTGCAACGCGCCAGAAGGCCTGAGCCAGCACGAACATGAGGCAGCGGTGCGCATGGTAGGTTATAAGGCAGCGGCAACTATAGCCGAGGCCGCCCGCAATGCTGAGGTAGACAGCTGGGAAGAATATCAGCATCTTAACTTGTATGAAGGCATGAACAAGTATCCCCAGCTTCCCCGGGTTGCCTATGTATACATGCTTCAGACCCAGGGACTGCTTCATGACACCTATGTCTATGGCGTAGACGCCAAGCGGATTCTGCCAACATTGATGTCCCCCACAGAAATGATGGACGGGGCCATCCTCAGCGGCAACTGCGTCTCTGCCTGCGACAAGAACACTACTTATCATCATTTGAACAACCCAATTATTCAGGATCTCTATGAGCGTCACGGCAAAGACCTGAACTTTGTCGGCGTCATCATCACCAATGAAAACGTCACCCTGGCAGACAAGCAGCGTTCCTCCAATTTTACCGCCAAGCTTGCGAATATGCTGGGCCTTGACGGAGCGATTATCTCTCAGGAAGGCTTTGGCAACCCGGACACAGACTTGATTATGAACTGCACCAAGCTGGAAAAGCAGGGCATCAAGACTGTCATCGTCACCGACGAATACGCAGGCCGGGACGGCGCTTCTCAGTCTCTGGCTGACGCCGATTCCCTGGCTAACGCTACAGTCACCGGCGGCAACGCCAACGAAGTCATTACGCTGCCTGCCATGGACAAAGTCTTCGGCAGCTCTAAAACCGCAGATATCATCGCCGGCGGCTTTGACGGCAGCCTTGCTAAAGACTGCAGCATTACCGTAGAGATTCAGGCAATTACCGGCGCCACCAACGAGCTTGGTTTCAACAAGCTCACTGCCCGGGAAATCTAGATATTTTAAAAACCACAATATGAAGGAGGCACTTAAATGAAGGACAAGAAATTTGTCATCCTCGGCGACCGCGACGGCGTTCCCGGTCCAGCCATTGAGGAATGTCTCAAGTCCTTTGGCGGTGAAGTATTATTCTCCACCACTGAATGTTTTGTTTGAACTGCCGCAGGAGCAATGGACCTGGAAAACCAAGCTCGCATTAAAGAATTAGCCGAAAAGCACGGCCCGGAAAACCTGGTAGTTATCCTGGGCGGCGCAGAGGCCGAAGCCTCTGGTCTGGCGGCTGAAACTGTGAGCAATGGTGACCCCACTTATGCAGGTCCATTGTCCGGAGTCCAGTTGGGACTCCCTGCATACCATATCTTTGAAGATGCCATCAAGAGCCTGGTTGATCCCCAGGTATATGATGATCAAATCAGCATGATGGA
>DIPE01000035.1:1363-3660 GCA_002427015.1 Firmicutes bacterium UBA5496 | reverse complement strand
ATGGTCCTGGACGTAGACGAAATCATTAAAGAAGTCTCTACCTACAGGGAGCAATACGCAAAATTCTAGCCAGGGGGTGAAAGTGAATTGAGCAAATTCCGCGTAGTCCATTATATCAACCAGTACTTCGGCCAGATTGGCGGTGAAGAAAAAGCCAACATCCCGCCCTCCTGCAAAGAAGGACCGGTAGGGCCCGGTATGGCCTTCAAGGCTGTCCTGGGCAATGAGGCGGAAATAGTGGCGACAGTCATTTGCGGCGACAGCTGGTTTGCAGAAAACATGGATGTTGCTAAAGCCAAAGTGGTCGAAATGATTGCTCAGCACAAACCGGATTTAGTCATCACCGGCCCCGCCTTCAACGCCGGCAGGTACGGAACTGCTTGCGGAGCAGTAGCAGAAGCAGTAAGTCAGGAACTTAATGTTCCAGTAATTTCCGGCATGTATCCTGAAAACCCTGGCGCGGAAATGTACCGTCGTTTTGCCCTGATCGTTGAGACCGGGGATAACGCGGCAGCTATGCGCAAGGCCGTTCCCGCCATGGGTAAATTGGCCCTGAAAGTCCTGCGGGGTGAAGAAGTTGGAAGCCCCAAGGAAGAAGGCTATATTCCCAGGGGAATCCGGCAGAATTACTTTGCAGAGGAACGGGGTTCCAAGCGGGCAGTGGATATGCTGGTAGCCAAACTCAAAGGCGAAGAATTCCATACCGAATATCCCATGCCTCAATTTGACAGAGTCGAGCCCAACCCGGCGGTAGCAGATATCACTAAGGCTAAGATTGGCCTGGTGACCTCCGGCGGTATCGTGCCCAAGGGCAATCCCGACCATATTGAATCTTCCAGCGCTTCCAAGTTCGGCAAATATGACATCGAGGGCGTCACCAACCTGACAGCTGAAACCCATCAGACTGCTCATGGCGGTTATGACCCTGTCTACGCCAACAAGGACGCCGACCGGGTCTTGCCGGTAGATGTGCTTAGGGAAATGGAGAAGGAAGGCAAAATCGGCTCTCTCCACCGCTATTACTACGCCACCGTCGGCAACGGCACCGCTGTTGCCAGCGCCAAGCGCTATGCGGCAGAAATTGCCCAGGAGCTTAAGAATGATGGTGTTGACGCCGTTATCCTGACCTCCACGTGAGGCACCTGCACTCGTTGCGGTGCAACGATGGTCAAAGAAATCGAACGTGCAGGTCTGCCGGTGGTGCACATGTGCACTATCGTGCCAATCTCTCTCACTGTTGGCGCCAACCGCATTGTGCCCACAGTGGCAATACCGCACCCGCTGGGCAATCCTGAATTGCCTGCGGAAGAGGAAAAAGCCCTCCGCCGCCGCTTGGTAACTAAGGCTTTGCGTGCCCTTACCACCCAGGTGGACGGCCAGACAGTATTTGAGGACTAAAGACAATGGGGCGGCCTCTGGCCGCCCTAATTCTAACAAACGGGAGGTATGAAAATGAATTATCCCGTAATCAGAGGCGCCGCCTATGCCCTGATTCACGCACCCAATCTTTTGCTGGCCCAGGGTTCTACCCAGACCATGGAGCGTGCCAAGCACCCGGATTCTGAATACTTGTCCAAACTTCCCCAGCATCTGCGCTCATTTGAAGAGGCAGTAAACTATGCCCCCAACCAGGCCTATATCGGCAACCTGCTCCCCGACGAGCTCAATAATATTGCCAAACCCTGGTATGACAATCCAATGGAGGGCAGCGCCCAGGGCAAATATGGGGAAATTATGGATGAAGCTCTTTTCTATGCCCTGCTTAAGATTTCTGACTCCTTTGACCTGGTAATGCTGGAGCAATCCTTTACCGAAGAGCTGAAAGCAAGACTGGCCTCCCATGGCCTTTTCGCCCATCAGGCTTCCCTGCTCAAAGAGGGCGATGAGCTGGCAGATATTGAAAAGCGCATCCAGGAGCATGGCGCCGAGGGATTGCGTATGAACGGCAAGCTGGTAGGCTGCGTCAAACGCGCTCATGACTGGGATGTCAATCTAAATTCCCATACAATGCTGGAAAACCTAGTGGTAAAAGCCTCCGGCGTGCTGGCCCTCAAGAACTTGATAGCTAAAAACGGCATCTCAGCCGATGAGATAGAATACATCATTGAATGCTCGGAAGAGGCCTGCGGCGATGTGAACCAGCGGGGAGGCGGCAACTTTGCCAAAGCAATCGGCGAAGTCTGCGCCTGCAGCAATGCCACCGGCAGCGACCTCAGGGGATTCTGCGCTGCCCCTGCCCATGCCCTGGTGCAGGCGGCAGCCTTGGTTCAGGCCGGCATCTACAAAAATGTAGCAGT
>DIPE01000035.1:0-1124 GCA_002427015.1 Firmicutes bacterium UBA5496 | reverse complement strand
GCGCCTCAGGCAGTTATTGAGGCCCTTGTCACCGATCCCCTTGATAAGGCCGGCATGAAGATCACCGACATCGACAAGTATTCCGTGGAGATGCAGAATCCTGAAATCACTGTCCCCGCCGGCGCCGGCGACGTTCCCACCGCAAACTACAAGATGATCGCCGCCCTGGGCGTCAAGCGGGGAGATATTGAAAGAAAGCAGCTGCCCGATTTCGTCAAAGAACACGGAATGCCCGGCTTTGCTCCCACTCAGGGCCATATCCCTTCCGGAGCGCCTTTCATTGGCCATGCCCGGGACTTAATCTTAGGGGGCAACATGCAGCGGACGATGATCATCGGCAAAGGCAGTCTCTTCCTGGGCCGCATGACCAATCTCTTTGACGGCGTATCCTTTGTCATCGAAGCCAATACCGGCAAAGTCAGCGCTGCTTCCGGCGATACCGACGCTGTCAAAAAGGTAGTCGCTGAAGCCATGCGGGCAGTTGCCCAAAGTCTCCTGGAAGAAGAATAAGGGAGGTGCTGACTGTGACCAGCCTGGAATCCAAAAAACAGGCCAGCGCGTTATTTGCCCAACTGGCTGAGGCAATCGAAACCGGCAGTTTCGGAGCCGGCACCACCGTTGCCCTCACTACCCTGGGCAGTGAACTGGGAGTTGAGGAGCTGGTGCGGGGCGCTGAAATGGCCGTTGAACAGAACCCGGGACTGAAAGTAGTCCTGGTTGGTCCCAAAGCCGAGACCAATTTGCCCATAGTAGAATCCACCTGTGAAGCTGACAGTCACAGCTTAATCGAAAAATTGCTTGCCGAGGGCAAAGTGGACGCCACAGTTACCTTGCACTATAATTTCCCCATGGGCGTATCTACAGTGGGCCGGGTTGTGACCCCTGCCAGGGGCAAACCCATGCTCCTGGCCACTACCACCGGCACTACAGCCGCCGACAGAGTAGAGGCCATGGTGCTGAACACCATCGGCGGCATTGCNNTATAATTTCCCCATGGGCGTATCCACAGTGGGCCGGGTTATGACCCCTGCCAGGGGCAAGCCCATGCTCCTGGCCACCACTACTGGCACAACTGCCACGGACCGGGTAGAAGCCATGGCCCTGAACACCATCGGCGGCATTGC
>DIPE01000109.1:14939-15081 GCA_002427015.1 Firmicutes bacterium UBA5496 | reverse complement strand
CCGCTGACAAGATATTTTTCCAAAAAAGCCTGGACTATAGGATTGTCATGCCAGGGAACAATATCAATTGTCTCCGCCAGCTCTTCCTGCAAAGTGTCCAGGGCGGCGGGGGCCACGGGCTCGGCATTATCCAATTCTGTGC
>DIPE01000109.1:10653-14833 GCA_002427015.1 Firmicutes bacterium UBA5496 | reverse complement strand
TCGGCATTATCCAATTCTGTGCCTGCCTTGCGCTTGAGATAACCGCGCAGGGGCGACTTGCCCTCGGCCTTATATTCTTTGGCGTCTAAACGCACTACATGAAGCTTGACTACAACTCCATGTCCTTCAAAAGCTCCCATCAGGCGATCACTGTCAATGGGAGCCTGGGAACCAGCGGTGACAAAGACATCTTGTTCCTCCTGGGCCAGCCCCATTTGAATGCAGCGGGCAAAGATGGCCTCCATGGCGGCATAAACATCTTCTGGCTTTTCCAGGCTGTCTAAGAGCTCTGTTCCCGCCTGGTCAAAGGCCCTCCATTCTTTAAGCCTGTAGTTCTCAGTATAGACGAGTTCAAGGCTGGGATTGATATCCAAGGCCAAGCGATATTGGCTGGCAGATGCCCTGGGCAAGGTGTAAATTGAAGAGACTGCCAGCAAAGCCAAAGCTGCAGCTATCGCCAACACTCGCTTCCACTTGCGGCTGGCGGGAGCCAGGGCAACATAGCTGCCCAGGTCCTGACCGACAGGAGGTCTGCCCAAGCGCATTATAACCTGCCCCTTGGAGCTGAGAATAAAATAGCGGTCGGAATCAATACGGCAGATTACCCCGGATTTATCCATTTTCAATCCCTCCCTATCCCCAAATATGAAGAAATAAAAGGAAAATCCCTCTTCCTGGCGGCGGCCAGGAGCAAGGCGATGAGATAACGGCGGCGCTTGCCCAGGGTTTTTGCAGTTTCGCCTGTAAGCAGGGCTATCTGTTCCAGGGGCAGGCGCCCCTGCTCCAGAATCTTGGCCACCAGTTCGGGCTTGCCGGCAACGAGTCTTGCCACCCTGAACATCCTGTTCCTGACTGCTTGCTGGCTGGGGGATTCCCGGGCCAGGTCAGTAAAGCTGATGCCATACTTATCTAAGAAAGAAGCGTATTCCTCCAGTTCTGCCGCCCTTTCCAGGCGCAGGTACTCCTCACCCCAGGTGGCATCCTGCATGGAGGGGGGAATTTCTTCAACCGCCACTTCCCGCTCTGCCAGCTTCTTTATGCTGCGCTGATAATCAATGAGGCGCCGCTTGATAACTATGGAAGCAAAAGTCTCAAATTTTGCCCCTCTATCGGGCCGGTAGCCATCTATTGCAGAATCAAGGGCCATCATGGCAATGCTAAGTTCCTCGTCCCTGCCCCAATCCAGCAGGCGGCGGCAGTGGGCGGAAGCAACTTTGCGCACAAATGACTTGTATTCTTCAAGGAACTGATTGCGGCTGACTGGGTCGGACTTTGCCGATAAATAGTCCATTAGAACTCCAGTCCCCCTTTACATTTATATTCGAAACTCCTCCCCTGGCTTTGGGGCAAATTGCCGGCTTTTCTGCCAACAAATATTCTTCCCCGAAAGGGTATTCTTTCCCAGGAGAAAGCTATAATTCACCCTCAATGCGGGTTTGGTCCAACCACTGGGAGTACAGGCGCACAAATTCCGGCCGGCAAACCTCCACATCCATCTGATAATCCTCCAGAATTTTCAACTGGGCTTCAATCAGGCTTCCCCGCATAACGGTAATCACCAGCTTGAAGGTATTGGCCAGATCCCGGCAACGCCGATACAGGTGAACAAGATTTTCGGGATCCGCATCTTCGTAGACTACCACCCAATTATTTTCCTTGCTGCGGATATACTGGTCGGCCAGGGTCACTAATTCCGGATCCTTGACCACGTGAATGCCAATCATCAGCAAGGCATCTTCCAGAGCGTTCTCCATCGTGGGAACCCAGGTCACTTTGCTGCCGGAGCCTCCGCCCCAGTTTTCCGGCACGAGGATCCAAGAGGGACGGCTGTTTTCTGAAAGATATAAGCGATGACTGGGCTCAATGCCGTCATGATAAGGATGCCCCTTGCCTACCAGGATTTGGGCTGTAATTGTACCCACTTGCACTCACCCTTCCCCAATTCCTTATTCTAGTTAATTTCAATATTTACTAGCGGAATTCCTGCTTGGGCGCACAAGTATGGCCTTTCTTTAATCGCTCGGCGCCTCATGTTATAATAAAATAAAACCTGTGGCGGTGAAAGAATATGCTGGATAACGACACTGGCGTCCCATTGTATTTGCAGATATACGATAAATTAAAGCTGAAGATTACCGGGGGCTTGTGGCCTGAAGGCTCCCTCATTCCAGCCGAAACCAGCCTGATGAAGCAATATGGCGTTGGCCGGGAGACGGTGCGCCGGGCGGTGCTCCGACTGGTCAACGAAGGCTACCTTTTCCGCCAGCAGGGCAAGGGCACCTTTGTCTGCCGCAAACGCCCGGAAGACGGTCTTGAGCAGATTGTGTCCTTTACCGCGGAAATGCTGGCCCGGGGTTACAAGCCCGGGACAAAAGTGCTGGCAAACCGACGGCAAAAACCTGACCCTAATACTGCCAACCGCCTTAATTGCAGTCCAGCTGAAGATATCTATTATTTCAAGCGCCTGCGCACCGCCAATGAACTGTTGGTGGCGGTAGAAGAATCTTGGCTGTGCATTGACATTCTTGGCCCCCTGGACCAGGAAAAGCTGGCTGGCTCTTTTTATGACTACCTGGTCTATGACAAGGGCATTAAACCCGGGCGCATTGTCCAGGAGATCAGCTCCGATGTGGCTGACGCCGAAACAGCTGAGCTGCTGGAGGTAGCCCCTGGACATCCAATCCTGCAGCTCTCCAGGCTGATGTATACCTCTGAGGGCAGGCCCTTTTTCTGGATGGTCTTCCGCTACCGGGGGGACATCTACTCCATAAAAACCAAACTGGATTTATCCTAAAATGGTCCAGTGGGGACAGTCCCCAGTGGCTCCTTTTTCCATGGGCGGAAAAACGCCGTCCCTAATGGGCTATTTACCCACAGTTCGCTGCAGGGGCCGGGGCTTACAGCCAAAAATGGTCCAGTGGGGACTGTCCCCACTGGACCATTTTTATTTCGTCGCCGGTCTGGGCAAAGGGCAGGGTTTCCTTTTCCATCCCCGGCCAAAACCTGGCTGGGAAAGTTCAGGGTGCCGGGAAAGGGAATGAGCATATCTGTGCCCAGGGGACGATGGCGGCCGTGGGCTTCAATCATCCCCACCGGCAAGACGCCGGCCTTAACCTTCACCAGCTTTTCCTGAAAACTATCCATGGATAAATTCATCAAGTACATCTTTGTTCCTCCCTGACCTGGGCGGCAAGACGCCGCCCTGCATTTCGCTCTCGCAAGAATATATTCCATGCGCTTCCAAGGCCCTCACCATATCTATCAAGGGGTCCCTTTCCTGAAGATTCAACTTTACCACTTTGCGCTTGCCGGACCTCTTGATTTTGGATGTGCTTATTTTAAGAATGCAGTCATTTACGCTGTAACAGTGGAAGTGGTCCCAGGTATAAATTTTGCCAAAGTAAATTCCTTCTTCCCGGATTTGTCCCTCCATAACCGAAAGGGCGATTCCGCACAGGCTGACTATAAACGATTCTCCTGCCAAATATAATTCTGGGGCGAAGTACTTGATTACCCAGCTGAAATCACCCCCTGGTGCCTTGGCAAAAGAATAAACTTTCAGCGCCAAAGAAATGAGGCCTCCCAGAGAAATTAAAGCGGCCATAATAGAGAAAGTCAAACCCAGTTTTTTTCTTGGGGTTTTTACTCTTAAAACCAAGCTGCCTAATTTCCACTTAATCCGCCACCAGGTTATGATGGTAATAGAGATAAGGAATAGTGAAACACCAATTGTCCTTTCCATGCACTCCCCCCCGGGGACGGTTCTCTTTGTCCCAATATTCTCCCGGGTCTCCCGCTCTACGCCTAAAGGGACCCCGTCCGCAAAGATAGCCTTTCTCGTTTCAACCTCAACAATCTTCAGAATTATCCTTAGTGTATCATGTCTGTGCCGGCGATTCCAGCAAATGGGACAGAAAGAACCGTCCCCGGTGTCCCGGTGTCCCTATTCGGCTCGGAGGGCTTCGGCGGGGTCTTTTTTTGCCGCCATTTTTGCCGGGATCAGCCCCCCCAGCATGGTCAGGAGGACGCTTATCGTCACCAGCTCCAGGGCATGCAAGGGGTGAAGCTGGGCGATATTTTTCAATTCGGTAAGCTTATAGAGGATGATATTGGCGGGTAAGGTCAGCAGGTAAGCAAGAGTGATTCCCATCACGCCGGCGCCAGTCCCAATGATAAAACT
>DIPE01000109.1:0-10573 GCA_002427015.1 Firmicutes bacterium UBA5496 | reverse complement strand
GCACGCCGGCGCAGGTTCCAATGATAAAACTCTCGGCGTTAAAGACGCGGGTGATGTCTTTTTTCCTCGCTCCCAAGGCGCGGAGGACGCCAATCTCCCGGGTGCGCTCCAGCACAGAAATGTAGATGATAATGCCGATCATGATCATAGATACCACCAAAGAGATGGCAGCAAAGGCCACCAGGACGATGGTGATGGCCGCCATGATGCTGCCGGAGAGGCTGGTGATGATATTTGCCAGGTCGGTGTAGACTACCCTCTCTGCTTTTTTGTGCTTGTTGTTCCAATCATCCAGGCAGGCAATAATCTTTTCCTTGGCCTCAAAATTCACGGGGTACAGAGAAATAGCGCTGGGAGTGTCCACTGCCCCCAGGGCCTTTAACATATCTTCTTTGCGCTCGCCTTTTATGCCCATCATCGCCTCCATAGGATTGGCAGGCAGGGGACTGAAGAGTTCACCCGTAAGCACGTTGAAGTCCGCTTGCTGTTGGGCCCGCACAATTTCCGAGTCCCGGGCAGCGGCAATAAAAAACCTGGCCAGGGCGTCGGAATAGAGGATGCCGGTGTCCAGGCCTGAGATTTTTGCTTCTTCCTTGACCCGGACAATGCCGGTAATGGTCAGGAGGATGGCTTTTTCGCTGGCATAGAGGCTGCTCAAATCCGTGGGCAGGCCGTTGACTGCAAAATAATCTCCTTGCCTGACATAATAGTCGTCATTGAGCAGCAGCTTAAGCTGGCTGCCCGCCACATTTGCAAAGTCTATGCTCTCCCGGCTGTCAAAGCCCAGGGCCTGGAGAGCAGATGCATCCAGCTGATTGTACTCGTCAATTACCAGCAGCAGCCCGGTCATATCCAAGGGGAAACTCCCCCAAAGGAGGTCATAGTATTTGTCCAGGAAGCCGGCGGCGCCGGCCCCGGGCTTTTCCGGCCAGGGAGCCAAGGTAATGCCCTCGCCAAGGGCTCGGGCTTTGCCGCCTGCAGAGATAAGGATGTTGAGCTTGAGATTGCGGCGGAAGGAGATGCCGTCCAGCAAAGCCGGGTCAAGGGCTTGCAGGTAAGCGACATATTCCCTGGACAAATTGTTGATGTGGACAGTGGCTTTATGTTTTTGGGGCAGAGGGAAGATAACCGATTCCGCCTGGAATTTCTCGCCTGTCTGGGCTTTGCGGGCAGGGTGCAGCATATCCATGTCAATGCTGCTTTCATTAATCGTAATTGGGTAATTGGATAGAGCGCTGGCCTCAAAATAATCCACCTTCTTGCTAAAGCCATTGGATAAAGACAGCACCAGGCCAATTCCCACAATGCCGATGCTGGCTGCCAGGGCGGTAATAGCCGTCCGCCACTTCTTGGTCATGATATTCATAAAGGACAGTTTCAGGGCCGTAAAGAAACTCATGCTGGTCTTCTTTAATTTGTAGCATTCATTAATGGCCTCAGGGGCAAGGGGCTTGGAGTCGTCAATGATGCGGCCGTCCTGAAAGCGGACAATGCGGCGGGCATAAGTTTCGGCCAGCTCCCGGTTGTGGGTGACCATGATCACCAGCTTGTCTGCCGCGATTTCCCGAATCAAATCGAGAATCTGTCGGCTGGTCTCAGTGTCCAAAGCGCCCGTGGGCTCGTCCGCCAAGATGATGTCGGGATCATTGGCCAGAGCCCTGGCAATGGCCACCCGCTGCATCTGGCCGCCGCTGAGCTGGCTGGGCCTCTTATGAGTATGGGATTCAAGCCCCACCTTTTCCAATAGATCCAGAGCTTTTTTGGCCTTTGCTCTTTTGGAAGTCCCGGACAAAGTCATGCCCAACTCAACATTGTCGGCGATGTTCAGGTGCCCAATTAAATTATAGTTTTGAAAGACAAAGCCTACGCTGTTGTTGCGGTAGGCATCCCATTCTTTCTGGCTGAAATCTTTGGTGGACTGGCCGTTGATGATAAGGTCGCCGCTGTCATATCTGTCCAGGCCGCCTACTACATTGAGGAAGGTAGTCTTGCCGCTGCCGCTGTGCCCCAGGATTGCCACAAATTCGCTTTTGCGGAAGTTGAGGCTGACATTGTCCAGGGCAATCTGAGTGCGGCCGCCGGTGGTATAAGTCTTTGTAATCTGTTTTACCTGTAACATCCTGAGCTCCTTCCATAGCTAGTCAGCTCTAAATATCCTGCCACCGGGGCCAGCCGAATATGCAGCGGCCTTTTAGGGCAGCAAAAATCCCCTGCTAAAGAGACAGGGGATAGGCAATTAATTATACTTGCCGCTTTTCTTCCGGGGGCAGGTCCAAGGCGAGAGTGCCGCCGGGGTTGAGGATGTTATTGGGATCCAGATAGGCCTTGATTGCCCGCAGCAAATTGAGCTGATTCTTGCCCAGAGACTCTTCATACCAGGGAGCCAGCATGCGGCCGATGCCGTGATGGTGGCTGAGTGCCGCCCCACTTTTGCAGATATGGTCGATGATCCTAGGCTGGTATTCCAGATACTCCTCTCCGTCCATCTTGGCGATAAAGATAAAGTAGAGATTGGTTCCCTGGGGGTAAAAATGGGAAGAGTGAGACATGCAGATTGTATGGGGCCGGGATTTGCAGAAGGCCCGAGTATTGGCCCAAACTTCCTCCAGCCGGTCCCAGGGCACAGCGCATTCCAGGGTATCGATGATGATGCCATAGTCCTGAAGATCTTCCCGCAAGTAAGGATCCATAAAGCGGCCATGTTCCCAGCGCCTGGTCACATACCCGGTGGCGGACATGGCCCCGTGTTTTTTCGCTATCCCGCGGATTTTGCGCTGCACCAGGCGGGTGAAGCCCTTGTCCCCGTCGGCGGTGCCCAGGAGCAGGCAGCGCTCATTGGGCATATAGCCTCTGGCCTTTAAGAGCTTATCGATGACTGTCCCCTCCACCCCATACAGGCGCATGCCCACTTCAGTTTCTTCCGGGTCCGAGAGGCGGAATACCGAAGGCATGCCAAATTCCCCCTGGGATATTTCGCGCACAGCATCCAGGCCGCTGGCATAATCCCGGAAGATATAACTGAAGCGGCGGGTATTTTCCGGCCGGTATTTAAAGATCTTGAGGGTGGCCTCCACGAGAATGCCAAAGGTTCCTTCGGAGCCCATCATCAATTGGTCGATGTCGGGGCCAATGGCTTCTGCAGGGTACTCCTTGGTGACAATATCCCCTATAGGGGTCACATATTCCTGACTGATGACCAAGTTCTCGATCTTCCCGTAATAGGTAGAGTTCTGGCCCGCTCCCCGGGTGACAATCCAGCCCCCTACACAGGAGGAGTCGAAGGATTGAGGCAAGTGGCCGCCGGTATAGCGTTCTTCCGTTTTAAAAACTTCCGGGGCGTTGTTGAGAGCAGCCTCATAATCCCTGCCCATGATGCCAGGCTGAACAGTGACGGTCTGGTTGATGGTGTTGAGCTTGATGATCTTGTTCATATGCACTCGCATATCCAGGGAGATGCCCCCATGGGGGCACTCGGGGCCACGCATAACCGAGGAGCCGCCCCCGTAGGGTGTCACCGGCACGCGGTTCTCGTGGCACCAGCGGACCAAGGCCCGGATATCTTCTTTATCCCGGGGGCTGACCACGGCATCGGGCAGATTCTCGATGATCTTTTCCCGCAGGCGGATGAGGTCGAACATCATCTTGCCGTAGGCCACCCGCAGGCGATTGTAATCATCGGTGTGGACATTTTCCGGGCCTACAATTGCCCGGAGTTCGTCCAGCTGAGCTTCGGTCAGACGAGAGGGGATGTGGAACTCCACCTCTTCTTCTCCCAAATTCATTTTTTCGGCAAAGTCGGCGTCGGTCATGGCAAAAGCTTCTTTCATCATGGCATAGAGCCGCTTGTTGGGGTGTTTGAAAACATCAGGATACCCCCACTTGAATATTGACCTGTAGGATTTTGCCGGCGGAACTTTTTCATACCAATCAGGATAGAATTCCATCTCAGCCACAAATCTCACTCCCCTTAACATTTTGTTCTCCCATTGTCATATCATCGGTGGCAATCAAAGGCACATGGGTGCCAGACAGATTTTCCAGGACCAGGTCTCCGGGACGGAGGCGCTTTTTTACCAGCAGCCGGCTGATTTCGCCCATGGCCCCAAAGACTTTTTTCAAAGGGATTTCACCCAAAGTGCGCACCGGCAGCAAGGGAAAATCCACAAAGGCAGTTTTGACGGTTGTGGTCAGGGTTCGGCAGGGGTTAATCAGCTCCTGTTTGGCATAGCCCGCCCCCCGGGGACATTTATTGCCGGTGACTGTAACTTGCTCCCCGCTGTAGCTCACCACAAGCTTGCAGCCCTGGGGACACTGGATGCAAACCAGCATTTTCTCCATAAGTCCTACCCCCTTAAATTCAGGCTCAGCTCTTTCGTCCCCGGGGGGAGAAGAGCAAGATCAAGAACAATCCGTTCCATTTCCGGCGGCCTCACTGCAGGATATTTTTTCTGCTGCAGCGCCTGGCCGCCGGCGCTGATTTCTACAGAAGCGTCGGCAAGGGTGCGGGCGGCGCGAAAATATATTATCCCCTGGCCGCCGGCGGCAATGTCCAGTTTCTGAGGCACCACATAGTGTATATCCCCCCGAGGAATCACCGGCACATGGCGAGGGCAGTTTTGCTTGCCCAGGGCGGACCGGGCGGCTGCACTGCCGGCAATTTCGCCGCTTTCAGAAACATAGTCCACCAAGTCGTTGACATGGAGGGCATTGCCGCAGCTGTACAAACCAGCCAGGGTGGTAGCCAACAGCTGGTCCACCACCGGGCCGCCGGTGCGGGGGTCTATCTCTGTTCCCAGGGGAAGGAGCATGTCGTTTTCGGGAATCAGCCCCACTGAAAGGACCAAGGTGTCGCAGGGCACATACTCCTCGCTCCCAGGCAGGGGCCGCAGCTTCTCGTCCACCCGGCAGATGCTGACCCCTTCCGTCCGCTCTGATCCGTGGACCTTGCTAACAGTTGTGCTCAGGTGCAAGGGAATATTATAATCCTCCAGGCATTGGACAATATTGCGGGTGAGCCCGGAGGGCTCAGGCTTGATCTCATATACACCCAAGACCTTGGCCCCTTCCAGGGTAAGGCGCCGGGCCATAATCAGGCCGATATCTCCCGAACCCAGGATGACGCAATTTTTACCCGGCAGATGGCCGCCAATGTTGATCAGGCGCTGCACAGTGCCGGCGGTGTACACCCCTGCCGGGCGCTGGCCATGGATAAAGACCTGCCTGGCAGTGCGCTCCCGGCAGCCGGTGGCTGCCACCAGGGCCTTGGCAGCGATCGGGAAAACCGCCTGTTTGCTGTTTTGCAGGGTAAGGGCAAATCTCTCTTTTCCCCTTTCCAGGCCCAACAGAAAGGTATCGGTGAAAAGCTTAATCCCCCGCTCCTTTATCTGCTGGATATCCCGCCAGGCATATTCCGGGCCGGATAGCTTTTGGCTATAGCGCACCAAGCCAAAACCGTCATGAATGCATTGCTTGAGAATTCCCCCGGGGCGGCTTTCCCGCTCTACCAGGCAAACCCTGGCCCCGGCCTTATCTGCGGCAATGGCTGCGGCTAGGCCTGCAGGCCCCGCCCCGATTACAGCCACATCCCATTTAGCTCCGCTCATGTCCGCTTCCCTCCCCCTGAGGTGTCTTGGTTTCTCCTACCAGCAACTGAGAACCGGGCCTCCCCTTGGTTATCTCGCTGGGCGCCTTTCCTGTCTCCCGGGCCAGTATCTCCAAAAGGGCAGGGGTGCAAAATCCTCCCTGGCAGCGGCCCATGCCTGCACGCACCCGGCGCTTGACGGCATCTAAAGATGCAGCGGGCACAGGACTGTGAATGGCGTCGATTATTTCTCCCGCGGAGATTGTCTCGCAGCGGCAGACAATCTGCCCATAGGCGGGATTCTTTTTGATTGCCTCTCCCCGTTCTTCCAGGCTGAGCTTAGCCAGCTCAGGTGCCAATCTCCGTTTAGGATTAAAAGCTGGATTGGGTTTAACCTCCCGGGTTGTCTTAAGAATCTCCACAGCCATTGCCGCTACATCCTGGGCAATGGCCGGGGCCGAGGCCAAGCCTGGAGACTGAATGCCGGCGGCATGGACCAGGTTGGGCACATGTTCCGAAGGCTCAATGATAAAATCTTCATCAAAAGTGCAGGCCCGCACCCCGGCAAAATACGTGATTATATCCCTGGGCCTGAGCTGTCTGTTAAGGCCCAAATGCCGGGAGATGATAAATTCCAATTCTTCAGCAGTGGTGGACCAGTCTTCCCGCTGGGGCACCTCTATGGCAGTAGGCCCCATGAGCAGGTTGCCTTCCCCAGTGGGATTGAGGCCCCCTCCCTTAGTATGGGTTTTCACCCCCAGCCTGGGCAGGGCCAGCACGCCTTTTTGCGTCGGCCCCAGGGCCTTGTCAATAATGGCAATGGTGCCCTTGCGCCCATGAATAGTGAAAAAGCGGTCGTCGGCATAGCCGGCAATTTTATCGGCCCAGACACCGGCGGCATTAATCACCGCCCCCGCATGGATCAGCCCCTGATTGGTCCTGACCCCCACAATCCGTCCCTGTTCCATTTCAAAGCCCAGGACGGCGGTATTCAGATGCACTGCCGCTCCGTTTTCCACGGCATTTTCGGCATAGGCCACAACCACTTTATAGGGGGCAACTACTCCCGTGGAAGGGAGAGAGATTCCCCCGTGCTGCAGGCTGGTGGCATTGGGCTCCCGCTGAGCTACCTGCCGGCGGGACAGAATATCCAGGCCGTCCACCCCTTTTTGCAGGGCCTTTACACGGACAATGGGAAGGGCAAGCTGGTAGAGGCTTTTTTCCAGCATCACCACTGACCCGCAGCGGTCAAAATCAAAGCCCAGCTCCGCCGCCGCCTGGGTATACATGCGGTTGCCCCGGATGTTGTAGATAAGCTTCTTGCTGCCGGTTGGGGCGGCAAGCCCCGGATGAATCATGCCGTTGTTGCGGCTGGAGGTCTGCTTGGCCACATCATCTTCCTTTTCTAAAAGGGCAACCCGCAAGTCCCAGCGGCTCAGCTCCCTGGCCACGGCGCAGCCGATGACGCCGCCGCCAATGATTACTGCATCATAGCTTATGCCCTCTAAGGCTCCGCCCTGAACAGGGGGCAGGTATTCCCTGGGCGCTTCCAGTCCCCTGACCCGGACATCATTGACTACGCCTTTGTAGCCTTTGCCGGCGGCGGCATAGCCGGCATCAATGTACTGCTGCCAGCTGTCTGCCTCCCCCTCTAAGACTATAGAACGGCGCCACTCCCGGGGGTAAACGGCAGTCAAACCCAACCTCGCAAGTTCTTCAGCCACTAATTTCAGTCTCTTGGCCATTTGCCCGCCTCCATACGTCCGGTTGTCCGGACATTTCTAGATTAATTTTATCCTCCGGGGAAAATCCTGTCAAGGATTTATTTAAGCAAATAAATGAACCATAGCGGTATGTTCCAGCCTGCAGGAATTTCCCACGCCTGTTAAGAATAGAAATGCAATGCTCTTACCTACAGATTATTTGCGCTGCATCCGAATTATATAGAAACTATTTATAAGGAGAGTGACTATGAACATCATCAATCAGATCGAACCGACCTTAGAATCCCTTGCCAAAGGTCCGCTTTTGCGCAAGATTACTACCCTTATTCTGAGGATTTTGGCTGTTGCCTTTGTATTATTCGGCCTCTTGGCATTTCTCGGGGGCATTGCCGCAATCATCGATACCATTCCTCATAACCTGGCCCATGGCCTGGGAATAACTTTATCCCTGGCGGTAATGATTCTGGCAGTATTTATTGCCGTTAAAATCCTCTTGTTCCGCGCCCGCGCCATACTGATCTGCGGGGAAAACCACTATCCCGTCATTCATCTGAGCGCAATCCTGCTGCGGGGCAGCGGCGAGCTGCTGGCCCTCTGCTGGACAACCCTGGGCCTGATTGCCGGCATTCTCATCTGGTTTAGCGGCAGTAGCAGCCTGAAGGAAATTCCTTTTCCTGTCATGTTATTCCCAGGACCGCCTTTCCTTACCGGCCTGGCGGCTATTCTTTCAGCTCTTGTTTTAGGTGTCTTCATTCTCATCTTCTTTTACTTGCTGGCAGAAATGTTGCTGCTGCTGAGAAAACTGCCCCGGAGCTAAGACGCCTTCTGGACTATTGTATGTAAAAAAGGATTGTCGCTGCTTGAGAGACAATCCTTTTTTATATATTCCTTATTGGTCCAGTTTCATATCCCCGGGCTTGATCCAGCCCAGCTTCCGCAGCAATTCTGAGAAAATCAGGCTGATGATGGCCGGCGCCACAAAATGGAGCAGGAGCACTTTCCAGAGAATCGGCCAGGTAAAGCCCATGGTCTCAAAAGTCATAATCTGTCCCACCAGTCCGCTGGTGCCCATCCCCGCTCCGTAGGGATTATTCACAAGCTTAAAAACTACTGACGCAAAGGGAGCCAGGATGATTCCCGCCAGGGTGGGGGGTATCAGGATGCGGGGATTTTTGATAATATTCCCAATCTGCAGCATAGAGGTGCCAATGCCTTGAGAAAACAGGCCGGAAATGCCGTTTTCCCGGTAACTGGAAACAGCGAAACCCACCATCTGGGCGCAGCAGCCAATGGTGGCGGCGCCGGCGGCAATGCCATCCAGCCCAAGCGTGATAGCGATGGCAGCGCTGGAAATTGGCGCCGTTAAAGCCAGGCCCATCAATGTGCTTACTACGATCCCCATGATAAAAGGCCTCAGCTCTGTGGCCCACATTATCGCCCCCCCCAGAGCATCCATGCCTGCCTTGATTGGCGGTCCGGCAAATGCCGCCACCAGGTAGCCAATGGCAATGGTGACAAAAGGCGTGAGGATGATGTCCAGCTTGGTCTCGTCGGCAATGAGCTTGCCAAACTCGGCTCCAAACAAAGCAGCCAGGTAGCTGCCGGCTGGTCCCCCTAATTGGAATCCCGCCGCGCCGGTAACAAGGGAAGCAAAGATTACAAACTTGGGCGCCTTGAGCCCGTAAGCAACTGCAACACCGATGGCTGGTCCCACCATGCTTTGGGCCAGGCTCCCCATTCCCACTAAAAAGGGAATGCGCAGCTGCTCTCCTGCTGTCTTGATAATCAAACCAATAATAAGCGAAGAAAAAAGCCCAAAGGCCATATAACTGAGGGCTGTAATAAAATAAGTCCTGGGTGAAAGGTCCACACCCTTCCTGCGCAAGAAGTCCCGCACAAATATCACCGCCTAAATTGATTTACTGTTCCTTTCCTATGTAATATCTTAATCTGTCGAAAAAGGCAAGTGACCAAAAAATTTTTCGCCAAAATCCCTTATATTTCCCTGGAAATTTTATGCCGAAAAATGTCATATTTCCTTGAGTAACCTCTGGGCAGGAAGGCATATATATAGAGCAGGAAAAAGGGCTGCGCTTCACGAATACCCTATTACCAAATGGAGGAGGTTCATGCCATGTCCCGTAAAGATTTAACCCTGGGACTGCTTTTTGTTCTAGTTATTGCCCTGGTTGCCAGCGCCTGCAGCAGCGCCGACTTAGGTTCATCGGTGCCTAAGGAATACGATCAGGGGAACGAAGCTCCCAGTGAAGGTGACTCCACATCCGGAGAGCGGATTGTTGAACGCAAAGTAATTTATGAGGCATTGCTGTCAGTGAAAGTTCCCGATGTGGATAAGGCCGTCCGGGACCTCAATGGCAAGGCGGCTGACTTGGGGGGCTATGTGGCCGATTCCAACCGGGACAATGCCCGGGACCTGCCCACCGCCCGCATTACCTATCGCATCCCCCAGGCCCGGTACACAGATTTAATGGCCTATGCCCGGACCCTGGGTGAACCCGGCACCGAATGGATTGACAGCACTGATGTCACCGAGGAATTTGTGGATTTGGAGGCCCGCCTGGCAAACCGCCTGGTCCACGAGGAGAGGCTATTGGCCATGCTCAGCAAGACTGAGAGTGTTGAAGAACTTTTAGCGGTAGAAAGAGAGCTGGCCCGGGTCCGGGAAGACATCGAAATCATCGAAGGCCGCCTGCGTTACTTGGGAGAAAAGGTAGATATGGCCACAGTGACAATTTCTCTGTCCCAACAGCCCGGGGCCACTGAAGTGCCTGGCATCAAGCCGGTGGGCATCAGTGAAACCCTGCGCCGGGCCCTCAAGGCTATCGTCACCAGCGCCACTCTCTTTTTGGATGTCCTCAGTTTCCTTGTCATAGCCATTGCCGCTTTGCTGCCCTTCGCTGTTCCTGTCCTGGCCCTTCTCTGGCTCATCTTCTACCTCCGCCGCAAAAAGAAAAAGCAAGCCCAAGGATAATCACTGCCACGCTTTTGAACCGATTTGGCCAAAAGGAAAATCATCCCGTTTTGCCGAATATAGGCACAAAAAATTCAGGCCTGTTCCCAGGCCTGTTTTTAGTAAGAATATTTATCTCTGACAGGGTCTACTTCAGAGCAGCTGGTTTTTTGGGGCTGTAGAAAAAAGCAATGCACATGGGAGTATTAAGTCCGATTGTCCCAACTGCGAGCATTGCTGCCCCAAGGATTTTTGCCAGCCTTTTCATAGACAGCACCTCCTCGTATAATATGTTTT
>DIPE01000065.1:2359-4845 GCA_002427015.1 Firmicutes bacterium UBA5496 | reverse complement strand
GCTATGCAGAATATGCCGCTGCGCATCTACAGCGGCAATATCACGGGGTTCAATGCTTTCTGGGGAATTGCTCTGCAAGTTTTCTGGCTGACAGCGCTTATTTTGATTGGCCGGTTGATGATGAAAAACGCCCTGCGCAAAGTCGTAGTTCAGGGGGGATAGTATGAGACTGTACTTGAAGTATTTTTCCATGCATTTACAGAGTCAGATGCAATATAAGGTATCCTTCTTTTTAACAGCCCTGGGACAATTCCTTGTTTCCTTTACGGCTTTGCTGGGTCTCTGGTTCATGTTTTTGCGCTTCCACGAGGTGGAGGGCTTTAGTTTTCCCCAGGTATTATTGTGTTTTGCCACAATGCTGATGGCGTTTTCCCTGGCGGAGTTTTTGGGCCGCGGCTTTGATCATTTCCCGCGGATTATTAGCAATGGCGAGTTTGACAGGATGCTGGTTAGGCCGCGGCGGGTTGCATTGCAAGTCTTGGCGTCGAAAATGGAATTTTCCCGGCTTGGCCGCCTGCTCCAGGCGGTACTGGTTTTTTGCTATGCAATCCCCGCCAGCGGTGTCAATTGGACCTATGACAAGATCATCACTCTCTGCCTGATGGTTATCTGTGGGAGCATGGTTTTTTTCTGCCTGTTTTTGATTTACGCCGCCATATCCTTCTTCACCATTGAAGGGCTGGAGTTTATGAATATCTTTACAGATGGCGGCCGGGAGTTTGGGCGCTATCCCTTTTCGGTATACGGAAAGGAAGTACTTCGCTTCTTAACCTATGTCATCCCCCTGGCTTTGTTTCAGTATTACCCGCTTTTGTACATCTTGGAGAGAAAGACAAGCAGTCTCTATATGTTCATGCCCCTATTGGCCCTGCCCTTTGCCATCCCAGCCTATGCCTTTTGGCGCTTCGGGCTCAGCAGATATAAATCTACCGGCTCATAAGACGGGGGCAAGAAAATTCCCGCTGAATCAGAAAATGGCTGCTGATACTTTATCAACAGCCTTGCCTGACCACAGGCCGGACCGTGTCCCCTTTAACTTAAGTTAACTCTGCCTGGGATTCCTGGGCAGCATTTTTCTTCAGTTCCCGAATTAATAAGAAGCTCATGATACTGGTTGCCAAGACATCAGATACGGGACCGGAATAAAAGATTCCGTTGAGTCCCCAGAATTTAGGCAAAATGATGATGCTGGGAATGAAAAACAGCAATTGGCGGGTTAGACTGAGGAACAAAGCTCGTTTGGGTTTGCCGATGGCTTGAAAGTAGTTTGAGCCGACAATGAGGGCACCGAGTATGGGCAGTGTCATGAGGAATATCTGCAATCCTTCTGCGCCCATGGCAATTAAATCGGCATCTTTCCTGTCGAAAAGGGCTACCAATTGGGAGGGAAATATCATAATAATCATAAAACCGAAGATAGAGATTGCGGTAGCTAATAGCATTCCTTTTTGTAGAGCTTCTTTGACCCGGCTGAAGTTACCGGCCCCGTAGTTATATCCGATAATGGGTTGCAGCCCCTGGCTGATTCCAAATAGCGGCATTAGCATCAAATTGGTTATGCCGTTGACAATTCCCATTGCCGCCATGGCCAAATCTCCGCCGTAAAACATAAGGCTATTATTGAGAATTAAGTTGAGCAGGCTAGCTGCAAGCTGAATAATAAAGGGGGCGATGCCTAAGGAGAGGATACTTATTATGTGGGCAGTCTTCATCTTAATTTTTCTTATTTCCAGCTGCAAATGGCCTATGCCCGTAAGAAAATATCTCAGGACCCAAATAGCAGATATTGCTTTTGAAATAATTGTTGCAATAGCCGCACCCTTGATGCCCCAATTGAAGACATAGATAAAAATTGGATCGAGAATGATATTTGTTACTGCGCCAATTAGCATAGTGGCCATGGCAATCTTGGGATTGCCTTCAGCGCGAATCATATTGTTCATGCCCATGCCGATAGTGAAGAAAAGGGTGCCAGCAGTGAGTATGCCGGCATAGTCCTTGGCATAGGGCATTACCTCGGGACTTGCTCCCAGCAATTCAAGAATTGGCTCCAAAAAAATAAGACCAAAGACAGTGACAAAAGCGCCAACGATAAGAAAGAGAACAAAGGAGTTGCCCATAATTTCCTGAGCTTCTTCTTCTTTTCCTTCGCCCAAGCGAATGGAGATCAGGGTGCTAGCACCAATGCCAATAAGCATGTTAAAGGCCATTACCACCAAGGTCATGGGAAATTCCGCTGTGATTGCCGAGAGGGCAGGTCTACCGACACCGTTTCCGACAAAAATTCTGTCAACAACATTGTAAAGGGCATTTACCAGCATGCCCACTGTGGCCGGGATGGAGAATTTCAGCAGCAGTTTAGTGATGCTTGCTTCTCCCAGTTGTTTTGTTTGCTGCATAAAAGATCCCTTCTTTCTGCCCAGGTAGTAGTCATATTGTCCGGGGTGCCGAAGATCCAGGGGAGGGAAGACTGCCAAAGTCCGGAC
>DIPE01000065.1:0-2173 GCA_002427015.1 Firmicutes bacterium UBA5496 | reverse complement strand
TTTTTCTTGCTTTTCCTTTCCTGAATTGGTCAAGTTTGTTAAACTAAAGGAAATGCTGAGACCAGCTATGATTGGGAGGAATTCAGATGGACTTATACCAATGGGCAGTCGCGGGTTTGGACCTGGACGGCAAGACAATTCTTGATGCCGCCACCGGCGCCGGCGAGGCGACTTTAGTGTGGGCGGAGTATATCCATAAACACAACATGGATGCCAGGATTATCTCAGTAGACATTGACCAGCCCCAAGAATGGATTGATAAAATCCGAGGGGAATTAGGGGATCTCCAGAAATATGTGGAACTCATCCAGGCGGATATTTTTCAGCTTGACTGTCTTGGAGACGAATCCATCGATGTTGTGAACTGCGACAGCACTATTGTCTTTTTAAACCCCCGCCCCTTGAAATTGCTCACTGCCTTCAAGGAATTTCATAGGGTCCTGAAGCCAGAGGGCAAGCTGGTTATTGTTTCAGAATTTCCCCCTGAGAACACTCCCCAAACCATGGGACAGTGGCAGCGCTGGAATTTTGCCAAGGCCATCTGGGCGCTGAACGCCGAGACCTGGTCGGCGGAACCGCGACCGGAAGAAGTGGAATCTGCACTTGAGCTCCTGGGCTTTGCAGATTTTCAGTGCCAGCGCTTTCCGGGATACCCCATCAGAGATTTTCAGGCCTGTATCGATGAGTGGGGGGAGATGATGCTGGAAAAAATCAGCGAGCTTGTCTGGCCGGAACTGAAGAAGGCTCTATCTCAACAGGTGCAGGCGGTAAAGGCAAGAATCAGTGAGGAAGGTTTTATGCTCCCCGACCAATATGTCTTAAAGTGCATTAAGAAGGGGTGAAACTGTGAAGATTACCAAAAAACAGGCCAGGCAATTCATCCTTGCTCACCAGGGCCTGCTGCCTCCCCATGAGCTTCGGACCAAGAATGACATCCTTGCCTTTGTCCGCAGGCTGGGCTGCATCCAGTACGACCCCCTGGACATGGTGGGCACCAATCCTAACCTGGTCCTGCAATCCCGGGTTCGGGGGTACCAAGCTTCCATGCTGGAGGAGCTGCTGTACACTGAGCGCAGCCTGGTGGATGGCTGGGACAAGAATGCCGCAATTTATGCTGTGGAGGACTGGCCATATTTCAGCCGTTACCGCACACGCACCATCATGCGCCATGGCCGGGAGATTACCGAGCTCTATGCGGTGCTGCCCCGGGTCATTGAGGAACTGGAGGAGAGGGGACCCCTGTCTTCCCTGGACTTCGAGCCAGGGGCCAAGGTGGACTGGTTTTGGGCGCCTACCAGCGCCACCCGGGCCGCCCTGGAAACTCTGTACACCTGGGGAGAGCTTGTAATTCACAGCAGAATCAGGGCCAGACGGGTGTATGATTTGGCCTCCCGGCATATCCCGGCGGGGATTCTCAATGCCCCTGATCCTATCCAAACTGAAGAAGATTATTTTCAATGGCATGTCAAGAGGCGGACTGCCGCCGTGGGTCTCTTATGGAACCGGGCCGGCGACGCCTGGCTGGGTATCAAGGGGCTAAAAACTCCTCAGCGCAATGGCGCCATCATTGCCCTGGAAAATAAGGGCGAGATAATCCCGGTTGAGGTAGAAGACCTAGGGTATCCGGCTTACATTCCCAAGGAACAATTGCCCTTGCTGCAGCAGGTCGTGGCGGGAATAAAAACAAAGCCCAGAGCGGCGTTTATTGCCCCTCTGGACAATCTGCTCTGGGACCGCAAGCTAATTGCCGCCCTGTTTGGCTTTGATTACACCTGGGAAGTCTACAAACCGGCGGCCCAGCGAGAATACGGATACTATGTGCTGCCAGTGCTTTATGGGGACAGCTTCGTGGCCCGCTTTGAACCCCGTTTGGACAAAAAGACCGGGATTTTGGAAATCCTCAACTGGTGGTGGGAGCCGGGGACAAAACAGACTCAATCCATGCACAGAAACTTAAACCTTAGTCTCCGGGAATTCATGTCTTATTTGGGCGCAACCGGCCTGCATGTGAATTGCAGCGAGGGAGTCAGCTGGCTAGGCGAGTATTGACGGGCTTATGCCCTTTGTTCTTATTGCCGAGTTCTTTAGAAAAATTGTCAAGATAGAGGAAAGGGGATTTTTTCTATAAATATCATGCTATCTTAGGGGGTGAAGTCCTACGGTAGGATGTCAA
>DIPE01000001.1:4322-4954 GCA_002427015.1 Firmicutes bacterium UBA5496 | reverse complement strand
TGTGTATTACCTCTTAAACAAGCCTGCAGGATATGTGACAACAGTTGCTGATACCCATGGCCGGCCTACGGTTATAGATTTGGTGCCCAAGACTCCCCGGGTCTATCCCGTAGGCAGGCTGGATTTGGACACCGCGGGGCTGTTGCTGCTGACCAATGACGGCGAGCTGACCAATGCCCTGCTGCATCCATCTCGGGAGGTGGAAAAGATTTACCGGGTAGTAGCAGCCGGTCAAGTAAGCGATGCCGCCATGGCTCAGTTGGCTGCCGGCATTGAACTGGAGGACGGTCTGACTGCCGCGGCGGCGGTCAAGTTGAAAGAAAGGAGTCCCCGGCGGACGGTGTTGGAAATTACCATCCACGAGGGGCGGAAACGCCAGGTCAAGCGCATGTTTCTGGCAGTCGGACACGGGGTTTTGCAGCTTGAGCGCATTGGCTTTGCCTTCCTGACCTTGTCCGGGCTGGAACAGGGGAAATATAGAAATTTATGCTACCGGGAAATTCAGGGATTAAAAAAACTTTCCAAGAAAAGAGGACTTCCCGCAGATAAATAGTATAATATAGTTATGGATTTTTCTTAATTAGTATGTCACAATTGGTGGTGAGTGCCATTCGTTTGACCAAAAGGCAAGA
>DIPE01000001.1:2486-4088 GCA_002427015.1 Firmicutes bacterium UBA5496 | reverse complement strand
CTATTTCTATCCCGGCCGCCGGCCCGACAGTTTGCTTGCCCAGCAGTTGGAGACAATAGAGGTAAAGAGCGTCAAGGCTTTGCCCGTTGTCATTCAGCAGGGGCAGCCGGCTTATGATGCTGTGGTGACTCTGTTTCTGGAGGATCTCAGCACCCTCTTCGTCGTGGACGAAGGCGGGAATCTGGCGGGCGTGCTGACCAGCAAGGACTTGTTAAAGGCTGCCATAGGCAAGGCGGATTTGCAGGCTATGCCTGTAGACATGGTCATGACCCGTTTCCCCCAGGTAATGTGGATTGACGAATCCGCTTCCGTTGCCCAGGCCCTGGATAAGCTCAAGCAAAGCCAGGTCGCTTGTTTGCCGGTATTAAAAGGGGGGCGGCTGCCTGTGGGGCGCTTTGACTTGCATGTAGTAATGAATTTATTGGAAGAGATGGCTCAGAGGCATCTTGAGGAGGGTAGGGGTCTGTGACAGAAGATAAGGGTAAGCCCACAGTATATATATTGTCTGACTCAGTGGGAGAGACTGCCGAACTGGTGGCCAAAGCCGCGGCCAGCCAGTACAATGGCGGCAAGGTGGAAGTGCGGCGCATCCCCTATGTTAATGACGAGGATACAATTCGGGAAACGGTGGCAGAGGCCCGGGAAAACGGCGGCATCATTGTCTACACCATAATTACCCCGTTTTTGCGGGAGCTGGTGCGTCATTTGGCTCAGCGGTCCGGCGTGCCCCAAGCAGATATTATGGGGCCTGTTATGGATGCCTTTGCCCAAATAATTCCGGAAAGCCCAAAAATGGAGCCCGGCCTTGTGCGCAAGCTGGATTCCCAGTATTTCCGCCGGGTGGAAGCCATTGAATTTGCTGTTAAATACGATGACGGCAAGGATCCCCGGGGCCTTAGACTGGCTGACCTGGTTTTGGTGGGAGTTTCCCGGACTTCAAAAACGCCTCTCAGCATGTACCTGGCCAATAAGCAGATCAAAGTGGCCAACGTGCCCCTGGTGCCTGAGGTGCAGCCTCCCGAAGAGCTCTTTGAGATTGGCCGGGAAAAGGTAGTAGGACTGACCATATCTCCGGACCAGCTGTTTGCAATCCGCAAGGAGCGCCTGTTGGCCTTGGGCTTACGCCATCAATCCAGCTATGCCAGTCTGGACCGAATCCTCAAAGAACTGGAATTCTCCGAGGAAATAATGAAGAAACTTGGCTGTCCCGTCTTTGACGTCACTAATAAAGCAGTGGAAGAAACTGCCGGCAGATTGTTAGAACTGATAAGGAGGAGAAGTGAAAATGAGGAATGATTTAGTATCACCATTTAGTGCCGGAAGCGCTGAGGACAAAGAGCTTTTGGGGGGCAAAGGGGCAAATCTTGCGGAAATGACCCGCCTTGGCCTTCCGGTTCCTTCTGGATTTACGATCAATACTCAGGCCTGCAAGCAGTATTACCAGGAGGGGAGACAGCTGTGGCCTGAACTCCTTCAGCAAATGGAACAAGCAGTGGCAGCCCTGGAGCAGAGGACCGGCAAGGAGTTTGGCAGTAGTGATAATCCCCTCCTGGTCTCAGTGCGTTCGGGGGCTCCGGTTTCAATGCCTGGCATGATGGACAC
>DIPE01000001.1:0-2305 GCA_002427015.1 Firmicutes bacterium UBA5496 | reverse complement strand
GACTGTTACCGCCGCTTTATCCAGATGTTTGGCGATGTGGTCCTGGGAATTCCCCACCATGACTTTGAGGCTGCTCTTAGCAAACTGAAAGAGCGGGCCGGCGTCAAGCTGGATACTGAATTGGATGCTCAGCAGCTGGCAGGCCTGGTGGAAACATATAAAGAAATTATAATTAAAGCAATTAAAAAGCCCTTCCCTCAACAGCCCATGGAACAGCTGAAAATGGCTGTACAGGCAGTTTTTGATTCCTGGAACAATAACCGGGCCATTGTCTACCGGCGGATCAACAAAATCCCTGAACACTATGGAACTGCAGTCAATGTCCAGGAGATGGTATTTGGCAACAGCGGCGATGATTCGGCAACGGGTGTCCTCTTTACCCGCAACCCCTCTACAGGCGAAAAGAAACTCTACGGCGAGTTTCTGGTCAATGCCCAGGGTGAAGATGTGGTGGCCGGCATTCGCACCCCCCGGCCAATTGCTGAACTGGAACAGCTGATGCCGGCAGCTTGGAAAGAGCTCAACGGCATCTGCCAGCAGCTGGAACGCCATTACAAGGATATGCAGGACATTGAGTTTACCATTGAAAAGGGCACTCTCTTTATGCTTCAGACCAGGACCGGCAAGCGGACTGCCCGGGCAGCGGTCCAGATTGCCGTAGATATGGTTGCCGAGGGGCTGATTGATAAAAAGCTCGCTTTGCTGCGAATTGACGCCGGCCAATTAGGAGCCCTGCTTCACCGCCAGGTTTCCCCCGACGCCAAAATGGAGGTCATTGCCACGGGTCTGCCGGCTTCCCCCGGTGCAGGCTGCGGCATTGTCGTCTTTGATTCTGACGAAGCAGAAACCAGGGGCAGAGAAGGGGAACAGGTTATCCTGGTCCGCTCCGAAACCACTCCTGATGATATACATGGCATAGTTGAGGCCGTTGGCATTCTTACTTCCCGGGGTGGCATGACCAGTCACGCAGCTGTCGTCGCCCGGGGCATGGGCAAACCCTGTGTCTGCGGCTGCGAGTTAATAAAAATCGATCTCAAGGCAGAAACCGCTCAGGTTGGCGACATTGTGCTGCATAAGGGAGACAAGATTTCCATTGACGGCGGCACCGGGCGGGTAATCTTGGGCCAGGTGCCCCTGGTAGAACCTGAACTCAGCCATGAGTTTAATGTCATTCTCCAGTGGGCCGACCAAGTCAGGAAATTGGGGATCAGGGCTAACGCTGATGCTCCCCAGGATGCCTTAAGGGCCAGGGAATTTGGCGCAGAAGGCATTGGACTCTGCCGCACTGAGCATATGTTTATGGCTACCGATCGCCTGCCCATAGTCCAGTCAATGATACTGGCTGAAGACACTGAAGGCAGGGAAGCCGCATTGGCTCAGCTCCTTCCTATTCAGCAGGAAGATTTTTATGGCATCTTCAAGGCCATGGAGGGGCTGCCTGTCACCGTCCGCCTTCTGGATCCGCCCCTGCATGAGTTCCTGCCGTCAGTGGAAAAACTGGCAGTGGATGTAGCTTTGCTGGAGGCTGGCATAGGTGATGTCAGCAAGCTGGATGAAACCCGGGCCTTGCTGCGGCAGGTGCGCAACCTGCAGGAAGCCAACCCCATGCTGGGCAACAGGGGTTGCCGCCTGGGCCTGATGTACCCTGAAATCTACCGGATGCAGGTTGAGGCAATTCTCAAAGCCGCTGCACAGCTACTGGCGGAAGGAATCGACGTCAAAGCCGAAATAATGATTCCCCTGGTCTCCCATGTCAACGAGCTGGAGTCGATGCGGGAATTGGTGGCCAGCACCCGGGACCGGGTGGCTGCGGAAAGCGGCAGGGATCTTGACATCCTCATCGGCACCATGATTGAGCTCCCACGGGCCTGTGTTACTGCCGATGAAATCGCCGGGCATGCTGACTTCTTCTCCTTTGGCACAAATGACCTGACTCAGACAGCCTTTGGCTTCAGCCGGGATGACGCCGAAGGGAAATTCCTGCCGGCGTACCTGGCGGAAAAGCTCCTTCCCGACAACCCCTTTGCTGTCTTGGACCGCAAGGGCGTCGGCAAACTAATGGAAATCGCAGTGGCCCTGGGCCGGGGCAAGAACAGCAAGCTGAAAATTGGCATCTGCGGCGAGCACGGTGGCGAACCCAGCTCCATCGCCTTCTGCCACAGCTTGAATATGAACTATGTCAGCTGTTCGCCTTATCGGGTTCCTGTCGCTCGCCTGGCCGCAGCTCAAGCTGCGCTGAAAGGCTAAGGGTCAATCGAATTATAATCAGACAGGGTATTGCATTGTAAAAGTGCAATACCCTGTT
>DIPE01000010.1:14909-18415 GCA_002427015.1 Firmicutes bacterium UBA5496 | reverse complement strand
TTGATTATTTGGGCCAGGCCCAACTCTTCCAGGGCCACAGAAATCAAGAGCAGGTTGATGACATCTTCTTTGTCGATGTCAATATCCGGTTTAATGTCCGGTATATTCGGCATTCCCATATAAGTTCACCACCTTTCGCTACTAGAATTTGACTTGAAGGGGCTCCGGGTTCTGTATCTTTCACCCATGGAAATAGTGGAGAGCCCTCTCGGGCTACTTGACTTTTATCCCCTGGAATGCTTAAAATAGAAGGCAATAACAGTAAAGGCAAGGATGGGGACAGTAGCCTTGGACCGGCATTGACAGAGACGCGGCTGATTGGTGGGAGGCCGCGAATGCCCCAGAGTGAAGATCACCCCGGAGCCGGCTGCCCGAACTCAAGTAAGGCTGCCCGCCGGCAGGCGTTAGCATGCATTTTAAGCGACAGGCTGTTTTTTGCCTGTAAGCAGGGTGGTACCGCGCCAAAGTCGTCCCTGGGTTTACCCAGGGTTTTTTCTTTGCCAGAAAAGTTAAGCGGAAGAGAAGGTGATTTTAATGAAAAAGTTTCCTCAGCTGTCCAAAAAATCGATTCCCCAAAGGGAAGAGGCCATAGCCAGCCACTGGGACAGCATTGACCTGCTGGATAAAAGCGTGACCAGCAGGCCCGATGACAAGCCTTTTGTCTTTTATGAAGGGCCTCCCACCGCCAACGGTCGGCCGGGTATTCACCATGTGATTTCCCGCACCCTCAAAGATTCTGTATGTCGGTTTAAGACTATGGAGGGCTACCAGGTCAAGCGCAAGGCCGGCTGGGATACCCACGGCCTGCCTGTGGAAATTGAGGTGGAAAAACAGCTTAAGCTCAGCAGCAAGCAGGATATCGAGAGATACGGCATCGCCAAATTTAATGAAAAATGCCGGGCCTCGGTCTTTACCTACGAGAAGGCCTGGCGGGATATGACCCGGAAAATGGGCTATCTCCTGGATTTAGAGAATCCCTATATCACTTTGGATAACAACTATATTGAGTCAGTATGGTGGCTGCTGGACCAGTTCTTTAAGCAGGGCTATATGTATGAGGGCCATAAAATCCTGCCCTACTGCCCCCGCTGCGGCACCGGCCTGGCCTCCCACGAGGTGGCTCAGGGCTATCAGGAGATTAAATCCAACACTGTGGTAGTGACTTTTCAGCGCAAGGACGCGGAAGAATACTTCCTGGTCTGGACCACCACCCCCTGGACCCTGGCGGCCAACGTCGCCCTGGCTGTTCACCCGGAAGTGGCATATATCAAAGCAGAAAAGGAAGGCAAGCTCTACTGGCTGGCCAAAGAATTGGCAAAAGCAGTCCTGGGTGAGGACTTCCGGGTTGTGGAAGAAGTCTTGGGCCGGGAGCTTGAGGGGATTGAATACCATCAGCTCATGCCCTTCCTCACTGCCGACAAAAAGGCCTTCTACGTCACTACTGCCGATTATGTCACCACCGAAGACGGCACCGGCATTGTCCACATCGCCCCGGCCTTTGGCGAGGATGACTATAATGTGGGGCAAAAATACGGCCTGCCGGTCCTAAATCCCGTGGACGAAACCGGCAAGTACTTTGAAACCCCCTGGGCGGGCAGCTTTGTCATGGACGCCGATGTGGAAATTATCAAATGGCTCTATGCTCAGGGCAAGCTCTTTGCCAAGCAGAAAATGGCGCATAATTATCCCCACTGCTGGCGCTGCTCCACCCCGCTGCTATACTACGCCAAGCCCGGCTGGTATATCGAGATGACCCGCCTCCGGGACAAACTGATCGAAAACAACAATACTGTTGAATGGTATCCGCCTTTTGTGGGGGAAAAGCGCTTCGGCAACTGGCTGGAAAACCTCAACGACTGGGCTCTTTCCCGCACCCGCTACTGGGGCACTCCCCTGAATATCTGGCGCTGCCAGTGCGGCCATACGGAATCCGTGGGCTCCCGGGCGGAACTGAAGGAAAAGGCCATCGAAGCTGTGGATGATTCCCTGGATTTGCACCGGCCCTATATTGATGATGTGCATCTCAGATGTCCCCAGTGCCAGGGCCAGATGACCCGGGTCACCGAGGTCATTGACTGCTGGTTTGACTCGGGCTCCATGCCCTTTGCCCAGTACCACTATCCCTTTGAAAACCAGGAGCTTTTTGCCAGCCAGTTTCCCGCAGACTTTATTTGCGAAGCCATCGACCAGACCCGGGGCTGGTTTTATTCCCTGCTGGCCATCTCCACCTTCATCAAGGGGGTGGCTCCCTACAAGCGGGTGCTGGTTAACGACCTGGTCCTGGATAAGGAAGGGAAAAAGATGTCTAAATCCAAGGGCAATACTGTCGATCCCTTGGAGCTCTTTGAAAAGTATGGCGCCGATGCCGTCCGCTGGTACCTGCTCTACGTGTCCCCGGCCTGGACCCCCACCCGCTTTGATGTGGACGGAGTCAGCGAAGTGCTGAGCAGGTTCTTCGGCACCTTGCGCAATGTCTATACTTTCTTTGCTCTCTATGCCAACACCGATGAGCTTGACCCAAGAGAATTCTTTGTCCCTGAGAATAAGCGTCCCGAACTGGACCGCTGGATAATCTCCAAATACAACAATCTCGTCAGGACAGTCAAGGAAGATATGGACGTCTACGACCTGACCTGGGCCGTCCGTCACATTCAGGACTTTGTGGTGGAAGACCTGTCCAACTGGTATATCCGCCGGGCCCGGCGCCGGTTCTGGGCCTCAGAGCTGGATGACGACAAGCGGGCTGTCTACAACACCACCTATGAGGTGCTGGTGGGAGTGGCCAAGCTCATTGCCCCATACGCGCCTTTTACAGGCGAGGAGCTCTACCGCAATCTCACTGCTGACCCTCTTTCGGTGCATCTGACCGACTATCCCCGGTATCAAGAGCAGCTCATTGACGCCGATGTGGAAGAACGCATGGACCTGGCCCGCAGCCTGGTAGGCCTGGGCCGCTCTGCCCGGGAGCAGGTGAAAATCAAGGTCCGCCAGCCCCTGAACAAAATCCTGGTGGCGGGTAAATATGAAAAGCTTCTCCGCGGCCTTGTGCCCCTGATTGAAGAGGAGCTCAATGTCAAACAGGTAGAGTTTGTCGCCGACCTCAGCCTGTATATGGAGTACAAACTCAAGCCCAACTTCCCCGCAGCCGGTCCCGCCCTGGGACCCAAGATCAAGGAATTCAGTGGCGCCCTGGCAAAACTGGATGCCTCTAAAGCCGCCGCCCAACTGGAAGCAGGGGAAGAAATAGCCGTAACCCTGGGCGGGGAAGAGACCCGGATTGCCCGGGACTTAGTGGAGATAACCATTACCGCTAAAGAGGGCTTTACAGTGGCCATGGAAAACAATCTCTTTGTCATCCTGGACACTACCCTGACCCAGGAACTCCGAAACGAAGGCTTTGCCCGGGAATTCGTCTCCAAGGTGCAGCAGCTGCGCAAGCGCAAAGACTACCAGGTCACCGACAAGATTCACATTGTCTATGACGGCGACGATGAAGTGGCCAGCGC
>DIPE01000010.1:1886-14694 GCA_002427015.1 Firmicutes bacterium UBA5496 | reverse complement strand
GATCACCTGACCGGCCTGGATACCCGCCTGGCCCAGTAAGACATATCACTTTTTGAGATGCTCTAAGCGCGATTGCCGCGCTTTTCTTGCCGGGCCTCAGAGGAAGTGTTGGGCTTTTGCCGGGTTGCCCCCGCTTATTCCCTGGAATAAAGTATAGTAGCATATGCAGGGAGGGGATTTTTATGAAGTATCATTTGCCGGCACGCAAGCAGCCCAGGCGGGGAATTTGGATTAAGATTGGCAGAAACCCAAACACGAAAAGGGCCGGGAAGAAATGCAAATCCTGAACTAAGCCTTCCCGTTCCTGAGGAACGAAGATTAACTTGGATGGGGGAGTTATATGGACAGGGATTATTTCATTTCAGGCCGGGAATGCATGGAAGCAGCAAAAATGATGCCCCCGGGCCTGAGGCTCCATTGGTTCCCCCGTCTGGCCTCTACAAATGCTTTGGCCCTAGCGGATGCCTGGCCCCAGGGGACGGTTATTGCCGCCGACTGCCAGGACCGGGGCCGGGGCCGATTGGGACGGGTATGGCAGTCACCCCCCGGCCTGAACCTATATTTCAGCCTGGTTTTCTATCCTTCGCTGCCCCGGGAAAATTGGGGCGGTTTTTCTCTGGCGGCGGGGGTTGCTGTGGGCCAGGCTTTGCTCCCATTTGTGCCGGAAATAGGCCTGAAATGGCCCAATGATCTGCTGGCTTCAGGGGGCAAATTAGGGGGGATTCTCTTGGAGGCCAGCGGCGACAAATTGGTAGCCGGCATCGGCCTCAATGTAAATCAGCGTTCCTTTCCCCCGGAACTCAATGCCAGTTCCCTTATAGTTTGTTCAGGCAAAGAATGGCGCCGGGATCGGTTGCTAGCCTTGCTGGCCTCTGCAGTCCTTGACGCCCTGAATTCCTGGGACCGGGGCCAGTTTGAGCAGGTTCTGAGCCGCTGGCGCCAATTGGATATCATCCTGGGAAAGGCGGTGACCGCCACCCGGGGCAGGGAAGTTATCAGGGGCCAAGCCCTGGATGTGGGGGCGGAAGGCCAGCTGCTGGTGGAGGATGCAGGGGGAATTCGACATTTTTTGCACAGCGGCGAGGTTACCCTCAAGGGGCTTAAGGCATAAATTGGCTGGAAAAAGCGGCAAAAAGGGCTTGTCCCCGTTGCCGCTTTAATTTTATAATATATTATAAGGTTTTATGTCTACAAAACAGGAATAAAGCAGGAATGGCTGTATTCTTGTCGAATGTATTAATGCTGAGTACTTATAAAAGGGGTTGAACTACTTGATTTCGTTTAGCAATGTAAACTATTCGTATCAAAAAGGTACCAGCGCCTTATCAGATATCAGTTTCCACATCCACAAGGGCGAGTTTGTCTTTCTCGTCGGCGTCAGCGGTGCAGGGAAATCTTCCATACTTAAGCTGATTTTTCGGGAAACTGTGGCCGGGTCTGGCCAGGTGACAGTCTTAGGCCGCAATCTCAATCGCCTCCGGCGCCGGGAGATTCCTTACTTGCGTCGGCAAATCGGCGTTGTCTACCAAGATTTCCGGCTGCTGCCGGAAAAAACCGCCGCTGAAAATGTGGCTTTTGCCTTGGAAGTTATCGAGGCCAATCCCAAGGAAATTAAACGCCAGGTGCCAAGGGTGCTGAATTTGGTGGGCCTTGGCGACAAGGGAGAGCGCTATCCCCATCAATTATCCGGAGGCGAGCAGCAGCGGGTGGCTATGGCCAGAGCCCTTGTCAACAATCCATCCCTGTTGGTCTGTGACGAGCCCACCGGCAATCTTGACCCGGACACTTCCTGGCAGATTATGACCTTGCTCAGCCAAATCAATCTCCTGGGGACTACGGTGCTCATCGCCACTCATGACAAGGAAGTTGTAGACCGCATGGGCCGCAGAGTTTTGGAACTTCAGGACGGAAGACTTGTACGGGATGACAGCAAAGGGGTATACCGCCATGAAGCTTAGAAACGCAGTTTATTACATTAAAGAGGCAGCCATTGGCGTTTGGCGCAACCGCCTGATGAGCCTGGCTTCTGTCATTGTCGTCGTCCTCACTCTGTTGATTCTGGGCGCTTTTACCCTCATCAACCTCAACATCCAGGCCATCACTGAAGAAATCAAAGGTCAGGTGGAAATTATCGCCTATCTGGAAGACGGCGCCGACTCCGTGGATGTCCTCAGCCGGTTGCGGACTGAATTGCTGGAACTTAAAGGCGTGAAGCAGGTGACTTTTGTTTCCAAGGAGGAGGCCCTGGAGCGGCTGCGGGAGCGCTTGGGCAATCAGGCCGGCATTACCGATGGTTTGGAGCGCAATCCCCTGCCCGCCAGTTATGAAATCCGGCCCCAAGATCCAGAACAGACCGCAGCCCTGGCGGATAAAATCGCCCGCCTGGCGGGGGTTGAATCTGTAGACTACGGCCAGCAAATAGTGGAGCAGCTCTTTGCCTTTAGCCGGGGCATTCAGTTTTTTGGCTATATAGTAATTGCATTTCTTGGCATCGTCTCGCTTTTTCTCATTGCCAATACCATAAAGCTTACTGTTTATTCCAGGCGCCGCCAGATCGGCATCATGAAGTACGTCGGCGCCACCGACTGGTTTATTCGCTGGCCCTTTATCCTGGAGGGAATTTTCTTGGGGCTGTTGGGAGCGTTAGTTACCTATTTGCTCCTATTCTACGGATATGGTTTCCTTTATTTCCGGGCCAGCGCCTGGATGTACCAAAACTTCCTTTCGGTGAAAATGGTGGTTCCCGAAGTGGCAGGAAGGGAACTCCTCAGATTCTTATTTATTATGGGCGCCGGCATCGGCGCTGTTGGCAGCGGCATTTCCGTGCGCAGATTTCTAAGAGTGTAATTCGGGAGGTGGAGAAATTTGGCCAATAAAAACAGATACAAGGCTCTAGTCTTTGTTATAGTGGCGGTTTTGGCCCTAGGGTTTGTGCTGCCTGCGCATGCAGATATTGATGACTATTACGACGATCTGGGTTCAGTAAATGAACAGCTTGACGAAATGAAAGAAAACCGCAAGCAGACAAAATCCAAGCTGGAGCAGCTCCGGGATCTTCTTGAAGACCTTGACAGGGATATGTACAAGGCCGAGGAGGAGCTTGATGAATTAGTACACAAAATCCGCCAAATGGAAGAGCAGATTGCCGAACAGGAGAAACGCATCGCTGAGGTGGAGGCTTCTATTGCCCAGACAGAGGAATACTTGGCGATTCAGACTGAATTCCTTGAACAGCGGCTCTGCGCTATGTATAAAAACGGCACAGTCAGCTATCTGGAGGTTCTCTTTTCTGCTTCCAGTTTTTCCGATTTTCTTTCCCGCTTTGGCTTTATCCGCCTGCTCATTGAAAGCGATACCGAGCTGGTGGCGGAGATTGAGGCCACCAAGGCCGATTTGGAGGCGGACAAGGAACTGTTGGCTGAGGAATTGAGCCTCCAGGTTCAGCGCCATGCCGAGCTGGATGCCGCCCGGACCAAAGCCGAAGAAGACAAGGCCCAGCTCAATGCTAAAACCCTCCGGTATGAAGAAATAAAGGAAGAAGTACAGGCCGAGCTTGCCACGCAGAATAAGGGCATTGCCTCTTTGGAAGAGGAACAGAAACAGATTGAAGCGGAAATCAAGCGGCTGCTGGAATTAGAGCGGGTGCGAGCCGGTGATCCGCCCTCCTTCTTTGAATGGCCAGTCCTCGGCTTTGATCGGGTGCCCTATAACATAACCAGTCCCTATGGCTGGAGAATTCATCCCATCAGGAAGGTGTGGCAATTCCATCCCGGCATCGACATAGCCCGCTTTAACCGTCAGGGCCAGAGCATTGGCGGCAAGCCTATAGTGGCAGCAGCCAGTGGCACTGTGGACTTTGTCCGCAGTTATGATGGCGGCGGCTATGGCATCTATGTCATTATCAGCCACGGCGGCGGCTATCAGACTCTCTATGCCCATATGCGCTACACAACCGTGAAAAAGGGACAAGTAGTGACCATTGGGCAGCAGATTGGCGTGGTGGGGACCACCGGCTCCAGCACCGGCAACCATCTGCATTTTGAAGTCTGGGTCATGGGTGAAAAGAAAAATCCCGTTGGATTTGAATACAAGTAATAGATACGGGCTTATTGAATATACTTTAGATGATGTCTGCTGTAATGGCCATCTCTGATGGGATGGCCCTTTCATGTTCAGGAAGGATGTGGGCCAGTGAATAAACGTGTATTGAGGGTTTTACTTGTCATTCTGGTAATCGGGATTGTGGCCGCAGGCAGCAGCCTGGGCTATGTCATCGGCTATACCCGGGGCATGGCCAGCGAACAGTCCCATTGGCGTTCAGGGGAATGGGGCAAATTGGACGAGGCCCTCTTTGCCATTGAGCAGTATTATCTGCGGGAGACCGACAGGGATAAAATTCTCGAAGGCGCCCTGTACGGCCTGGTGGATAGCCTGGAAGACCCCTACAGCGAGTACTTGTCCATTGAGGATTTGCAGGAAATGCAAATCCAGCTGGGCAACGATTATCAAGGCATCGGCGTGGAAGTCACCCAGGAAAATAACCGGGTAACCATCATTGTTCCCTTTGCCGGTTCGCCGGCTCAGGAAGCAGGACTGCTGCCCGGGGACCAAATTGTCGAAGTGAATGGCGTCAATATTGAAGGCTTGCCCCTGACAGAGGCCGTCAAGGACATCCGGGGAGAAGCTGGCACCGAAGTCACCCTGGGCATAGTCCGGGAAGGATTGCCCAGCATCTTTCAGGTATCCCTGGTGCGGGCTACCATTGAGCGCAGCACTGTGGATACGGAGATGCTCCCCGGCGGCATCGGCTATCTCTCTCTCTCCCAGTTTGCCGAGGATTCCGGCAATGAGTTTGCCCAAGGCATCCGGGGTTTAAAGAAGCAGGGCATGAAAGGGCTGGTTCTGGACCTGCGGGATAATCCCGGGGGCTACCTGGATGTGGCCGCGGAAATTGGCCGCCAGCTGGTGCCCAAGGGCCTGATTGTATACACCGAGGACCGCAATGGCAAGCGCACTAGTGAATACAGTTCTTCCTTGCGGGACAGAGGTTTCCCCATGGTGGTCCTTGTCAATGAAAACAGCGCCAGCGCCTCAGAAATTATCGCCGGCGCCCTTCAAGATAACGATGTGCCTGTAATCGGCACAACCAGCTACGGCAAAGGCACCGTCCAGAGCTCCTATGAACTGAAAGACGGCTCCTATGTCAAGCTTACTACCAATAAGTTCTTTACCCCCAAGGGCAAGGAAATACAGGGGAACGGCGTCACCCCCAATTACCCTGTGGATATGGATATGGTCAACCGCATGCCTAACTTGCGCTTTATCGGCACTCAGGAACTGGGCAGCGAGGCTCTCCACATCTATCAGCTGCAGGCCATGCTGGCAGCTTTGGACTATCTCAAGGTTCCGGCCACCGGTATCTATGATCAGGCAACCGCCGACGCCGTGGCTGCTTTCCAGCGGGCTAACGGTTTGGCGTCCACTGGCAAGCTGGACAGGGAAACAACAGATGTCTTCAACCAGCGCTGGGAAAAGCACACCCGGGACAGCGACGTCCAGCTGAGCAAAGCCATGGAGGTCCTGGGTCAGCTAATCCAGGGGAATTAACATGCTGCCCTTAGCAGATCTTGTTAAGCTGATCTTTAGTGTTTTGGGCCAAGCGTTTTTTGGCTGGATTAAATATCCCGGTCTCCTTTACTATCCCTTCATGCTGGCAATTGTTCTTTCTATTGTCTTTCGTCAGTTCCGGCGTCAGGCCAAACTGGAGGAGCATCTCTATGGTGCTCCTTTTTCCCAACCCTGGCGCCAGCTTCTTATATCCATGGGTTTCGGCCTTGCAGGCGGCATCCTGGCCAGCTTTCTCATGGTCTTCCTGGGGCTGCCCCTGTCGGAAGAGCTGGGGCTGATCTATGTCTGGCCGGTGGTGCTGGTGCTGATGCTCATCAACCCCCGCTTTATGTGTTTCGCCTATGGGGGCGGCGTAGTAGGGGCAGTTTCCCTGCTGCTCAGGGGGCTGAACCTGCTCTTCCCCGGCCTTGGCAGCATTAGTTTTTTTGCTTCTCTCATGGCGGTGGACCTGCCTGCCCTCATGGCCCTGGTGGGCGCTTTGCATCTGACGGAAAGTTTTCTCATCTTCATCAGCGGCCATATCAACGCCAGCCCCGTTATTCTTGAGAATCCCCGGGGCAAGGTGGTGGGGGGCTTTATGCTCCAGCGCTTCTGGCCCCTGCCGATTACAGCTTTGCTGGTAGAACTGGTCAGCGCCGAGCCTGTTGGCGGCGTGCCCATGCCTGACTGGTGGCCGCTGCTGCAGCCCCGGCTGCAGCCGAATCCTGGCATGATGCTGAGCTATGTCCTTTTCCCCATTGTCGCCGCCCTGGGTTACTCAGACATTGCCGTGTCTACCGCCCCCAGGGAAAAGAGCCGGATTTCCGCCGGCCGTCTGGCTGTTTACAGCATCGGACTGCTGCTCCTGAGCCTGCTCTCCGGACGCCTGCCTTTCCTCCAAATCCTGCCGGTGCTCTTTGCCCCCTTGGGCCATGAATATCTCATTCAGGCAGGCAACCGCCGGGAGTGGAACTCGCCTCCCCGGTTGGCTCCCCCGCCAAGGGGAGTGAAACTCCTGGCAGCGCTGCCGGGGTCCCCCGCCGCCCGCCAGGGACTGGGCAGCGGCTGGACCATCCTCAATGTCAACGGCATGGATGTCAACAGCCGCCGGGAGCTGGCCGGGGCTCTCAACAGCTTTCCCGGCCTGGCGGAAATAGAAGCTGTCTCCCCAGAGGGAGTGAAGAAGACGGTCCGAATCCATCAAAGCCAGGGCAAGCTGGGCCTGATTCCTGTTCCCGATGCCAGTGAAAGCGGCCCTTGCTTGAAAATAGCAGGGCAGGGCTTCCTCCAGCGTCTGTGGGAAAAACACAAAAAGAAACAGCCTGGCGTGTGAACACCGGGCTGTTTGCTTGACCCCTTATTCATCCACTCATTGAATCAGTTCCCCTCTAGAAGACGAGAAAGGTTGTCGTAGTCCAGGACATCCTCGTAGGTCCATACCAGGCTGCATTTAAACCATTCCCAATGCCCTGTATGGTATCGGGTGCCAAAGTTTTTTCTCTGTTTGATAAGCTTGTTTTCCGGAGTCAGGTAGTATGTGTTTTCCCACAAATCCCTTTCCGGGGTCCAGGAATATTCGGTGATTTTCAGGTAGTCCCGGCCATCTGCCAAGGAGACCCGGTTGATCTGCCCCCCTTTCATGAGGTGGGTTTCGGGCAGCAAAGCCCTGGCCTCTTCCAGGGTAAAGTCCCGGTGGCCTCTCGGGCTGGAGATGCAAAGGCGGTATGATTCCGGCTTGTATCTAACGTCATCGAAGCATTCCCAATAAAACTCATTGGAAAACAAATTGTACTTTACTTCCATAGCGCTAACCCGGTGGTAGTCCGCTGTTTCCGAGGACTCGTAACAGATGGGATAGTGAGTAACGGGGTCTACGCCCGCTCCTAATAGCACAGTCCCATCCGGGCATAGGAAGTACTTGCCGGTTTCTTCCCATTCGCCCTCCTTGAGATCCCAAGTAGCCAAGAGCAACCCCGCATCCAGCTCATTGCGCTGGCTGAGCTCGGTGGAAAAAGTCAGGCCGGCCAGCATCTTGACTAGGTACTCGTAGTCCGCTTCCTCGGAAACGAAAATGCTCGTTGGTTCGGCGGGGGACCAATCGACTTCACGTCGTTGCAGCCACAAGCCCTTGCCATCAAAAGCGGTGGTTTCTTCCATTGTTTCCGGGGACAGAATGTCGGTAAACTCCCAGTGTTCCGTATAGTCGTCCAGGCTCTCTGAAATAACGAGGAGTCCTTCCTGAAATCCGGGGGGATCTCCCGGCTCCTGCCAGCCGCAGCTCTCAACTTCCAGCATCATCCTCGCCTGGGGCTCCGGGGGATCCGGTGTTTTTTCGGCACAGGCCGCCAGGGCGCAAACAAGCGCAAAAACGGAAATGGCAAAGAATCGGGTTTTGCTACCTTTCATCTATCTCACTCCCTTGGGGGAAAACGGGTTCTGTAGTGGAATACCCGCAGTCTGAACAAATGTACCTGCCACCCGAAAAGAAAAAATAGTGGGGTAAAGTTTTCTTTCCGCAATTGTAGCAGTTTGCTCTGTGGTAGGCAGGATTTAAGTACTCGTACGATCGGAAATCATGGGATAAGCGGTAGTACTCGACGGTACCCCCTGGGCAGAGTATATGAGGATTGTCTTCTGCTGGGTGCGGGGGATCGTAGTAAGGGCAATCATACAACTTATGGATATATGTGCCATAATATCCCCATTTAGAACGGACTATTCTATTGCTTTCCCCTCCTGATACCGAAACGATTATGCCCGAATGTGTAACCCGTCCATTTTTAGACGGGCATTGGCAACCCTTATAGATTACAATATCTCCTGGTGAGGGAATAGTAACTTTAGTTGCGCATGTCGGATCAGTAGTAAAATATGGATATACCCAATTAACCACCAACAGTTCAGATTGGGGCAAGCAAGACACATTTCCACCGTAGTACCAGGCATAGGCGTGGCAATTGTAATAAAAGGAAGGAGGGCCTACTCTGTTGGCCGAGGGGAATTTCGATTCATGGGGATATTCCTCGGGGGTTTGTGAACCGATATATTTTAGGGCAGCAATTGTCTTCCCGCTGGGCAAACGCAAAGAATAGTCTTGATAGCCGCTGGGGGCGCAAGGAAAAACGCTGGAAGCACCGGGAGCCAGTGTTCCGCCTCGAAGGTATTCATACCACGTAATCAGCAAATATTTTGGGAACGAATCCTTTTCTAACCTGATGAGCTCTAATAAAGTTAGGACTGTCTCCCTTTCACTGCATAGTTCTTCAAATTCCTTGCTTTTATTTTTTAGCATTTCCATTGCCAGCGTTACATCCGAATACAACCCGATATCATAGAGGATGCCCGAATCGACAAGGGATTTTGTCCTGCAGTAGTTTTCACTGTTTGTGCGAGAGCTGTCCTCCATAGCCGAAATATGTGGCGAATAGGCCATGACAATGAATGAAACCACCAATACAAATGAAATGGTTTTTGCAGTTCTTTTCATCGTTTACCTCCTATTAATTTTTAAACGGCTGCGTTGCTTTACATAAGATTTGTTCGTCACCTCCTTCGGTTCGTCCACCAGCCGCCGGCAAAAGGTTTCGGAAGCGGCGGGTTGAAGTCCTCCTAATGAATACTCTTGGCGCCAATAGGTTATTTTTTCGATTGTCGGTTCGTCCATTGGTTTGGCTTCCACTTCGGCTTCATTGAAAACGCTAAGCTGCCGGGAATTCGTCTGTTGCTCACTGGAACGTTCAAAACGCCTATGCTGGCTCAAACGAAACTGTTCCTCGAACCAGACTACCGTAGCCGAAAGTTTTGCAATTTTGTGCTCCTGCATAGCACATTTTTCTTGTAATTCGGAGATGACTTTCGCTAACGTTTTCATTACTAATACTATTTGACAAAATTTCCTAAAACCCTTTATTCTCGTGGTTTTGGGCATAAAAGGGTCATAGCACAGTGCGTGCAATGACCTCTCGGTGAGCATGTATTTGTCATATTTGCAGTCCGTCCAATAACCGCCTAAGCTCTCTTTTGCTGATGGCGGTCATGGCCTCGCCATGGGCTGGCCATTCAAATTTCTCCCGTTCCAACCTCCGGTAGTACAGCCAGAAACAATTATGTTCCTAAATGCTGCATAGAAATGCTGGACCCCGTTATTAACGAAGTCCAGCCAAACAGTTCTACTTATTTCACCTGCCTACTTGACAGGGGGCAGTTTAGAGTATCAGACTGTTTTATGCTATAATCCTATTCAGCCAAAAACCTCTCCAGCAGAATATCTTCCATATTCCTTCTCCCGTCAATTACTGCCAACACCCAAATCCTGTCTGCATCAATCTTATAAATTATTCTCCAGGGCGGGCGAATTAACTCCCGGTAGGTGGTAATGCCCAGACTGTATAACTCGGGAACAATTCTTCCCCGGAAGTGCATGGCCCAGAGGCTTTTAGCCTTCTCTTTGATCACGGAATATGCCTTTTTTGCCTGAGCTTTTTTAGCTGCAAAGTATTGAAGAATTTGCTTCAGGTCCTGCTGTGCTGTTTCAGTCCATAGCACCTGGAAATGCTTTTCAGTCATGATTAACATCAAAGCTGCGGTCCATGGCGGCAAAGAAGTCTTCCTGGGACTTAACTTGCTTTTGGCTTATATCCTGTTCCCCTTGAGCCAGCAGTTTTAACAGACCAATAGCCTTTTTCATCTTCTCGTAGGACTCAGTGTCCAGCAACACTGCCCTTGCTTCCCCATTTTGGGTGACATAGACAGGTCTGCGGGTTTCGTTAACCTGTGCTAAAATTTCAGCAGCATTTGCTTTAATGTAGGAAATGGGCCGAATATCTTCTTTGCTGTTCATCATTATCACCTCGGTACAAATATAGTACCAAATTGAGACCACATTGTCAATCCTTGGATACCGATTGAAATATATACATTGCCCCCGGACTGGCCGGAATATCACAGCTTCTGGGGAGTATACACGTTAATTTCTTTGTGGTAAAATAGAAACACCTGTTCGCAGCAGAAAGAGGTGAAGGTATGGAAAGCAAATTTAAACTGGTTTCGGACTATAAACCCACCGGGGATCAACCCCAGGCAATTGAGGAACTGGTGCAGGGGTTAAATGAAAATCTGCGCCACCAGACTCTGTTGGGAGTTACCGGCTCCGGCAAGACCTTTACTATTGCCAATGTCATCGCTCAGGTACAGCGGCCCACCCTGGTCATTGCCCACAACAAGACCTTGGCGGCTCAGCTCTGCAGCGAATTCAAAGAATTCTTCCCGGAAAATGCCGTGGAATACTTCGTCAGCTACTATGATTACTACCAGCCCGAAGCATACATCCCCCATACCGACACCTATATTGAAAAGGACGCCGCCATCAATGAAGAAATCGACAAGCTGCGCCACTCGGCTACCAGCGCCCTTTTTGAGCGCCGGGATGTCATTATTGTGGCCAGCGTTTCCTGCATTTACGGCCTGGGCTCTCCGGAAGAGTACCGCAAGCATGTGCTTTCCCTGCGGGCAGGGGGCGAATACTCCCGGGACCAGGTGCTGCGCCGCCTGGTGGATATGCAGTACGCCCGCAATGATATGGACTTTCACCGCAGCACCTTTCGGGTGCGGGGGGATGTGCTGGAAGTGTTTCCTGCCGGCAACAGCGACCGCGCCATCCGCATCGAGTTTTTTGGCGATGAGGTGGAGCGGATTACCGAAATTGATTACCTGACGGGAGAGATTCTAGGCGACCGCAGCCATGTGGCCATATTCCCCGCTTCCCACTTTGTCACTTCCAAAGAACTGATGGAGCAGGCGGTAAAGGGAATTGAGGCTGAGCTGGAAGAACAGCTGGCCCGCTTTCGGAACGAGAATAAGCTTCTGGAGGCCCAGCGCCTGGAGCAGCGCACCCGCTATGATCTGGAAATGATGCAGGAAATGGGCTTTTGCCAGGGCATTGAGAACTATTCTCGCCACCTGGCCGGCCGCCCTGCGGGCAGCAGGCCCGACACCCTCATTGACTACTTCCCCAAAGACTTTCTCCTGGTGGTGGATGAATCCCATGTTACCCTGCCCCAGGTCCGGGGCATGTATAACGGCGACCGCTCCCGCAAGACTGTGCTGGTGGAACACGGCTTCCGCCTGCCTTCGGCCCTGGACAACCGGCCCCTGGTCTTTAACGAGTTTGAGAGCCTGGTTCCCCAGGCCATATATGTAAGCGCAACTCCCGGCCCCTATGAAGAGGAGCACAGCGCCCGGGTGGCGGAGCAGATTATCCGCCCCACGGGCCTGTTGGACCCCCTGGTAGTAATCAAACCGGTAACGGGCCAGGTGGACGACCTGATGGAGGAAATCCGCCAGCGGACGGCAATGCGGGAACGGGTGCTGGTCACCACCCTGACCAAGCGCATGGCCGAGGACCTTACCGACTATCTGCGGGAGGCGGGCATCAAGGTGCGCTACCTCCACTCCGACATCGATACTTTGGAGCGCATGGCCATTATCCGGGATTTGCGCCAGGGAGAATTTGATGTGCTGGTGGGCATCAACCTGTTGCGGGAAGGCCTGGACCTGCCTGAGGTATCTCTGGTGGCCATTCTGGATGCAGATAAGGAAGGCTTCCTCCGTTCCGACCGCTCCCTCATCCAGACCATGGGCCGGGCCGCCCGCAATGTCAACGGCCGAGTGGTCATGTATGCCGACCAGGTCACAGACTCCATGCAGCGGGCGGTGGAAGTGACCCTGCGCCGCCGCCAGCTCCAGATGGAATATAATGAGCGCCACGGCATCGTGCCTAAGACCATCAAAAAGGGAATCCGCTCGGTTATTGAGGCCACCAAGGCAGCGGAAGAAGGGGCCAAATACACCGCGGACAAGAAGGGTCTCAGCCGCGATGAACATACCCGCCTGCTTAAGCGCCTGGAGAAGGAGATGCAAGCGGCGGCCAAGTCCCTGGAATTTGAACAGGCAGCCTATCTGCGGGATATAATAATTCAATTAAAGAGCAAGGAATGAACAGTATGGCAAGATATATATCTGTCCGGGGCGCCCGGGTGCACAATTTAAAAAATGTCAGCCTAGACATCCCCCGGGATAAGCTGGTGGTAATGACAGGCTTAAGCGGCTCGGGGAAATCTTCCCTGGCCTTTGACACCATTTATGCCGAAGGTCAAAGACGGTACATGGAATCGCTATCCTCTTATGCTCGTCAGTTTTTGGG
>DIPE01000010.1:384-1757 GCA_002427015.1 Firmicutes bacterium UBA5496 | reverse complement strand
TTTCTGGGCCAGATGGACAAACCCGATGTTGACTCCATCGAGGGCCTGTCCCCGGCGATTTCCATCGATCAGAAGACAACCAGCCGCAACCCCCGCTCCACGGTGGGGACGGTAACAGAAATCTATGATTATATTCGCCTGCTTTTCGCCCGCATCGGCCGCCCCTATTGTCCTCACTGCGGCATTCCCATCAGCCAGCAGACGGTGGAGCAGATGGTGGACGCCATCCTCCAGCTGCCTGAGGGCAGCAAAATCCTCATTCTTGCCCCCATGGTCCGGGGCCGCAAGGGGGAGCATGCCAAAGTCCTGGAGGGCCTGGCCAAGGACGGCTATGTGCGGGTGCGGGTGGACGGCGAAGTGCGCCTGCTGGAAGAGGAAATAGAGCTGGAGAAGAATAAAAAGCATACCATTGAGGTGGTCATCGATCGCCTGGTGGTGCGGGAGACAATTGCCCAGCGCCTGGCCGACTCCCTGGAAACCGCCTTAAAATTGTCAGGGGGCATGGTCTTCATCAATCTTGCCGACGAGGACAGGGACATTGTCTTCAGCCAAAACTTTGCCTGCAAGGAATGCGGCTTCAGCTTTGAGGAAATTTCACCCCGAGTGTTCTCTTTCAACAACCCCTACGGCGCCTGCCCTGATTGCACCGGCCTGGGTTACCATCCCCAGCCCGACCCGGATTTAATCATGCCCGACCCGGAAAAGAGCATCAGCCAGGGGGGCATTGCCCTCTGGAGCAATGCCGCGGAATCATATTATATGAATCTCCTCCGGGAGGTGGCTGCCGCTAAGGGCATCGACCTCAATAAGCCTGTGGGCCAGCTGAGTGAGCAAGAGCGGGATATTCTCCTCAACGGCACCGACGGCACTTATACCGTAACCTATGCGCCCAACCGCAAAGTTGCCCCCAGGACCTATCAGGCCCGCTACCGGGGAGCGGTGAATTGGCTGAAAATCAGATACCGGGAAACTTCCTCCGATGGTGTCCGGGAATTTATGGAGCAGTTCATGAGCCAGCGGGCTTGCCCCACCTGCGGCGGCAGGCGCCTGCGCCCCGAAAGTTTGTCTGTGCTGGTGGGAGCTAAGAATATTGCTGAGGTAACCGCCCTGACTGTTGGGCGGGCCCGGGACTTTTTCGCTTCCCTGGAGCTGACGGAAAGGGAGCAGATGATTGCCCGCCTGGTGCTCAAGGAAATCAATGAACGCCTGGGCTTTCTGATGGATGTGGGCCTGGATTACCTCACCCTGGACCGGGCGGCGGGGACTCTTTCCGGCGGCGAAGCCCAGCGCATCCGCCTGGCTACCCAGATCGGCTCCGGCCTCACCGGGGTGGTGTACATCCTCGATGAACCCAGCATCGGCCTGCACCAGCG
>DIPE01000010.1:0-210 GCA_002427015.1 Firmicutes bacterium UBA5496 | reverse complement strand
GTCGAGCATGATGAGGACACCATGCGCACCGCCGACTGGATTGTCGACATCGGACCCGGAGCCGGCGCCGCCGGCGGCGAGATCGTCGCCCAGGGCACACTGGAAGACATCGCCAAGGTTCCCCAGTCTATTACCGGTCAGTATATCAGCGGCCAGCGCTTTATCCCCATGCCGGAAAAGCGCCGTTCCGGCAACGGCCAGTTTGTCACC
>DIPE01000042.1:19703-20355 GCA_002427015.1 Firmicutes bacterium UBA5496 | reverse complement strand
CCGGGGCAGTCAACGTGGGCATAATGTCTGTTTTCAGTTTCATATTCCACGTGGGAAGTGGAAATCGTGATTCCCCTGGCCTTTTCCTCGGGAGCCTTGTCGATTGTGTCAAAGGCTCTGACTTCGGACAATCCCTTCTTTGCCAATACATATGTAATGGCAGCGGTCAATGTGGTTTTACCGTGGTCAACGTGACCGATGGTGCCAATGTTGACATGGGGTTTGGTGCGTTCAAACTTTTGCTTTGCCAACGAAACTCATCCTCCTTATTGAAAACTATATTAACCATTACTTACTGTAAAATACCTGCTCATCTTTAGTATGGTGGCGGCGCAGGGATTTGAACCCCGGACACTGCGGGTATGAACCGCATGCTCTAGCCAGCTGAGCTACGCCGCCATGGATGGAGCTCACGACCGGGATTGAACCGGTTACCTCATCCTTACCAAGGATGCGCTCTACCGTTTGAGCTACGTGAGCAGAAGAGAGAGACAGGTAATTCCAGTACACCAGTGGAGCTCACGACCGGGATTGAACCGGTTACCTCATCCTTACCAAGGATGCGCTCTACCATTTGAGCTACGTGAGCATGTTGGTTGCGGGGGCAGGATTTGAACCTGCGACCTCCGGGTTATGAGCCCGACGAGCTACC
>DIPE01000042.1:0-19465 GCA_002427015.1 Firmicutes bacterium UBA5496 | reverse complement strand
AGATTTACAGTCTGCCCCCTTTGGCCAACTCGGGAACCTCTCCATCTAGCTTGACATTATGGTCACAAACTACATTATACACAGGGGGGCCTGCCAGGTCAAGGGATTTGACAATCCATTTTTAAGGATTAAATATCTCTGATTTCCAAATACCGTTCCAGCTTGCGCTTGACTCGCTGCAGGGCATTGTCAATAGATTTTACATGGCGCTGCAATTCAACGGCAATTTCCTGATAGGACTTGCCCTCCAGGTAGAGCATGAGGACCTTGCGCTCGAGGCTGCTTAGAATTTCACTCATCTTTTTTTCAATATCGCCATACTCTTCCCGATTGATGGTGAGCGCTTCGGGATCAGTGACTTTGGCCCCGGAAATAATGTCCATAAGGGTGCGGTCAGAATCCTCATCGAAAATTGGTTTGTTTAAGGAAACATAGGAATTTAGGGGAATGTGCTTTTGCCGGGTGGCAGTCTTGATGGCAGTAATAATTTGCCTGGTAACGCACAGTTCAGCGAAAGCCTTAAAGGAAGAGAGCTTGTCCTCGCGAAAGTCGCGAATAGACTTAAAAAGGCCAATCATGCCTTCCTGAATGATGTCTTCCCGGTCCGCCCCAATCAAAAAATAAGAACGGGCTTTGGCGCGAACAAAATTTTTATATTTATTAATTAAAAACTCAGTCGCATGACAATTGCCTTCACAAGCTGCCTTTGCAATCTCCTCGTCGCCAAGCATGTCCCAATCAAAATTGTCTTCTTTGACAACAATAGTCATGCGCGTTCCCCTCCCAATTTTTCTGTCTTATAATTATATACACCGTGGGACAAGTCGTCAAGACCGCTTATTTTTATTCGCCATATTTTGTAAAATTTTCCTGGCTTTTAGATCTAGCCTGTTGCCTAATTCCGTGGTGGGCCTGTCCACTTGGGTGCGGCCGGCGGCATTGGAAATCTGACCGGCTATTTTTTTCACTTCCAGGTAAAACTCCCGGCTGGACCAGCGCCTGGCGCCTTTGCCCAGGACAATCTGCTGCTGGGCCCAGTCTGAAGTGACAACCCCCACAATTTGGTTGCGGTCAGCCAATTTGGCAACAAGGCTTTCAATGAGTGAATCGGCTGTTTGACCGTGGTCGGTATACCTGATCTCCATACCGGGAAGATATTCAGTTGTTTTTAAGCCCTTGCTGCGATAGGCATCAAAAACCAGAATGATGTACTGTCCCGTAAAGACCTGGTATTCCCTGAGGACCTCTACTAACTGATGGCGGGCGTCAGCCAGAGCATGGTCCTTAAGGCGCTTCAAATCAGGCCAGCAGCCAATGACATTGTAGCCGTCAATTATCAGATATTCCATCTGGGGCAATCCTTTGTCGAAGCATCTCGTAGACCAAAACGGCTCCGGCTACTGAAACATTGAGGGAATTCACCCGTCCCCGGGTTGGGATGCTTACAATATAATCGCTCTTTTCCTTGAGGAGCCGGGGAACGCCGCTGCCTTCACTGCCTAAAATCAAGACTACGGGGAAATTCCATTTTACCTGCCAAAAATTGTCTCCTTCCATGTCGGCGGCGGCAACCCAAAATCCCCTTGCCTTAAGAGCATCCAAGGTCTGGGCCAAATTTCCCACCCGGCAGACAGGCACCGATTCTATGGCGCCCATGGAGACCCGGGCAACAGTTTCTGTAAGCTGCGCGCTGCGCCGCTTGGGCAATATGACGCCGTCTACGCCGGCGCATTCTCCAGACCGGAGCAGCGCCCCCAGGTTATGAGGATCCTCAACACCGGCCAGCAGCAGGAGAATCGGGTTGGCAGAGATATCAAGGTCTGCCAGCAGTTCATCTAAACTATAGTATTTCCAGGCAGCGGCTTCGGCCAAAATGCCCTGATGATTTAGGCCCTTGGCCATCTCGTCCAGCTTTTCCCTGGGGACAAATTGTAGGGGGCAGCCTCTTTCCTTGGCCAAGTTAAGCAAGGGCTGGATATTGCCCCGGATGCTCCTGGACACGAGGATTTTGGTCAGGGAGCGCTCCCCCTCCAGGGCAGCCATGACATTATTGCGGCCGGCAATAATTTCAGACATGGCCTTTTTCCCCATTCTGCCATCTCCCGCAGGACATGGCTCCTTCTGGACAGGTGCCATCAATGTCACATCTGGCCCCTGCCCGGGAGAAGATAGCGGGCGCTTTCTCTTTGACCAGGGCCAGCATCTGCCAAGCCAGCTGACGAATCTCCCACTGGGCCCGGTTGCAGCAGCGATGTTCAAAAAAATTAAGCAAACTGCGGCAGTTCATGGTGACAATGATGCTGGTATGACAGGCATTGGGCAGGATGTAGCGGGCATCCTCCTTGGCTGCCACCGCTGAGAGCTGGGCATAGGCCTGGCGAATCTGCTCCATAACCTCGAGATATTGTTGCCGAGCCTGAGGATTGCTGGCGATTGAGGGGGGGATGACAAATTGAAATTTATCTTCCTTAACATAGCGCTGAGACTTTTGGGAGTAGCTGGCGATGCGGTGGCGCACCAGCTGATGGGTCAAAGCCCTGCTGACGTCCTGGATGCCAAATGTGAAGCTGACATGCTCCAGGGGTGATAAATGTCCCATTTCAACGAGTTTGGCAATCAGCTTTGTGGCCTCTGCCCCTTGCATCTTGTCAAGGAGCTCTGAAATGGAAGCATCGGAATAGCATAAGCGGGCGGCAGCGGCTACAGTATTTTCCGGCTCTGGTGTCCAATTAAGCAATTTGACTTGCATTTATCCTTCACCCCCGTCAAAAATCCGTTGGAGCATTTCCTCCAAACGCCTGTGCTGGCTGCTCAGCCACAACCAGCCCACAACTACTTCCAGGCCGGTGGCCTGACAATATTCAGCGCTGTTGCGGGGAAGCCCCTTGGCGTTGCGTCCCCGCCGCAGCAATTCAAGTTCTTGCTGGCTGAAGAAATCTCCCAGCCGGGCCACAGCGGCGGCCTGGCCCCCGGCGCTGGTAAAGGCGGCGGACAGCCGGTGGGCATGCTTGCCTGGGGGCGTTTCCCCTGTGACCACCAGCCGTTGCCGGGAATACAGTTCATAGACGGCATCGCCTATCCAAGCCAGGTTTTGAATGGGCAGCAGGGCAGCCGCCCCGGCATCCAGAAATTTCATACCTAAATTCCCGCCTGCTGCCGGCTGGATTTAATGCGGGCCACCGCCCGCTCTTTGCCCAGAATCGGCACCAGGTAGTATAGCTCCTGACCGCTGACGGCGCCAGTCAGGGCAGCCCGGATAGGCATATATACTGCCTTGCCGCTGACGCCGGCCCGGGCTTTCAGGTCTTTGTTCAGCTGCTTGAGCAAGGCCTGAACCTGTTGCTGCTGCTGGGGCAGATCCTCGGTCTCAGGCAGGGCCTCCAGGCGTGCCAGGAATTCGTCCAGGACCATGCCGGTGGTTTCAAGCTGCAACGGGGGCAGGGCTTCTGGCTGCACCTGGACGGGGCAGGCCAAAAATTCTTTGATAAAATCCGGCAGCTGGGCCAGGCACTGCAGTTCGTCCCTGACCACCGCCAGCACATATTTCAGCCACTCTCTGGTCAGGCCCTTGGCCAGGCCTTCTGCTTCCAAAAACGGCAAAGCCAGATCTGCCAGCATGTCCAAGTCACTGGCCCGGATATACTGATTGTTCATCCAGTCCAGTTTCTGGGCGTCAAAGATGCCGGGGCTCTTAGAGATCCGTGACAGATCAAAAGCTTCCACCAGTTGGTCTATGGACATTATTTCGGTACTATCCTCGGGGGACCAGCCCAGCAGGGCCATAAAGTTCACCACGGCCTCGGGCAGGTAGCCTTGGCGGGCGTATCTTCCTACTGACATATCGCCCATGCGCTTGCTCATCTTGCGGCCGCTGGTGTCTAAAACTACGGAAACATGTCCGAACTTGGGCATTGGCTCGCCCAGGGCCTGATAAATCAGAACTTGCCTGGGGGTGTTGATCAGGTGCTCGTTGGCCCTGATGATATGGGTAATGCCCATGGTGATGTCGTCGATGACCACAGCATAGTTATAGGTGGGGATGCCATCAGACTTAAAGATGATGAAGTCGCCGATATCCCGGGATTGAAAACTCACCTGGCCGCGAATCAGGTCGTCAATGAGAATCTCAGTTTCTTCGGGGACCATAAAGCGTATTGTCGGTTTCAGCCCCGCCCGGAGTTTTTCTTCGATCTGTGCCGGCGTCAGCCCGCGGCAACGGCCGCTGTATACTGGATTGTCTCCCCGGGCCATGGCCTCTTCTCTGTCTCGGGCCAGTTCTTCGGGGGTGCAAAAACAGTAATAAACATGGCCCCCCAGCCACAGTTTCGATAAGTATTCTTTGTAAATTTCCAGGCGCTCAGTCTGGCGGTAGGGGCCGTTGGGGCCGCCTACTTCCAGGCCCTCATCCCAATTCATGCCCAGCCAGCGCAAGCTGGCGGCAATATCCCGTTCCCATTTTTCGCTGGAGCGCTCCAGATCGGTATCCTCGCTGCGAAGAACAAAAATGCCCTTGTGGCGCCGGGCGAAAAGCCAGTTAAACAGCACCGTCCTGGCGCCGCCGATATGTAAGGGACCTGTGGGACTTGGAGCAAATCGTACTTTCACTGTCATCATCATTACCTCCTGTTGCCGGTTACTGCTGCTACAGTGCACACGCTTTGGGCGGCAATGCCTTCGCCGCGTCCGGCGAAGCCCAGCCCTTCGGTAGTAGTGGCCTTTAGATTAATCTCGGCGATTTCTACCCCGGCACTGTCAGCGATATTTTTCTGCATCTGGGGAATATAGGGACTGATTTTCGGCTGCTGGGCGATTATCACCGCATCAATATTGATGATGCGCATGTCTTCTGCCGCCAGCAGGCCAGCCACATGGGCAAGAAGCCGACAGCTGTCGGCGCCTGCCCAGGCAGGGTCTGTATCGGGAAAATGTCGGCCAATGTCGCCAAGGCCAGCGGCGCCCAGCAGAGCATCCATTATGGCATGGACTAGGACATCGGCGTCGGAATGGCCCATTAAACCCTTGGCAAAGGGGATGTGTACCCCTCCCAGGATTAGTTGCCGTCCCGGCGTCAGCTGGTGAACATCATAGCCAATGCCGGTGCGGATGGTTTCGCCGATAATCTGAGTCGCCCTTAGTATATCTTGGGGATGAGTAATTTTCAAATTGGCAGCCTCCCCGGGAACGACCTTTATCGGCTGTCCCAGGGTCTCCACTAAAAAGGCGTCGTCGGTGGCTTGCTGCCGCCCCTTGCCAGCCTGCTCATAGGCTGAGAGCAAAAGCTCCCGCCGAAAAACCTGAGGAGTTTGCACGGCGTGAAGCAGTGTTCTGTCCAGGGTGGCCTGAACCATTCCCCCAGAGACTTCTTTGATTGTATCGGTCACCGGCAAGGCAGGAATTGCAGCGCCGTGGACCTTGGCAGCCGCAATTACCCGCCGGATTAAGTCCGGGCTGGCCAGGGGGCGGCTGCCGTCGTGAATGAGAACATAGTCGCCCCGGGCCTGAGTGAGGCCGGCATAGACCGAATCCTGGCGGGTGGCTCCTCCGGGCAGCAATTTATAGTCTTCGAGAACAGCGCTAACTGCTTCCCGGCACTGCTTCTCTTCACCCGGCCGGCAGACAATAATATATTCATCCACAAATCCCCGCAGAGATAACAACGTACGGGTCAACACAGGTTGACCCGCAATGCGCAAAAATTGTTTATTAATGTTTGTCTGCATCCGCCGGCTTTCCCCGGCGGCAGGTATTATTGCTGTAATCATTTTGGGCACCTCAACTGATTTTTTCCTGCTTGAGACGGGCAAAGATCATGCGCCCGGCGGCAGTCTGGAGCACGCTGGTAACCAGCACTGAAATCTCGTTGCCGATATAAGAGCGGCCGCCATCGACGACAATCATCGTGCCGTCATCCAAGTAGGCTATGCCTTGGCCGGATTCCTTGCCATCCTTGATAATCTGGACATCCATTTCTTCCCCAGGCAAGACTACGGGTTTAACAGCATTGGCCAGTTCATTGATATTAAGCACAGGCACCCCTTGCAATTCACAGACCTTATTGAGATTGTAGTCATTGGTAACAACCTTGCCCCTGATTCTCTGAGCGAGTTTAACCAGGCGGCTGTCCACTTCCAAGCCTTCATCCTCGTTATCATCAAGAACATGCACGGGAATGTTGATTTCTTTTTGAATGCGGTTAAGAATATCTAAGCCCCTGCGGCCTCTGTTGCGTTTAAGAGTGTCAGAAGAATCAGCGATATGCCTGAGTTCTTCTAAGACAAAGCCGGGGATAATTATCTTGCCGTCCAGAAATCCGGCATCACAGATATCGGCGATGCGCCCGTCAATAATAACAGATGTGTCCAGAATCTTGGGCATCGCCCCGACCTTTTCCTTGCCTCCGGCCAGTTCCTTGGGCATTTTGGAGGGGCGGAACACAGTGACCAGGTCTTCGCGCTTTTTCACAGCGACAATGGCGCCTACCCAAGCCAAAAAAATATTAGCTATGATTGCTAAATAAGGACCGAAGATGGGAATTATCTCCCGAAAGGGGTTGATAAGCAGGGTGCCAATCAGCAGCCCCGTAATTATACCTATTGAACCAGCAATCAGGTCATGACCGGGCAAGACCATAAGATACTTTTCCAGCCATTGACTGCTCTTCTGCACAGTCTTAGTAATTGCCGGCGCGATTAAAAAGAAAATAAGTCCGCATAACAATGCCCCGAGAATAGCAGCGATGGCTTGCCCCCAGGCAGGCAAACCTTCGGTAAGGGCTGGGATAACGTGAATCCTAGTAATAAGAGTATAGCCAAATGCAAATCCGAAGAGTGTAAACACAGCCCGCATTACCTTAGAAAACAACTTTTCACCTCCTAGCAGCAATATTAAAATATAGTATACACTATTCCCTTGCTACTATTCTACAGTTTTAACAAGTAAATTCATAGCTCCGTCCTGATCAATGTCCTTAGCCAGGGCGAGCTCGCTTACTAAAATCTGCCTGGCAGTATCCAACATCTTGCGTTCACAGGTAGACAGTCCCTTTTCTTTATCCCGGCAAGTCAGATTTCTCACTACTTCGGCAATAGCGAAGACGTCGCCGGTTTTTAGTTTTTCTAAATGGGCCCGGTACCGCCTGTTCCAATTGGCAGTGCTGGCAACCCGCTTTTTGCGCAAAACATCGAGGACTTGTTGCACTGCTTCAGTATCGATAACTTGGCGCAGACCTGCGTCGCCCACGGTAGAAACGGGAATCATCACCTTCATATCCCCTATGGGCATCCGCAAAACATAATACTGCTTGACCTTGCCCAAGATTTCTTTGGTTTCTATGGCCTCGATGATACCAGCGCCGTGCATGGGATATACAACTTTATCACCGACTTTGAACATGCTTAAGCCCCCTTTAATTGCTACAATTTTAACATAAAAGGGCAATCAAAGTCAAATTTGTTATCATAGCATACAAGTAAATTCATGTCAACAGCAAATGGCAGTTTAATTCCATAAAAAACCCGCGCTAGGATGCACGGGATTTTTTATGCTTTTGCCATAAATCCACGAGAAAATTTTTAATGCCCAGGAGCATGTAGATGACCAGGGGCACCATAAAGAAGGCTGAAGCCCGCCAGCGCAGAAAGATCACTGCCCCCACCAGCACTGCCACCATAAAGAGGGCGACAAACTTTGGAATGCCCACGGACTTAAAATCAGGATATCTAAATGTGCTGATCATCAGCCAGGAAAGGAGCAGCAGCACAGTCAGCACAAGCCAGACACTATGATCTGGGCTGCATAACAGGAACAGGGCCAGCAGCCCGCCGGCAAGGGTGATGGGAACGCCCACAAAGAAGCCCTGGCCGGCAGTGAGCACATTAAACCGGGCCAGGCGCAAGGCCCCCATCAGGGGAAAGGGCAGCATGGCCAGGATTCCCCAGAACTTGCCAAGTTGATAAAGGCTGCCGGTGTAGGCCAGCATTGCCGGCGCAACGCCAAAAGTGACCAAATCTGATAAGGAGTCCAGCTGTTTGCCAAACTCTGAGCTGACTTTAAGCAGCCGCGCCAGCCGGCCGTCAAACCCGTCAAAGAGCATCCCCATGACGATGAACACGGCTGCCCAGTCTCTTTGGCCGGTATAAATTAATACGAGGGATATAAGTCCAAAGATTAAATTGGCCAAAGTGCATAAGCTGGGCACTATTTTTTTTATTTTCAGCATTAATGTACCTCCCCGATAATAGTCAGACCCGCTTGCACCTTATCTCCTTCAGCTACTAGCGCTTTACATCCGGCAGGGAAGGTCACTTGAGTGCAGGAGCCCAATTTGATCATGCCTATTTTTTCGCCCTGAGCCACCTCCTGATCTTTACGCACCCAATTGACAGTTCTGCGGGCCATAATTCCGGCCACCTGCACCACTTTTACCCTGAACTGGCCCCGAATACAGTAACTGCGCTTTTCGTTGACAAGAGGAGCTTCTGGGTTCATAGCCGGCAGGAATTTGCCCGTCTGATGGCTGATGGACTCTACAACCCCAGCTATAGGGCTGCGGTTTACATGGACGCTTAAGGGGGACATAAAAATACTTACCTGCCAGGCGCCATCGCCAACGTAACTGCAATCAGTATTGATGACCTGGGTCACCGTTCCGTCGGCGGGGGCAAGGATAACCCCTTCTTTTTCCGGCGCCTGCCGGCTGGGGTCCCGATAAAAGAAAAACAGGAATGCCAGCAAAGCCAAAGGGACCAAGACTAAGACCGGATACACCCATGCCAAAATTGCCGTGATGAGCACCAGTAAGATTACTGCCGCCCTTGCCTGGGAAAAAGCCAATCTCATGACATACCCCCCCTATATATTGTGGCGGTCGACAATCAACTGCTGCTGCATGCGCAGCAGCCCTTCCTTAATGGACTTGGCCCGCACTTCGCCAATGCCTTCAACATCATCCAGCTCTTCAATGGAGGCAGTGAGAATATCTTGCAAAGTGCCAAACACCGCAACCACATTGTCAATCACCGGCAGAGGCAGCCGGGGAATCTTGCTGAGAATGCGATGGCCCCTGGACAGGACAGGCTGGTCCAAGCTGCTGACTCCGCCGCCATAGCCTAGGATTTTGCTGAAATAAGTCTGATCCAGCAACTCTTCGGAAGAAAGGGCAGCCATTCCCGCCAGCACAGTGTCTAAAGAGCGGTCCTCACCGCTGACTACATAGTCTTTAATCAGGAGGTATCCTTCCTGGTTGGTGTCGGCTACCAGTTCCTCCAATTGCAATTTTACCAGCCGGCCCTCGGTGCCCAATTCAACAATATAATTAGAGATCTCATTGACTACCCGCATCAGCATTTCAAAGCGCTGCAAGGCAGTGGTCACATCAGCCAGGAGCACCATATCTTCGAACTCCAGGGCCAGCAATTTGGCAAGGGTCTCATTGAAGACGATTCTGTACTTATCCAAGGTTTGGATTGCCTGATTGGCCTTGCTTAAAATGAGGCCAATATCTCGAAGATAATATTTGATGCTGCCCTTATACAGAGTGATGATGTTGCGGCGCTGGGAAATGGAGATGGTAAGCAAGCCGGTAGACCTGGCCACCCGTTCGGCTGTCCGGTGGCGGATGCCTGTTTCAGAAGAAAATACCGACTGATCCGGCAAAAGCATAGCGTTGACATACAATATGCGCTTGGCATCACTGCTGAGGATAATAGCGCCGTCCATTTTCGCCAGCTCATATAAATGAGCAGGGGTAAACTCGGTGTCCAGGCGAAAACCGCCGTCGACTATGGCATTGATTGCAGGGTTTTCCCCAATGACAATCAACGCGCCTGTCTTGGCCCGGAGTACGTTATCTAACCCTTCCCGGAGGGGTGTTCCGGGAGCGACCATTCTTAAAATCTGATGTACGCCATCGTTAGGCAAACGAATTTCAGCTATTGTCTCCACCTCCAAATGCAATTTTCAGGGCCTCGGATAGACTTGCAACCGGATGAACCGCAAGGGATTTGGGAAGATTCATTTCGCCAAATTCAGGCACTATGGCTGTAGTGAACCCCAGCTTTGCTGCCTCCCGCAACCTTTGGTCCAGGCGGGAAACTGCCCGGATTTCACCGGTAAGTCCCACTTCGCCAACAGCCAGCAACTGGGGGAGAAGTTTTTTATCCCTGAAGGCCGAAGCCGCGGCCAAAACAACTGCCAAATCAACGGCAGGTTCGTTTATTTGCACGCCGCCAACTACATTTATATAAATATCATGCCCCTGGAGAAGCAAACCGCCTCTTTTCTCAAGGACTGCCAGGAGCAAGGACATGCGGTTGTAGTCCAGGCCGTCAGCCATCCGCCTGGGCGTGACGAAACCTGAGGCAGCTACCAGAGCCTGGATTTCTACCAGCAGAGGCCGGGAACCCTCCATGGTGGCAGTTACTACGGCGCCGGGCTGGCTGCCTCCCTGGGAAAGGAAAAGCTGGGATGGATTATTCACTGCTTCCAGGCCGGCGGCAGTCATTAAAAACACGCCAATCTCATTAGTGGAGCCAAATCTGTTTTTGACGCAGCGCAAAAGGCGAAAGACATGATGGCGGTCGCCTTCAAAGTACAGGACGCAGTCCACCATATGCTCAAGGGTCTTTGGTCCCGCCAGCCCCCCGTCCTTGGTGACATGGCCCACAAGCAGGATGCTGCAGCCGGCGTCTTTGGCCAGTCGCATAAGGCGGGCAGTGCACTCGCGAATTTGGGATACAGTGCCCGGGGAAGAAGTAAGATTGTCACTGAAGACAGTCTGAATGGAATCGATGATTACAATGGCCGGATGAGCGCTGCGAATGGTATCCTCGACAATTTCCAGGCTGTGCTCAGCCAGTAGCAGTATTGACGGATGAAGAGCGTCCAGGCGCCGGGCCCGCAGGCCCACTTGCTGGATGGATTCTTCACCGGTGACGTACAGCACATCACAATCCCTTGCGGCCAGGGCCCGGGCAGTCTGAAGCAGCAAAGTGGACTTGCCTATTCCCGGCTCGCCGCCAAACAAGACCAGAGAGCCTGGAATTATTCCGCCCCCCAGCACCCGGTCCAGTTCGGAAATGCCCGTGAACATGCGGATGTCGCCGGTGATATCTATTTCCGTTATCGCTACGGGCTCAGGGGCATGGGTTCGCCGGCCGGCAGGTTGTTTTTCGTCGGGTACACGAAATTCTTCAAAGCTGTTCCATTCCTGGCAGGAAGGGCAGCGGCCAAGCCAGCGTATGGTTTCATACCCGCAGTTATTGCACAAAAACAGGGTCTTTTTCTTTACCATATTGATTACACCTCGATAGATTATACCATTTATATTCGAGGCGGGCTATTATAAACCCTTTTATCTCAAAGGGCCGGCAAGGTAATAAAAAAGCCCGTTTCCGGGCTTTTGGATTTTAGGCTTCAGTTAGTTTAGCGTCTTTGCGGAAGGTAAATTTGCCTTCGGCCGCATCAACCAGGATATTCTCGCCGGCGGCAAAGCTGCCTTTTAGAAGCTCTTCCGAAATCTCGTCCTCAATCAGGCGCTGAATTGCGCGGCGCAGAGGCCTGGCACCATAGGTGGGATCAAATCCCTGATCAACCAGGAGATTGCGGGCAGCTTCGCTCACTGAAATTGTCAGCTCAAATTCTTTGAGTTTACCTGCCAATTCTGCCAGCATCAAGTTGACGATGCTGTAAATATGCTGGCGATCCAGGGCATGGAAGACAATGACGTCGTCAATGCGGTTGAGGAACTCGGGCCTGAATGTGCGCTTAAGTTCACCGGTGACCTGTTCCTTCATGTTTTCGTAATTCGGGCCGTCACCTTCCGGGCGGAAACCCATGACCTTGTCCTGATGGAGCAAGTGGGCGCCCACATTAGAGGTCATTATGATGATGGTGTTGCGGAAATCCACCCGCCGGCCTTGGCCGTCGGTGAGGATGCCGTCTTCCAGGACCTGAAGCAAGGTGTTAAACACATCGGGATGGGCCTTCTCGATTTCATCCAGCAAGATTACCGAGTAAGGCCGGCGGCGAACTTTTTCAGTCAGCTGTCCCCCTTCTTCGTAACCCACATAGCCGGGAGGAGCGCCAATCAGCCTTGCAGTAGTGTGCTTTTCCATGTATTCGGACATATCCAGGCGAATCATCGCATCCTCGTCGCCGAACATGGCTTCGGCCAGGGCCCGGGCCAATTCGGTCTTGCCGACACCGGTGGGACCAAGAAAGATAAAGGACCCAATGGGACGTTTGGGATCTTTGAGGCCGGCTCTGGCCCTGCGCACTGCCCGGGAAACAGAGTGCACTGCTTCTTGCTGGCCGATAACCCGCTTGTGCAGCTCCTCTTCCAGATGAAGCAGGCGCTGGGATTCTTCCTGAGCCAGGCGGGTAACGGGAATTCCGGTCCAGCTGGAGACAATTTGGGCAATGTCATCAGGGGTGATTTCTGTCTTCTCCCTGACCTGCCTGTTTTCCCATTCATCTTTGCGCTCTTTCAGCTGCTGCTGCAGGCTTTGTTTGCGGTCGCGCAGCTGGGCAGCCTTTTCATACTCTTCGCTGCTGACGGCTGCGGCCATTTCCTTTTCAACCACTTCCAGCTCCTGTTCCAGCTGTTTTAAATCCGGCGGCGCTGTATAGGTAAGCAAGCGTTGCCGAGAAGCGGCTTCGTCGATAAGGTCGATGGCCTTGTCAGGCAGGAAGCGGTCGGGAATATAGCGGGCAGACATCTTGACAGCTGCCTCAATGGCATCATCAGGAATTTTCACCCGGTGATGAGCTTCGTAGCGGTCGCGAAGTCCTTTGAGTATAGCCACTGCCTCTTCATGGGAAGGCTCGCCAACGGTGATGGGTTGGAAGCGGCGCTCCAAGGCGGCATCCTTTTCGATGTATTTGCGGTACTCATCCAATGTTGTTGCGCCAATGGCCTGAAGCTCGCCTCTGGACAGGGCAGGTTTAATTATATTTGCTGCGTCCAAGGCCCCTTCAGCGCCGCCGGCGCCGATGAGGGTATGGAGTTCATCAATGAAGAGAATGACATTGCCTGCTGCCTTTAACTCATCCATCATCTTCTTGAATCGCTCTTCAAACTCGCCTCTGTACTTGGTGCCGGCCACCATTGAAGACAGTTCAAGAGTCACCAGGCGTTTGTCTCGCAGCAGCTCTGGAACCTGGCCGGCGTTGATGCGCTGTGCCAGGCCCTCGGCAATAGCAGTCTTGCCTACTCCCGGTTCCCCTATAAGGCAGGGATTGTTTTTGGTCCGGCGGCTGAGAACTTGAATTACCCGCTCAACTTCTTGATCTCTGCCAATGACGGGATCCAGCTTGCCGTCCGCCGCCTCCTTGGTAAGATCCCGGCCAAAGGAATCCAAAACGGGAGTGGCCTTGCCTTTGGCCTGAGCCTGGGTTTTTCCCATGGGACCCTGATGAGGCGCAGCCTGTCCCATAGCTTCCATCAGGCCTGAGTAAACAGCTTCCAAGCTGATATTATTTGCCTGGAGCAAGCGGGCTGCGATGCCTTCGCCTTCCCGAAGCAGTCCCAGCAGCAGGTGTTCAGTTCCCACATAGTTATGGCCCAGTTCTCTGGCCTCTTCCCCCGCCAATTCTAAGACCCGCTTTATCCTAGGGGAAAAGGGCACTGCCTGGCCGGCAATATGGGGATTGGCGCCCATAACCTCTTTGACTTGCTCATATAGGCCTTGGGCGGAGATACCCATTTGAGCCAATACTTTTGCGGCCATCCCCTGCTCCTCGGTAGCGAGGCTGAGGAGTAAATGCTCAGTGCCCACTATGGAATGGCCCAGCTGCGCCGCCAGCTGTTGGGCTTTCATTATCGTCATTTTTGCGCGTTCGGTATAATTATCAAACATATTTTCGCCTCCCATTCATTATTTCTTTACTAATTCGCGAATCAGTTCTGCCCGTTTGACATCCCGTTCCCGGGGGGGCAAAACTTGGTTAAATATCTTCTGCAAGTAGCCTGGCTGGGCAAAGACCAGCAGTTCCTGTAAAATACGGGGATTAAGCCCCTGGATAATGTTCAAGTCTAATCCTAAGCGCAGCAAGGATATATACTCCATAGCTTCGCTGGAAGCAATCACCCTGGCATTAGCCAAGATTCCATAGGCACGCCACACTTTGTCCCGCAGGGCGAGATTATCGGTTTCCGCCAGCCTTTTGCGGGCGTCCGATTCCTGGTCAATGACCTGGCCAGTTACCCGGTTGAGGGCTTCAATGATATCTTCTTCTCTTTGCCCTAAAGTAATTTGATTGGAAATCTGATAAATATTGCCCTGGGCCTCTGAACCCTCGCCAAACATGCCCCGGACCATAATTCCCACCTTGGAGATTGTGCCCAATACCATGGCCAGCTGGCCGCTAAAGGCCAGGCCGGGCAGGTGGAGCATTATCGATGCGCGCATGCCGGTGCCCACATTAGTGGGACAACAAGTCAGGTAGCCGGTATGGGGAGACCAGGCGTAGCCAAAGCCCGCATCAAAGAGATCATCCACCTGGCTGGCCAAATCCCAGGCTTCTTTAAGCTGGGACCCGGGCAAAAGAGACTGAATCCGCAGGTGGTCTTCCTCATTGACCATGACACTTACCGATTCATCCTTGTTGAGCAGGACGCCCCCGTATCCCTGCCCGGCCAGTTTCGGGCTGATTAAGTGCTTGTCTGCCAAGGCCAGACGCTCGTTTTCCGGAATGTCTTTGATTGAAATATAGTCAGTGGCGCCCAGGGGTTCAAGCCCGCCGGTATTCCACCAGCGGCGAATTTTCTGCTCCACCTCTTCCAGCTGGGAAGGTGAAGCCTGGCCGGGAAACGGATATTCCGGCAGGTTTCGGGCCAGGCGCACTCTTGAGCTGATGGCCACGGAATTATTGGGACCGTTCCCGGCCATCCATCGACTCAGTGATTGCTTAAGGAAATTATCCAGACTCATAAACCTGTCCCCCCTTAATCCTTTTGGAGGCCGCGAATGCGGTCCCGGAGCTTGGCGGCATCTTCAAAGCGCTCTTCTCTGACAGCGGCCTGAAGTTTTTCCTTGAGCTCACCCATTTCCCTCTGGGCCCGAGCCCGTTCGCCGGCGCTAAGGGGTATTTTGCCGGTATGGGCGGTTCTGCCCTGAACCCGGCCGATAATCGTATTGACCAAGGGCGCCCAAGTCTGGTAACACTGGCCGCAGCCAAAACGTCCCCTTTGACGCAATTCCATCTCTGTCAGGCCGCAGCCGGGACAGGATTTGCCTTTGCCAGCCGCATCAGAACCCCAGTCAACCATGCCCGCCAGCATTTTCTGCAGGGCAAAGACCGAATCTGCCTGGCCGCTCTGGTGAGCGCACTGATGGCAGAGATGAATTTCGGTTTTTTTGTTGTTGACAATCTGTGTAATACTGATTCTGGCTTCGCGTTCGCCACAGTTTTGACAAAGCATGCTTATCCCTCCCTAATAATAGCTTCCACCATGGCCCACAGGATTCGGTAGCGCAATTCGCCTCTGACCGGCGCCGGGATATTCAGCACCCTTCTATCCATAACTGCAGACATAATCTGGGCCTCTCTGGCATCAATTAAATCTTGGTCATGAAGCCAGTGCAGAAAGTCCAAAGCCTGGCGCTGGCTGATTTCTTCCCCTAATTCGTCCAATACAGGCAATATCTTCTCCAGTTTATCCAGGTCCAGACGGATGAGGCGAATATAGCCGCCGCCCCCCCGTTGACTTTCTGTGGCATAGCCTCTTTGTGGGTTAAACCTGGTTTGGATAACATAGTTAATCTGGGAGGGTGCACAGCCAAAATGCTGGGCCAGCTCATTGCGCCGGAGCAGTACCATATTATCCATGCTCTCTTCCAGCAATGTCTTGATATACAGTTCTATGATATCAACGAGATTCATGATCCTCCTCCTGACTTTGACTATCCTTGACTTTAATTATACACAAGTATTATTCCCCTTGCAAGACCTTTAATAAGCGGGGAACATAAAATTTGATAATATATGGAGAACTGACAGCCTGGCAGAAGCCCAGCTGGCCGACAGCGCCGGCAGCCATGTAAGCTTCAGCAAAGGATAAACCAGTTGTTTCGGATATATAATCTACTCCTGCCCGGCAGGCTGTCTCCATGGCTTCTGCCAGCGAAGGAGCGCTGGCCAGAAAGTAAGTGCCAGCCTCGGTAGCTATCCGCGGTCCTGCCAGTTCCAGTCCCTTAATGACTTCCACCCTGAACCTGACTTCGGCGCTGGTGCCGATGCCGCTGCCGCTGATGGCCCCATCCCCAAGAAGAAGCTGAATGTCTCCCAAGGCCAGCAAAGCGCCCTTATGAAAGACCGGTAGGCATACTTTCGCCCCGGGCTTTATCTCTTTAGCCCACAACTTGCCCCCATGGCTCCCCGGAAGTCGATTGCTAATCTCTCCCTCCGGAGGAGCGACACCGATTACGCCAACCATGGGTTGCACAGGCACGCTGAGACCTTCAGCCAAAACGATACTGCTGGCAGCAAGCCCGTAAATCTTTGCTTCCGGGGAGTTAACATTGGCCGGCATTCCCGTTTCCGGGGCCAACACACAAACCCCCTGTTGGGCAGTCTTTACCTCCAGGATTTCGATTTCCAGGGCATCACCTGGTTCTGCGCCGTTTATGTAGAAGGGGCCAGTGGCCGGAGTAACCCTGTTCCAGTCAATTTCCCCCAAACTTTGGCCCGATTCATGAACCTGGCCGTTGAAACTATCTGCCGTTTCCACTACCAAAATCTCTCCCGGAGAAAGCTCTGCCACTGGCTTGTGCTGGGCAGAAAAGCTGAAGATAACATTGTCCTTTTCTTCTAATTTCATTTGTTCCCACCTCCACATACCCGGATTATACCATAGTAGAATCTGTAAAAAAAAAAGAAACCCGCATAAGCAGGTTTCCCTTAATCAATTAGACTTCCAAGTTCTGAAGGCTTCCTCGGTGTATTTGTTGCCGGCATTCCAGAACAGGTATTCTTTAATTCCCAAATCCTCCATAGCCCGCAGCTGGGCATGGATCTCCTTGACCCCGTAGCGAATATAGCCCTTGACCCATGAAGCGGTAAAATCCTGCAGCCAAGGACGCATGATAATTTCCGAGTTCACAGCTTCCATGCGATCTAAATGATCTTTACTGCTCTGACGAGCGACGGCGTATGGTTCCGCATCGGGTACCTTAAATCCGTAAGAGCCTGTCCAATAATGACTCGGATAAATCATGGGGCTGATGGCGTGGATTTTGCTGGTGAGCATTAATTCTAACTGCTGGCCAACGGTTTCCTCGCCTTTGGCGGTACCCATAATGCCAAAGGTGTCGGCGGAAACATCGATGCCTAACGGTTCCAGGCGCTCTCTGGCGTAAGTGAGAAATTCGGCTATTATTTCGCTGCGCTCATAAGGGCCGGTGCTGCGCGTATTGGCGGGGGGAAGATTGACGATGTTTTTTACTTTGCCGTCGCCGCCGGAGGGCCAGCGTATATAGTCGAATTGAATTTCTCTGAACCCAAGCTGGACAGCTTCCTCAGCAATGTCCAAAAGGTAATCCCAATAACCCTTATTGCGGAGATCAGCCCAGGCAACGTCGTTTTTATCCCTCCATACAGAGCCATCGGCGTTCTGCAGAAACCAATCCGGCTTAACCTTACAAACGTGTTTATCTTTGGCCACGACTATACGGGCAATGGGATAAATCTGTTCATCCCGAAGCTGCTGCATAAAGCTTTCCGCGTCAAACTGTTTTTGATTCGCCTTGGCTTCAATAACCAGGGGAATTTCACTGCGGCCATGGGTGACATAGCCAGCATCATCCTTGACATTGATGACCAGGGAATTGAGTTCCGATTCCCGCAGGAGTTTTATAATCGGTTCCCGCAATTTTTTGGAGCCGGCGCCATAGCCGGTAAGAAATAAGCCCCGGACATATTGAGGCCGCGGAATCGGTTTGAAAGCAGGCTCCGGTTCCGGTTCGGGCTCCGGTTCCGGTTCGGGCTCCGGTTGAGGATCAGGTTTCTGGCCGGGATTGTCCGTATTGCCGGGATCCTTACCCGGATTAGGATTTTCAGTTACAGGTGGAGTGGTTTTGCCGATAAACGGATAGGCAATAGCAGTTGCTACACACCCCACAACCAAGACAACTACAATAGCGGTTAATACGATTTTAATTGTTTTTTTCACTATGCCCTCTCCCAGTCTAATAATTAAACTCTACATAAGTATATCAGGATAGCAGCGAGGATTAAACTTGTAAATCATGGTTTACATGCTTTGCGGCGGGTTAATGCTTGTAAAAGCATAGATGCCAATTCCCACTGCAATCGGAAGATTCAAGGAATCCACATCCGCAGTTTGAGGAATATAGACACTGGTTCCGATGTTTAAAAATGAATCATCTAATCCTGAGGCTTCATTGCCAAAAACCAAGGAATATAACTTAACTGGGGGAATTTCTTTAAATCTTAATGCTTGCCCCCCGTTTGTCATGAAAGTGAAGAATTCATGGCGGCAGAACTGTTGCCGGTATTCCTCAAAGCTGTGATACAGCTGAAAAGAAAGCTTAAAGAGGGCGCCCATAGAAGCGCGAACTGTTTTGGGAGCAAAGATATCCGCAGCGGGCAAGATGATTGCAGCATCATAAATGCCGAATCCCACCGCAGTCCGAATAATTGTGCCCAGGTTCCCCATGTTTTCTGGATTGACCAGGACTATATGCGGTCTATCCTCCCGCAGCTTGGGTTGATACTTATTAAAAACACCTGCGGCATAGCAGTTCTCCTTGCTGCTTATCCGGGCAAGCAGTTTGTCATTAAATTCAAAGGGAATATGGTTTTGGGCACAAAGCAGTCTCAATTTTTCACTATCGGTAAAATCTGTATGAACCAATACTTTCTGGACGATTTCCGGTTTGGAGTGAATGAGCTCATAAGTAGGGAATGCGCCCAAAGCATAGGAATAGTCCGCTTCTTTCCGATAAGGTTTTAATTGTTGTTTGTTTTTTTCCGGGAATTTTTCATTGAGCTTTCCTGCCATACAGCGTCTCCTCTGCTCAAAAAATCAGATGCACATTTGTAAGCCTGTCCACGAATTATGCCCCATTCATACCGCAAAATCCCAGAGGGCAGCTATTTCTTAGGCTGCCTGCCATCTAGCTAAGATTTCGCTGGGAAAGGCCAAAATACCTGCAGAAATAATATATTCTATTGTTTGTTAGATAACTGTAATCAAGATTATGTTCAATGCAAAAACCCGGCGAAAAACCGCCGGGCTGAATGTGCTGGCTCCCCAGGTAGGATTCGAACCTACAACCTACCGGTTAACAGCCGGTTGCTCTACCCTTGAGCTACTGAGGAATATAATTTTGCTGCGTATGCAGCAAAATTAAAGGTAAGTTATTTTGATCCGGCAACGGCCTACTCTCCCAGGGGGAACTCCCCAAGTACCATCGGCGCTGAAGGGCTTAACTTCCGTGTTCGG
>DIPE01000025.1 GCA_002427015.1 Firmicutes bacterium UBA5496 | reverse complement strand
GGGGTAATCCGGTTTTTGTTAAACGAAAAAGACTCAGATTATTTCTGAGTCCGTTAAATTAAGTTTTAATTTTTGGCAGACCCAGGCGGAACTGGCCGCGGGTTTCAATGCCGCCAATGCCTGAAGGGCCTGTGACGCTTTGCTCCAGGGTTTCCTGAATATTTGCCGTCCGGGTTACAGAAGTGTAAGCCACTTTCTGCACTATCATAACCGGATCCAGGCTGTGGATTAAGACGCGCTCAGGAGAGCTGGCATAATTTGCGCCTGCCGCCATCAACCCCTGGTACCAAGACTGACAAGCGCCGGCAAATATTACAAGGTCATCCTTGCTGGACTGGTAGCCCCGGGCAATTTTCACTGCCTCAATGAAATAACGCACATTGTGGTATTGCTCCGGCCCGTCCTCACCGGAATCACTTTTAATCATGCCGTCATGGCCGGTAAGGACCAGGATGTCTGGATTGTACTTTTTCAAAAAAGTCTCTACCTGACCCGGCTGATGAATTTCTGGCACATACAGGCTGGTGTTGACAATCTTCAGTTCATTATAGGCCTTCCGGCATATTTCCATATATTCGGCATCACCGTCAAGATGAAGGACTGTGCCGGGAATCTCAACATAGTCAGGACGTTTTTTTTCTTTGCCCACAAATCTGGTTTGGCTGCTGGCCCGGGAGACAATTTCCGCCCGCATTTTAAGAGATTTTGCTCGATAGTTGGCAAGCTCGCCAATACCAGGTTTTACTAAGTCCGAAAGGGGGGCATCGGCAAACAGGCGAATGTCCATTCCCCGGAGCATTGCTGTTTGCGTCCTCTTATCTATGGATTCTACTTTAAAGTAAATATCTTTGCCATGGGATAAGCGCAAGACGATATCGCCTGTGACAATATCCATTCACATTCCTCCTGTGACAGTATATGAACCTGTCTGCCAGGAGTAACTGGGCATAGTCAACCTTTGTTAGATTTGTCCCTCTAAAATATCCGCTAAAGCTGCGAAATCCTTAATCGAGAGTTTTTCACCCCTGATTTCTTCGCTGAGTCCAATTTGGGCCAGAGCCTTGCCCGCCTGGTCTTTGGACAGCCCCAAAGCTGCAGCCAGCAGCCCCTTCAGCATTTTGCGGCGCTGGCTAAAGGCAATCTTTACCAGACGAAACATGAATTTCTCATTGCGGGGCTGAAAAGAAGAGGGGCGCCACTGCAGCCTCACCGCTGCCGAATCCACCTGTGGCGGCGGATAAAAATTGCCGGGACCAATTTTAAAGAGCAATTCGGCCTCACAGTGGTACTGAATCAATATGGACAGAGCCCCATAATCCGCGGTCCCCGGCAGGGCAGTCAGCCGCCGGGCCACTTCCCACTGGACGAGGGTTACTGCTCGTTCCGGCGGCTGGGGCTCTTCCACGAGTTTTGCCAACAAAGGACTGGTTATGTAGTAAGGCAGGTTGGCCACAACAATGTACGGGCCGGGAATAAGCAGGGAAAAATCCTGGGCCAGGGCATCACCCTGGACCAGCTGAAAATTATCCCGCTGCAAAAAACGGCGGGCAAGAAACTGGCAGAGGAGGGGGTCGATTTCCACAGCAACCACCTGGGATGAGGAGTCCAAAAGGGGCTCAGTCATAACCCCCAGCCCGGGGCCAATTTCCAGCACAGTTTCTGCTCCCGTCAGCTGGGCGGCAGCCATCAGCTTAGCCACGACACCTTTGTTGGCCAGGAAATTCTGGCCCCAGCTTTTCCGGGGCTTAAGGCCATAACGCTGCAGGAGGTCAGTGATTTCGCTGGGTCTGGTCACATCCATTTAACTCCGCCTCCATTTGCTCCATGGCCTGTTCAAATTCCCTCCTGGTAATTCCCAGGGCATTCAGCCGCCATAAAAAGTTTTTGCTGTTCCCATAACCTATGGCCAATAGCGCTCCCAGCCTTTTGCGCCGGGCTGCAGCCTGATGGGTGCCAGTGAGGCCCCCTTGGATTAAATCTTGCTGGTCAAAGGTTGTGCCTGCCTGTCCGCCGGTGCGCACTCGCCCTAAGGCGGCTTGTATATCCAGGACGCTGGCGGCCTCGACGCCTACTTTGCCCTTATAGATGGCCCGCTCCCTGGGCACAAAAGCATGGCGGCATCCCGGCAGCAAGTCCGAGAGACGCCGACGGATCCTTTCGCCGGCGTGGTCGGGATCGGTGAAAACAATTACTCCCCTGCGCCGGTTGGCGGTCTGCAGGGCCTCAATCTGGCTGTGGCTCAGTCCCCAGCCATGGGTAATCATAATGTCGGCCTGGGGAAAAGCTCTGCGCACCACAGCGGCATCGTTTTTTCCTTCAACAACTATAAGTTCTTTTATCATCTCTCACTACCTTAAAAGGGACAGGTTACCCTGTCCCAAAGATTATTCGGCATTGACGCTCTCAACGATAAAGACCCTTACCCCTCTTCTCCCATAGTACCAAGCAACCCAATGATTGTCAAATAAAATATCGATGCGGTTGCCCTTTATAGCGCTGCCGGTATCGGCGGCAAGGGCAAAGCCGTCTTTAATAATGCGGCCATGTCTGGTGGTGACGAAGCCGCCTTGAAAGCTCAGGTAACAGAGAGTTCCCAAGGGAATTAGGTTGCGGTCAACGGCAATAATATATGGGTCTGTCCGCGTGCCTGCCCCTTGTATGGCTTTGCGGCCGGTAGCGGTATAGCCTGTAGCCTTGCCGGTGCACTTGGAGTATCCCCGTTCATCCACAGGACAGCCGCTGCCTTCCACCCCGGAACAGTAAGCGGTGCTTTGCACATCCAGGACACGGCTGATGCCAATTTTGAGGCCTCCCCGGTTGATTGAGGCTATGGTGCCATATTCCAAGATTTTGTCCCGGGCGGCAACCAGGAGCTCATTGCTGATGACATTGCGCTCAACTGCCTGGTTGTCATGGTAAACAGTCTGGATAACCTGCACTTGCTGGCCATCCTGACCGGACTGGACAAGGCGCTCTTGGCCCCGGTAAAGTGAATCATTGGCGACTTTCAGAACCGAGTAAGGCAAGGTCACCATTTTGTGGGTAAGCTCTGAGCTTACTCTGACTAAAGCAATTTCCCTGTTGCCAGCGGCCGCGCTCTCCAAAGGAGGAATGATTTGATCTGGCTCCTGCCATTGGAGTCCTGCGTCTAATAATACATCTGCCACTTTGGCGCCCACAGACCAAACTTCTGTGCTGCTTCCATCATGGTTGATTGTAAAGGGCTGCGCTTTAACAACTGCAATCGCTGTCCACCGCTTAAGTTTCTCACTCTTGGGTGGAACGACATAGTCTTCAGCCCTCAACCCCAGGCCGATTTCTTCAAGGACTTCTTCAACGCCTTTTGCTAGAGTAACACATTGGTAAGTCTTGCCATCAACGTACACTGTAACCCATTTATAATTTGCAAAATACAAAATCGCTGTTCCCATCATCATTAAAATCAGGATAACAAAGGCCGTCAACTTGAAAAACTTCGGACTGGAGGTGAAAACCTGTTGCATATTTTTACCTCCCTGTGCCAAACCATTGGATTTGATACATTCTACCATTTTAGAAACAATTGTCAAATTAAGCATGTCCCTGCGCAATAGTATTGACACAATCCGGTAATTTATTCCTATATATTAAACAGAGTCTTGGCGTTTTCTGTACAGGCAGCTATGAGTTGGTCTGCATCTATAGCCCGCAGACGGGCAATCTCCGCAGCAATCAAGGGCAGGTAACCCGGCTGATTGGTCTTGCCCCGGTGGGGATGGGGAGCCAAGTATGGGCAGTCTGTTTCCAGGACCAGCCTCTCCAAGGGGACTGCAGCCGCCACTTCCTTAGCCCTGCGGGCGTTGGCAAATGTCACCGTTCCCCCTAAGCCAAGATGCAGATTTAAGTCCAGACATTGGCGCATAATTTCCACTGAACCTGAGAAGCAGTGCATAACTCCTCCATGGGGCAAAGGGCCTGCGTCCGTCAAAATCGACAGGGTATCCGCCACTGCCTCCCGCTGATGAATGATGACTGGCAAACCCAGTTTTGCGGCCAAGTCCAGCTGAGCCACAAAGGCTTGCTGCTGTACAGGCCGCGGGGAATAGTCATAGTGGTAGTCAAGGCCTATTTCGCCCACAGCTACCACTTTAGGCGCCTCAGCCAGTTTGGCCAGCTGGTTGAGGCTGTCCTTGTCCAATTCGCTGGCAGAATGAGGGTGAATCCCCACAGCAGCCCAAATGTTGGCATGCTCTCCCGCCAAGGCTGCAGAAGCGACGCTGGATTCCAGATCGTGGCCGATATTGATCATTTTGCCAACCTTCATCTGGCAGGCAAAATCCAGCACCTGCACCAATTGTTCCCGCAGGCGGGGATCATCCAGGTGGACATGGGTGTCGATTAACTCAGACATAAGACTTTGCTCCCTTCCGGAATGTCATCATCCACAAAGACTAGCTTCAGGTTGCCTGTCTCTGTCTCCAATACCAGGACTTCCCCTTCGCTTAGCATCCCTTCCACTTCGGTGGGCCTCAGATTGGATAAAAGCACGACTTTTTTCCCTTCCAGAGCTGCAGGGGGAGCGGAACGGGCAACCGGGGCGAGAGCGGAATAGCGCTGCCTGCCATCATAGAGAATCAGATGCAACAACCCCTCATACTCTGTTACCGCCCCAGCCGACAAGACCCGGGCAACAACCATGTTGATTCTGGCCAAATCTTCCCGCAAAATTAAGTCCTGCTCGGGACCAATGCCGCCATATCCGGATACTATGCGGGGGAAAAGCGCAGGCTGAGGAAGGATTTTGGTGTCAACAGGCAATAATCCCCACTGCCCCAGGGAGCTCCAGGCGCTTAAGCTTGGAATGCTGTCTATACCCAGTTGCCCCAGTATGCTTTGAGCCGCTTCAGGCATAATCGGTTTTAGGGTGACGGCAATAAAGCGCAGGGCCTCACAGATATTGTACAGCACTGTATTCAGCCGTTCTTGTTGATTGCCCCCTGTGGCTAACTGCCAGGGAGCTGTGGAAACAATAAACCTATTGGTGGCGCCAATCAGGTTTTTTACGGCCCTAATTGCCTGAAATAGTTCTTGGGAGTTAATATATTGTTCTACTTTTCCCGGGGTTTCCAGTGCCCGTTCTCTGAGCTCCAGGTCGGCATTTTGACGGGTGAGGATATTTGGCGGGGGGACCATTTCGCCGGCATAGCGGGAAACCATGGAGATGATTCTCGCTACTAGATTCCCCAGTTCATTGGCCAAGTCATGGTTTATCCTCTGAATAACCTGGTCCTCAGAAAAAACGTTTTCCCCGGGGGTGGCTTTGATAGCCAGGAGCAAGTACCGGATACTTTCTTGCCCGTAATTTTGGGCCAAAAGCAAGAGGCTGACTTCTTGCTGGCGCCTGTCCAAGATCTTCAGAGAACTGTGGCAGATAAAGCCTCCAGGTCCGGGCAAGTGCAGGGCAAGCAGCACACCGCACCAATAGTAGATGTAATTGAGCTTCTCCCGGGGGATAAAGAGATATGTACTGGCCCATAGCCTTTGAAAGCCGCCCTCATCTCCTGGATATCCGCAGCCTGACAAAATGGCCGCCAGGGCGCTAAACCAGTGGGCGGGCAGGAATTTTTGTTTTGCCCGGGAGACCTTCAGGGCGATAAGAACATCCTCAGAGGACATATTGCTGAGGCTGTTAAGCACATAGCCCTGCTGATAAGGGGGCAGCACCAAGTCTTCCTCGGCTGAGAGTTCAAGGATTTTCTCGTGGTACCGCTGGACACGAAAATAATAACCTTCCCGTTCCGCTCGAATAATATTGCCTCCGCATTTGCTGCACTGCTGGGACTGAGGCTCAGGCATGCCACAAGTTTCACATACTGCAAACTGGCTGGTGCGCTTATATACAGCTCCCGCCTGTTGCAAGCGCATTATCAGGTGGGAAATGACAGTTTCAGGCCCGGCAAAATCCTCCCCGGCATACCCAATTTTAAAGACACGGGCAAACTCCCCGGAAGAAAGAAGTAAATTTACTTCCCAGCCCAATAGGCGCTTGAGCCTGGCAAAAGCGTCTGCAGGCAGCTGCAGCCAGTCAGAGTCTAATCCGCCGGGAATTACACAGATATTGGCCTGTTTTTTTGCCATTTATTTTTCCTCCTCATAATGCTAATATTTTATTTGACTATCATGGAAGTTATTGGTATACTAATATCGACTTTTACATTTAATAATGGAGGGGATACCCAATTGAAATCCACAGGAATTGTACGCAAAGTAGATGAACTAGGCCGTGTTGTACTACCAATCGAGCTACGCCGCACGTTGGACATCAATCTAAAAGACTCTCTGGAAATCTATGTAGATGGCGAAAAAATCATCCTTAAGAAATATTCTCCCGCCTGCATCTTTTGCGATGAAGCAGAGAGCGTTGTCTATTTTAAAGGCAAAAACATTTGCCCTAGTTGCCTTAAAGAGATGAAAGATATCGACTAAAGGACACTTAGGAGTCCTTTTTTTTGTGTAAGAATTTATATACTTCTCGCCGGGGCATGCCCGTTTCCGAACTTATCCTGTCTGCCGCATCCCTGGCGGACATATTTTGACCCAGGTATTTATTAGCCAGGGCCAGCAAATCTGCATCTCCCCGGGGGGGACTGCCTTGACCGGGTCCCAGCACAACGGTATATTCTCCCCGTTCAAGTTCCTCAGCTTGGACCCGAGCCAAAAGCTGAGCAGGTTTTCCCCGCAACAACTGCTGATGAAACTTGGTCAACTCCCGGGCCAGCAAGAGATCCCTTTCCGGCATGTGCTGGTTCAGGCTGGACAGCAGAGGGACAATTCTGCGGGGAGACTCGTAAAGCACTACCGGATGCTCAATCGTTGCCAGTGCCGCCACTGCTTTATCTATACCCTTTCTAGGCAAAAAGCCCCTGAATGTAAAGGCAGCCAGGGGAAACCCGCTGGCGGACAAGGCTGCTATTGCTGCACAAGGACCGGGCAGAGGGTCAACTTCAATACCTTGTTCTATGCAGGCTTTGACTAAAAACTGGCCGGGGTCGGAAATTGCAGGGGTCCCGGCATCGCTGATCAAGGCGAGGTTTTTCCCGGCTAGCATGGCGGCCACCAGCTTCTCTGTATGACCAGGGCTGCTGTGTTGATGATAGCTGGTTACGGGAGTATGGATATCATAGTGGGCCAACAGTTTTCGCGTCTGCCTAGTATCCTCAGCCGCAATCAGGTCTGCCTCTTTAAGGGCCCTGATAACCCTTAGTGTAATATCTTCAAGGTTGCCCAAAGGACTGGGGCAAATGTACAGTCTTCCTTTAATCTTTACCATCTCCCCTGAGAATTAGTGGGGGCAATGTTCTCAAGCCTGGTTTAGCTCCCTTTTCCGCCTCAACCAACACGATATTGGCCTCCTGGCCGGGCCGGGGGTAGACAAACTGAAGGCGCTTAGGTTCCAGGCCATGTTCCCGCAAAAGGCAAAAAATATCCCCCAGGCGTTGGGGGCGATGAACAAGGGCTGCCTTCCCCCCATACCGCACCAGCCAGGCAAAAGCTTTCACCACATCCTCAAGTTGGCAGCACAACTCATGCCGGGCTATTGCCACAGTCTTTCTGGCATTGAGCAGGGAACCGGTAACAGGCATATAGGGAGGATTGCAGGTAGCCAGGTCAAAAGATTCCGCGGGGAAAATAGCATGCACATTGCGGATGTCGCCGGCAAAGACCGCAATGATATCATTTAATTTATTGAGGTCTACTGAACGCCGGCAAAGTTCAGCCAGTTCCGGCTGCAATTCCAAGGCGGCGATGTACTTAAGCTTTTTTCTCTGGGTTAGCAGCAGGGGAATAGATCCCGTCCCAGTGCCCAGGTCGATGACCCGATCATTGGCATAGAGGCTGGCAAAGTTGCTGAGCAGCACCGCGTCTGTGCCCAGGGCAAATAAGCCCTCCCGCTGAATGAGCTTGAGTCCGCCGCCAATATCATCGATCCGCTCTCTCATTTTTTCAGCAGGGAAATGCAGAACAAACAATCACCTTCAGTGCGCAGATTGCCGTATTGCAAATGGCAAATGTGGAATCCCTCATAGTATAGGCGGGCCAGAGCATCCTGGCCCTCTTTAAATGAAACTGGGTTGGCTGTCTTGCCCGGCAGCTGTTCCCGCAGCCATTTATTTTCTTTTTCCAGGCGCTGAACTTCCAAGCGCAAATTTGCGCTTTCCTTTTTTAATTGGGTTATAGCGATATAAAACTGCTCAAGAGCATCTTCAATCTTTTTTACTATTTCGTCCACTTTCATTCACCCCGTCACAGCATGTCTTAACCGGCACCTCAATGATGGAGCCATCATCCTGCAACTGAACGCGCACCTGACCTTTGAGCACATTTGCTTCAACGACCTTCCCAGGGCCGCTGGGGGTATCAATAACTGCCCCGACATTTGGCATGCACTTTCTCGCTTCATGGTAATGGTCAGATTCATAACGCAGACAGCACATAAGGCGGCCGCATACGCCGGAAATTTTTGTAGGATTAAGGGAGAGACTCTGATCTTTGGCCATTCTGATGGAAACAGGTTCAAACTCATTGAGAAATGTCGAACAACACAAAGGACGCCCGCAACTGCCTAGCCCGCCTAACATCTTGGCCTCATCCCGCACTCCTATTTGGCGCAGCTCAATCCGGGTTTTAAAGACCGAAGCCAGATCCTTTACCAGGTTGCGAAAGTCGATGCGGCCATCGGCAGTAAAGTAAAATATTACCTTGGAATTGTCGAAAGTGTATTCGGCATCCACCAAGCGCATTTCCAAACCGTGCTTTTGCACCTTTTCGGCACAGATTGCCAGCGCTTCCTTGGACTTGTCCTGATTTTCTTCCAGTTTGCGCAAATCTTCTTCCTGGGCAACCCGCACAACCCGCTTTAAGGGCAGGATGACTTCATCTCCCGATACCAGTTTGGGCGCCACCACTACCCAGCCGAATTCAACTCCCCTGACAGTTTCAACTATAACCGGGGCGCCTTCCGCCAGCTTAAGTTGCTCCGGATTAAAATAGTATATTTTCCCGGCATCCTTAAAGCGGACACCGACTACAGTGTATTTTTCCATATCTAAACCTCCCACATCTTCAGAGCCAGACAGTCAAAGACCAGCCGGGGATTGCACCTTGCTTGCAAGCGTTCCCGGGCCTGGGCGCATTGGTCCAGCAGAGCAATGCTTTTGTCTTCCGGGCAATTGGCCAAACATTCTTCCAAGCTGGCCTGCAAATCTTTATTGACCGGGATATAGTCGGGGTTAATGTGCAACATTATCATATCCCGCAGCCAAAACTCCAGCAGATCCAAAGCCTCTTCCGGAAAGAGCTGCCAGTTGTCTGAGGATAGCAGCGGATCCCTGCGCCTGGCCAGCACTTCCTTAATTTCTAAGGCCATTTGTTGGCGCCTTTGCCAAAAATCACTTTCAGCCAGCAGTTCCAGGACACGGCCCAATATGCCTTCAGAATATCCAGTTAGGAACCATGACTGGTTTTCCGGGATTTTTTTCTCCTGCAGCACCCCGGAAATAATCGCCCTGGGCAACGCAGTCAATGTATATACCTGACTGCGGGAAACCAGGGTGGGCAGCACGTTAGCGGCGCTGTCGGCCGTCAGGATGCAAATAGAAGCTGCCGGCGGTTCTTCCAGTATCTTCAGGAGGCTGTTGCCGGCTTCAACGGTAAGGTTGTGACAGTTTTCCAGCACAGCTACCTTGTAGGCTGCGGAATTGGGCGGAGCGGAGAGAAAGGCCTTTAACTGACGGGCCTGTTCTAATTTTACCACACCGCCTTCTGAACCGATAAGCAGATAATCAGGATGTATCTCCCGGGCCAGCAATGTACAGCTTGGACAACGCCCGCAGAGATCGGGGCAAAACAATTTTTGGGCGACTTTGGCCGCCAGTGTTTTTTTCCCGCTGCCGGCAGGTCCGGTAAAAAGCAATGTATTGGCTAGCCTTCCGGTTTCAATTCCATGGAACAAGGCCGTCACAATGCGTTCATTGCCCAAAAATCCCTCAGGGTTAAACTTGCTCAAACCTTTCCACATCCAGGACAAAGATGGTGGCGCCGCCGACTATGACCTCAACCGGATAGGGGACATAGGACTCAACTGCTCCGCCAATGGGGGACATGGTGGTAACTATCTTTTCTCGGGACTGACAGACGGTGCGAATTATTGACACTACTTCTTCTACCTGTTCCCGGCTAACCCCAATGAGCATTGTTGTATTGCCAGCTTTTAGGAACCCGCCGGTGCTGGCAAGTTTTGTTGCCCGGTAACCCTTGTCAACAAGATTCTCCATTAATTTGACACTGTCTTTATCCTGAATGACGGCAATTACCAGTTTATTCATCCCCGCACTCCTCTCTCAATATAAATTTGCTTAAGATGGTCACGACCTGCTGATGGATTGCTTGCACTGAAGCAGTCCCGTCCAGTCTGATCAATCCATAATCTTTCGCCAATTGCTGGTATCCTTCCACAACTCTCTGGAAAAATCCTGCATTGCGCTGTTCGATTCTGTCCAGACCCCGCCGGTTTGCCTGCCTGGCCAAACCAGCTTCGGGCTCAATATCCAAGAGAAAAGTCCAGTCAGGCATTAGCCCGCCCACAGCCTCCAGATTGACTTGCCGAACCAGCTCAACATTCTGCTGGAGTCCATAGCCCTGATAGGCCAAACTGGAGAACAGATACCGGTCGCAAACCACTATTTCTCCCTGGGCCAGGGCCGGCCGGATGACATCCTGGACCAGTTGGGCCCGGGCTGCTGCCAGCAGCAGCACTTCTCCCCAGCGGGTAAGGACGGTTTCGGGATCCAAAAGAATCTCCCGCAGCTTATTGCCTACAGTTGTCCCCCCAGGTTCCCGGACATGAAGGTATTTTACCCCCTGGTGGGATAAAAAATCAGAGAGCATTTGCGCCTGAGTGGTCTTGCCGCAGCCATCCAAGCCCTCAAAAACAATAAAGCGCCCTTTTAGATTACTTCTAACCATTGCGAAATCACCTTCTTAGCATGCAACTTTTGCAGGTACTGAACATGTTCTTGTTCCAGGCGCTGACCGGGGCCTATAACCATGGTTCCCGGAGGATATGGGGCCAGCACCTGGCGGGCAATCCTCCCCCGGGCCTTGTGCAGGGGAACCATTTCTCCCGGCCGCAGCCAAGCTTCCCGAGGGGTAATTTCCTGCCGGGGCATAGGCGGCGGAGTAACTTCCACACCCGGGCTCGGGGGCAGGGCGGCAATAAGAGGCAGCAGACGATAGAGAGCGGCAACCCCTTTAGGGTCTAAAGCATCTGCCATTGTTAACATAAAGAGCACTTTATCAGTTTGGATTAGCTCAGGATAAATTCCTTGGCTGTGCAGGAGTTGAACAAGACCGCGCCGGTTGGGCAAAAGAAACTTGGTCCAATCCCGGTTATATGTGGGCGGGCATAGTTCGAGGTCCAGCTGCCTGCTTCTATGGCGCAGCGCCGCCACAAGCATATTCAGGCGCCGGAGCATGGCAGCGCCGTGGGAATTGGCCCAAGCGCCGGCAAACTCCAGGGAGCTGAGGAGCAAGTAGCTGGGGCTGGTGGTCTGAAATAAATTCAGGGTTTCCTGCAGCCCCTCAGCTAAACCTAAATCCGTTATGTGCATCCAGGCCGCCTGGGTAAGGGCGGGCAGGGTTTTGTGAGGGCTTTGCACCACAACGCTGCAGCCGGCAGTTACAGCGCTCTTAGGCAGGCCCAGATCTTGCCCCCAAGTTAAGTGGGCGCCATGGGCCTCATCCACGATGACAGCAATCTTTTCCCCCCCGCAAACAGCAGCGAGGCCAGCGATATCCGGCGCCAGCCCGTAATAATCAGGATTGGTGAATACTGCCGCCCTGACTGAATAAGCTGTAATCAGTCTTTTCACCTCGTCCACCGCCGGCGGCAGCCAATGACTAAGGCGGGGACACAAGGGCTGCTCAATCCATAGGGGCATTGCCCCGCTGTGTATAAGTCCTGCCAGCACAGATTTGTGCGAGTTTCTCGGAACCAGCACACAATCTCCCGGCCGGGCCAGGGTAACAATCGCCGCCATTATGCCCACACTGCTGCCGTTTACAAGAAAATATGTTTTCGCAGCCCCGTATATGTCTGCCACCCGGTATTGGGCCCGTCTGAGGACGTCCCGGGAACAATGCAGGTTGTCCAATCCAGGCAGCTCAGTGGGGTCAAAATTGCCTATGAGGGAGGGAAACCTGCCCTTATGACCAGGCATGTGAAAGGGAAACTTGTCCCTGCAGGCTAATTGCTCCATTCGTTTTCTCAGTTCCATCATAACTGTCCTTTTTCTTCTATTTCTTTCTATTATACATAAAAAAAAAGGGGAAAGGCAATTAGCTTTCCCTATCCCGCTTTCCAAAGTTCTTTGAGTTTGGCAATATAGAAGGCATACTTTGGATCCCCTACATCGGTGCCGCTGATTTCATCTAGGCACTCAGAGCAGATATACCCTTCAACCAGGCGGACACCTTCAGGGCAAACAAGATTGCATATGTGGCATATTTGCTGATCTGCGCTCATGCTCATCACCATCTTTGCCAAGAGATTACCAATATTTTACCAATATATTTAATACTTATTCCTGCTAACAGCTTATGTCAGCTTGGCGTAGTTTGGTGCCTCGGCAGTGATGTGAACATCATGGGGATGGCTTTCGTGCAAACCGGCATTAGTAATTTGGACAAACTGAGCTTTTTGCAGGCTTGCGATATCCGGCGCCCCGCAATAACCCATGCCTGACCGCAGGCCGCCCATCAGCTGGAAAATAGCATCCGCAGCTGACCCCTTGTAGGGAACCCGGCCTTCGATTCCTTCAGGTACCAGCTTTTGCTGGTCAGTCTGAAAATATCTGTCCTTGCTTCCTGCCCGCATTGCGCCAATAGAGCCCATGCCCCGGTAAACTTTATAGCTGCGGCCCTGATAGATCTCTATGGCCCCTGGGCTTTCATCAGTTCCCGCCAGCAAACTGCCAATCATAACGGTATCGGCGCCGGCAGCGATGGCCTTGACCAGGTCGCCGGAGAACTTAATCCCCCCATCGGCGATGATGGGCACTCCCGAACCCCTGGCTGCCTCCACACAATTAATGATTGCGGTAATCTGAGGCACGCCGACGCCGGCCACCACTCGGGTGGTGCAGATTGAACCCGGCCCGATGCCAACCTTGATGGCATCTGCCCCGGCGGCGATCAAATCCCGGGTGGCCTCGGCAGTACCCACATTGCCTGCAATAATGTCAACCGCAGGCAATTCCTTTTTGAGCATCTTAATAACCTCCAGCACTCCCCGGGAATGCCCATGGGCAGTATCCACCACAATTACATCTGCCTTGGCCTCCACTAGGGCCGAAGCCCTTTCCAGAGTGTCTGCGGTTACCCCCACCGCCGCCCCCACCAATAGGCGCCCCTGTTTATCCCTGGCAGAGTGGGGATAGGTCTTGGCTTTTTCAATATCCTTGATTGTAATCAAGCCCCGAAGATTGAAATCCGCATCTACCAAGGGCAGCTTTTCGATTTTATGAGCGGCCAGTATTTCCAGAGCCTGGTCCAGGGTAGTGCCTACCGGCGCCGTCACCAGGTTTTTGCTGGTCATTATTTCGGAAACCTTGCGCTCAAAATTGGTTTCAAAGCGAATATCTCTGTTAGTGACTATGCCTACTAATTTGGGGCCACGGACGATGGGCACACCGGAAATGCGGTACCGAGCCATCAGGGCGTCAGCCTCCCTTACCGTAGCCTCTGGCTCCAGGGAAAAGGGATTGGTGATAACGCCGTGTTCCGAGCGTTTGACAGTGTCTATCTGCTTTGCCTGCTCTTCAATGGACATGTTCTTGTGAATAATGCCGATGCCGCCTTCTCTGGCCAAAGAAATGGCCATGCGCGCTTCGGTGACGGTATCCATGCCGGCGCTGAGCAAGGGGATGTTGACACTAATATTCCTGGTCAGCCGGGATTTGAGACAGACCTGGCTGGGCAGCACCGAGGACTTGGCCGGGACCAGGAGGATGTCATCAAAGGTCAGGGCAACATCTAATATTTTTTGCATAGCGTATTCCCCCATGATTTTTATAATTACCGTATTATATCAGTTTACATGGCTCTACACAACTTCGACAAATTCGGGGACGGTCCTCGAATTTGTCAGCAGTCTATAATTTGCCACCTGGAAATATATCTAGTACAGGATTTCGAGGTGGTTAAAATTGAAACGGATCAAAATTATATTTTTTAATCTTTTGACCCTGACGGCAACATCTCTGCTCCTGCGCACAATCGGCATGTCATTTCAGGTATACCTGTCAAAGAAAATCGGACCTGCCGGCATCGGCCTCCTACAACTGATAATGTCAATTTATTTTTTGGCTGCCACCTTTGCCATTTCCGGGATACGGCTTGCCGCTACCCGCCTGGTAGCTGAGGAGCTCGGCATGAACAGAGAAGCCGGGGCCAAGAAGGCAATAAAAACCTGCCTGGGTTACAGCCTGATTTTTAGCACCGTCTCTGCCATTACTTTATTTTTCTGCGCCGATTTTATCGGAACCCTGTGGTTGGGAGACGCCAGGACAATTTTATCTCTGCGCATCCTTGCCCTCAGCTTGCCTTTTTTGGCCATATGTGCGGTAATGGGGGGATATTTTACCGCTGTGCGCAGAGTGCTAAAACTATCTGCTGTGATGATCGCAGAGCAGTGTTTTAGAATCGCGGCAACAGTGGCCTGTATACTGGCCTTATTGCCACGAGGATTGGAATATGCCTGTGCCGGCATAGCCATCGGCGCTTGCATAGGGGAGATTGCCAGCTGCCTTCTCTTATTTATTTTGTACAGCGTTGATATCCGCCAATACAAAAACCGAGAATGCAGTCCGGATTTGCCGCCCAGAATGTTTAGAATCGCCCTCCCGGTAGCCTTTAGCGCTTATGTAACTTCGATTATCCGCACTGTGCAGCAAACTCTCATTCCCTATGGGCTGAAAAAGAGCGGCGCCTCCCGCGAAAGTGCCCTGGCCACCTATGGAACTATTCAGGGCATGGCCATACCGCTCTTGATGTTTCCTGCGGTTCTCCTCTATGCAATTTCGGATCTTATCGTCCCTGAACTGGCAGAATGCCAGGCTCAAGGACGCCCCAACCGGCTCAGCTATATTATTAACCGAGTAATTAGTTTGGGGTTAATATCCTCTATCGGCGTCATGAGTATTTTTTTTCGATTTTCAGCGGAACTAGGAAGCGTCGTATACAACAGCAGCCAAGCAGGCTATTATCTTAAAATCCTGGCCCCCTTGATTCCGGTGATGTATATGGATTCAATTGTCGACGGAATGCTGAAGGGCATTGGCCAGCAAGTGCCTTCCATGGCTTACAACATCTTTGAATCCCTGATTGGCGTCACCCTCATCTACCTGCTGCTGCCCAAATTCGCCATAGCTGGCTATATATTCACCCTATTTCTCACCCGGACTTTGAATTTCGGTTTAAGCCTAAACCGTTTGCGAAAGTTTGTGTCCTTGAAAATTACTGCAGGCGCAATATGCAAAATGCTTTTCTGTATACTCAATGCCCTGATTATTTCCAACCTGGTTTTTTATACCCTGCACATCACTTGGCTACCCCTTTGCATCCTCACCACCGCCGCTGCCTACTATCTGCTCCTGCGCCTGATGTCCTGCATAACCGGTGAGGACCTGGCCTGGTTTAAATCGATATTTTCGTGAAAACCAAAATTTCTTTTTTCCTTTCCCAGGCAGACTATACAAAACTTTCCTAATGGTATATAATGTCAGCCAGAGGGGGGAGAAGTGATTGAAAGCCAAAGGTCATCTAATCATGGCTGTATGTTCGATTGCCCTAGGCTTGCTGGCGGGAATTTGGTTATGGCAAATTCCCTTCCTGGGACTTCCGGTTGCGGTTGGAGGTTTGGTATTGGGAGGGTTAACTTTAAGGACGGAACGGCATAATACAGCCCTCACCGGAATTCTCATCTGTATTGTCGCTCTTTTCCTGGTCTTGGTAAATCTCGGCCTGGAGTATCTAATCATACCCGGGAAATTATAATAAGCTCTTCATTTCTAAAACCGGCGCTGCGCGCCGGTTTTGGGTATTTAGTAGAGTTTATTCAAGATCCGAAGATCTGATAATTGTCCAGCCATAGCATCAAAATCCCTGTCGTCATGAAGCAGCAACAAGTTATTATCAATAGCTGTAAGGGCTATTAGTATATCTATAGTGCTCCTTGGAGTTACCCCTCTTCGCCTGAGCTCAAAGTAGATTCTGGCAGCATTTTCATAAGTCTCAGCCTCATTATCCAAATAATAAATGCGCTGAGAGGAGAGGAATTGTTTTAAGGTGTAAAAGTCATTTTCCGTGCGAGCGCCCTGCAGAACTTCCTGCAAAGTCAGGGGGGAGATACCAAAGGGTATATTGCGCAAAAGAATTTCTTTAAAGAGTTTTACTTTATCGCTGCTCTTCCCCTTCAGAAACCCTATCAGCACTGATGTGTCTACCAGTACCAAGGTCTCTGCCCCCTCTCATTTGCTTATAATCGTAACCATCTGCCATCTGTATCTTGCCTTCCAGATCAATCAGATCTTTGCGGGAATGATTTTGCACAAACTCGAAAAGCGCTCTATTGACAACGTCTTTTTTTGTGGATAAACCAGACAAGCTCATAGCTTTCTCCATGAGTTCATCATCAATATCAATATTTGTCCGCATTGCATACACCTCCCCATACATATTTTAAGGTGTAACGGGTATCTTGTCAAACCTTCCTGCTAGCCGCCTGTCAGATTAGGCACGGAAATGCGTCACTAGAGTCTAAACTTAAATGTTAAACATGTATCTGTTCTTTTAAATCCCAGGTTTTCAAACAAGTTTATTTTCGAATCACTATCTCTCTCCACCATAGAGAGCAGTTCTTCCGCTCCGTCTGCAAAAGCATCCTGCACAGCTTGAAGCAATAACGCCTTGCCATAAGTCGATTCATGTTTGTCCTCCGCTACCGCAATAAAAAATATCTCTTCAGTCTGTCTGCTGGTAACAACGGAGCCAATGACTTTCTCCTTCTTAGTAACAATATGAATGCGAAATTTGTCTATGGCATCTAGCAATTTCTCCCCAGTCCAAAAAACATCCGGGTGTCGTGCATCATGAAACTCAACAAAGCTCTTATGGTACCTCTCCGTTAACTGCACAACATCATTGGCCGGGCTGCAGACCTTAAGTTCGCCCTTTTTTAAACGCATCTCATAATCTGAGTCTTCCAACTCCGCACCTAAAGACTCCATAAATTTCAATGCCTGCGCGTTTTCTTCGGGGTAGGCAGCGTGCATAAAGTAGCCACTGTAGCTGTATGCTATGTAATCAAAAAAAGCCTTGGCAACGCGGGGATAATTGCTTTCGGCAAAAACCCCGCCAATTGCCTCAAGATACTTGTCTTGAGGTTCAACAAGCAAAGCTAGAACACCACTTATTCGATCATTTTCTTCGAAGATTAACAGCCTGTCATGTGGATGTTCGAGCATCTTCTGGAATTGGTTGCAGATATCGCGATAATCTAAAGGAAAAGCCTTGCATCTATGTACAGGGTTGATATTTAAGCGATAAGCGCAGTCGGCAACCTGCTGCAATTCCGTTTTTTTTTACATCTCTAATCATTACATTCCACCCCTTCTTTTTCCCCATGGATTTAATTATATATCAAAATCAAATGTCCTGCGCTTATACCGGAAAACCGCCTGCATGCGACCTACTACCAGTTATTTTTAGGGACGGATTGATGCATTGCTGATAATTAAAAAATTCTGGGGCGTAAATTCGCCCCAGAATTTTATAAAATATAATCAGTTATACAATCATACCAATGAACATAAGTTTCGCCATTAACATCTTTTTTTTCGTTTAGTGGTAGTTTTTCACTCCATTTTTGATGATAGCTTTTGAAAGCCCAGTCATCTTTGTTGAATCTGCGCCATAAAACTGTTTTGCCATTCTTATCAAGATAGGTTTCGCTCATTATCCCACCATTATAGCTTTCGATATCAACAACAAGAATTGTATCATAAGTTTTATTACCAATAATAACCTCGTAGCGACCGACAATGTCAAGCACGTTTGTTTCTTTGGCTGTTAGCTTATTTCCTTCGATGGTGATTAAGCCTTTTGGCTTGATGTGTGTTTCGTTTCCACAATTATCTTCGCCATAACCCCAGTTTTTAAGGAATTCTTCGTCTAAAAAAGTATAGGTCTGTTTAACATCACCAACATAATGAGATTCAAGCAAAATACGGCTATGTGTTTCGGTAAGCTGCATAACGAAGGTGCGATCGGCTTTCACTGCTGAATCAATTTGATTGAATTCCTTTGGACTGTTTTCGATTGCGATAATCTCGACACCTTCAATTCCGTGCACCACCGCTTTGCCGACTACTGCGAGGTCGACTGTTTCACTGCGTGTTTTCTGGGGATAATCATACATTGCCCATGATATCTTTTCCTCAAGTTTCGGGGTAATAAACCAACCTGCGGCCTCTTCCCAGGCAACACTAAATGCGGGTTTCTCAATCCTGACAATCCTAACATCGGGCATGATATTTGGAAATCTGCTCATAAATTTTTCTCCTTTCAATATAGGTGGATATGGATACTTTTCCCGAAAGCTTTGCTTGGCAGAATACAGACGACTTTTTACTGTACCTAGTGGTACACTGAGTGCTTTTGCAATTTCGCTTTGCGACATTTGCTTAAAATAGTAAAGATATAGAATGTGTTTTTCTTTGTCAGCAAGGCTTGATAAAGTCTCATTAACGACTTCATTCACAGTCATGCCCATTCGTGAAAACGAGGTTTGATAATTGATGTTTTCATCAAGCGGAAGCTCAAGTGTTTTAGCCTTAGCTCGATAAAAGTCATTGATTTTATTTCGAGCAATCGCAAATATCCAAGCTTTGAATTTTTCCTTATCACGCAGTGTCCTAAACCTTGAAAAAGCTGTCAGATATACTGCCTGGAGAATATCCTCGCCATCAGCCTTATTATTAACTTTATAAATCACCAGGCGCTC
>DIPE01000029.1 GCA_002427015.1 Firmicutes bacterium UBA5496 | reverse complement strand
TGGCTTAATGCCCTTGTCATCGCCGGCCTCATGGGAGGGATTATGTCATTCTCCGGCCTGTGGGGGGTGCCTTATCTGGCGCAGGTATACGGCTTTACTAAAACCCAGGCTTCGAATTATGTTCTTCTCCTCAATCTGGGGATATTGCTGGGCTCGCCTGTGGTTGGGATTTTGGCGGACAAGCTGGGGTCCAAGAAAAGACTGATCATCATTGGCAGCGGCGCTCTTACCCTGTTTTGGGTATATGTGCTGATAATTGCCGGGGCCATGCCTCCTGTCTCGGTGTTGGCGCCCCTGTATTTTGTCGCCGGCTTCCTGGGAATTGTCTTTACCCTCTGTTTCAGCCAAGTCAAGGAGATAAATCATCCGGAACTGTCTGGGACAGCAACAGGATTTATCAATGTGGCAGGCTTTTTGGCCACAGCTTTGTTTAATCTTATCATCGGCTGGCGCCTGGATGCCGGCTGGGATGGGGCCATGGCAGAAGGAGTGCGCTTTTATGGCCAGGCAGGCTTTCAAAGGGCCATGCTGGTTCTCGTTATTGCCGCGGGAACGGCCTTTGTGACAAGTCTGTTTTTGCCCGAGTCCAGGATAACTAAATAGTGAAGACATAGAACCGGCCAGGCTAATTAAGCTTGGCCGGTCTTTTTGTATGTGTAAGCAGCGGGCTACTAAAAAAGCGTCTGCTTGGGGGTTACCTTGGACATGTCATAACCCAGATCATAATACTGGTTATTGTTAAATTCAAAGGTTTTAATGACATCCAGGCCCAGTTTTTCAGTATGGGCTTTAAAGGATCTGGTGTTAATTTTGTTGATAAAAGTAATGAGGATTGGAAACCTGGGCGCCATTTGCCTCCGAGAAAACTCGAAAAGGTTTGGCAGGACCTCAGTGCCCCGATAATCCCTATGAATGCAAATAGGTCCATATTGATAGGAATTTTCTGTTGAGAGCCTTTGACCCAAGTACTCTGTGTTTGGCAGGTCCTCAATCATATATTGAAAGAGGGGCCATGCCGACCAGTATTGCCAGGAGGCTGCCATTGCATAGGCCACAATTTTCTCGCCGTCCAGGGCAATGGCCAGTCCGTTTTCCTTTTCGATGAGCTCTGCAAACTGTGCTTCGGAAAAAAGGGTTGTCACGAAACCATCGGGCCTGTCTTCATCACTGATTGTTGAGACATGGTATTTTTGCTGCAAGGCGGCAATCCCGGGGATGTCCTCTTTCTCAGCGTTTCGATAATGCAATTAAATACCTCCTTTTATTGCTCCAAGTTAATATGCAGTAAATAGATTCCATGGATATGCGTCTTCGGGCAATTGGCTGAAAGTCATAAGCTCATTGAGAGTGGGATGCAAACAGGATATTTGCTGGCAAAACAGGGCGATTTGCTGGCCGGGCTTGTTTACTTTTGCACCATACCTTAAATCCCCAAACAAAGGATGGCCGATAGCGGCAAGCTGGACCCGAATCTGATGAGACCGCCCGGTTAAGAGGTTAATCTTGAGCAAGCTTAAGCCCTTGCTGCTTTCTAATAGCAGAAAGTCCAAGACTGCTTCCTTTGCGTTTATTGTGCCCTTGCCAACTGCAGCAACCATATTGGTATCCGGGTTTTTAACTAAATAGTGTCTTAATCTACCTGACTGCTCAGTCTTGCCATGGATAACGGCGAGGTATGTTTTTTTGAATTCTCGTTCTCGAATCTGATTTGACAGGCGGGAAGCGGCCTTAGAGGTTTTGGCGAAAATCATTACACCGCCAACAGGCCTGTCTAGACGGTGCACTAAACCCAAGTAGACATTGCCGGGCTTATTATACCTGAGCTTTAAATCCTGCTTGAGCAAGGTCAGCAGGTCTTCATCCCCGGTCTTGTCTGCCTGGGATAAGATATTGGGAGGTTTGTTTACCACAAGCAGGTGATTATCTTCAAATATAATCGGTATCTTCATTTTCTGACTCCATTTTTTCATAGTCCGTATTCCATCCCAGGTCCAAGTCCTTAATTTCGCTTTCCGCTCTTAAAAATCCTTTAAACAGGCAGAGGTTCATAAATTAATCGACCCCTATTCGCTTAGAGAAAACGCCTATTCCTGGTAATCCTCTTAGGCAGATTATCCATATTAGCTAAGGGGAGTCCCACAATGATAGTAAATTCCACCGAACTCCAGAATAACTTCGGCAAGTATCTCGTCCTGGCTGCCCGAGAAGACATTACAGTGACCCGAAATGGCATTCCTATTGCTAAACTAATCGGCCTTAATCAGGCTGACACAGCCAAGGAAGGAGTTCAGGCGTACCCTGCACCTGGGTCCGTGACCTATCAGGAATTCCAGGAGATGACCCGGAATAGCGAAGAGAGATATGAACTAATCGATGGGGAGGTATACCTTCTTGCCCTGGGTGCTGTCTATTAATAAGGAGATATTCTTTTTGTCCTCTATGTACCTGATAACTTCTTGCTCCAGTATATCCAGGAGCACAGTGCCGGTGGACGCCATTTCTCGCAGCTCCAGAATCTTCAGCTCACCTATTTTATAGGCCAGTGCTTGCCCCGGCCAGACTATATAGCGATCTATTTCGTAATCTTGCTTCAAGCCGGTTGTCTTCCAAAGGTATTCTATAGCTTCATCCCGGGTCCATTTCTTGAAGTGTATGCCTGTATCCATAACCAGCCGGGCGCCCGAAACAACTCTGACTGGCAGATATCCCAGCTCGCTTAAGGGACTGCTGTAGCAGCCGTTTTCATACATTAGCTTTTCCGCATAGAGAGCCCAACCTTCAGTATACGCCTTTGATCTGACCAGGGATCTGAATGACGGTAGTTTTGCTTCTCTTTGCAAAGCAGCCCGCAAATGATGACCAGGCATGGTTTCGTGAAATGCCAATGCATCTATTTCACTTTTGGGGTGGGAGTAAGATAGATTGACTAAAAAGATTCCAGGCTGGTTGCCAGTTGGCCTCCTATAGGCATTTGCAAAGGTATCCTCTCTAAAGGCAGGGACGGGTTCAACCGCTACAGCGGCTTGGGGCAACGTGCTGAAGAATTCCGGCATCTAAGGGATGTTCAGCTGCCCACTGTAAAAGCAGGTGTTTGGGAACTTCCCCAGGGCGATGAATATTATGCTTATCTCGTTAGAATGCACACTACTACAGACCATTCTTGTTAGCTTACCCTTAAGCAGGCATTGCTGCGCCATCTGCGTCATGCAAATTATGAAAAATGCGGGCTAACCTAGCCCGCCGTGAATTTATGGATTCATCATACGGTGTAATAGACCACAAACTTTTATGTTCGTAAAGAAAAGACTTTTCGGTTACCCCAGATTATTCTTCCTTAAGCAGCCAGGATTCAACATCATCCTTGGCGAAGAGCGCCGGCCAGCCGCCGGTATGAATAAAGATGACAGGTCCTTCCTGCCATTGGCCCCTGCGGATGGCAGCAATCATGCCTGCAGCAGCTTTGGCGGTATAAACCGAGTCCAGCAACAATCCCTGATTGCGGGCAAAGAGCTGCAAGGCTTCCAGGGCGCCGGGGGTGGCGATGCCGTATCCCTGGCCAATCTGGCTGACATCAATCTGCACCTGGCCAGGGCTAATACGATATGATTCCCCCAAGAGCTCGCTGGCCCCGTTGAAGATGGCGGCAACTTCTTTCTGCACATGCTCAGCCGGGGCACTGACACTGTAGCCCCAGACCGGCACATCCCAGCCAGCGATAGCCAGACCAAGCATAATTCCCGCCATAGTGCCGCCGGAACCGGCAGCAGTGATAATTGCCTGGGGTTTAATGCCCCGTTGCTTACACTGAGGGACCAGTTCCTCGGTCATAGCCCGGACATAGCCCAAAGAACCCAGGGGATTTGAGCCACCCAAGGGGATTAAATAAATCTTAATGCCCTGCTGCAACAGTTCTGCCCCATCTTGTTCAATTTGCTTGTAGATTTCCTTGTAATTGCATGGGCCGCAGAAAATCAGTTCAGCCCCCAGCAAGCGGTCCAAAAGCAGGTTGCCCCTTAATCCCTGGGGGCGCTGGCCTTGCAAATACAGGCGGCACTTAAGGCCCAGGCAGGCGGCCACAGCGGCGGTCATACGGGCATGGTTAGACTGGGGGCCGCCCACAGTAACGAGGCAATTAGCTCCCCGGGCCAGAGCCTCCGCCGCCAGATACTCCAATTTGCGGGCTTTATTGCCGCCTCCCGCCAGGCCGGTGGCGTCGTCCCGCTTGATAAATATCTTTGTACCGCCCAAAGCATCTGCCAACCGGTCTGCCTCCTCCAGGGGAGTAGGCAGATGGGCGATTTTTAAGGGTTTAAACTCAATTGGCATATCAATACCTCCTTTTTCACCAACTACGCCGCTTTAATTATCGACCCGGTTTTCCCTTTAACAGCCGCTGTCCAGGCAGATTGACGCCCATAAAAAAGCCAGCGCCTGTTGTAATCACTAGTACCCCCGTCTGGCCATAGGGGGTTGGGGCCAGTCTTTTCATGAGTTAAGCTTTCATATCAGCATATTTTTGGCTTGCTTCCGGATATCCTCAGCCAGGAGGGTAACCAGGTTTTCTTGGTAGCCTGCCCTGGCTGTTTCCTTTATCTCAGCAGCTGTTTTCCTTAGCTCCTGGCAATGGATTCTGTCCAGCTGCTTAAGGCGGCGGGATGGGATGCTCACATTAGAAATGCAGGTCTGGTAATCACCAGGTGAATAACGCCAAGGTTTAACCCTGTCAGGGTAACGTGAAATCAGGCGCTGGGCCATCAAGAGACCTTCGGGATCGAAGTCCCCAGAGTACCAGATTTCGGCCCCGGCAACAATGAGTCTGTCCAGGAGCAGATATGTGGCCAGGCGGAACTGGCCGTGGGTGCAGACCATGGGCGGCAAATTACCTTCGAAGGTATCGGCCAGGTCGGAAAACACTCCAGAATTCTCCAACACGAAGACAACAGTGTGATTGTCAGGAAGGAGAACTTGGTCCGCTTTTGCCAGTTCCCGGACGGGAAGATTGAGGACACTATTGGCCTTATATGCCTCGTGCCAGAGGGGAATAATTTGCTGATGCTTACTTGCTAGCAAACTGGCGCAGGTGACGAAGTTCAGGAGGTCGTCCCGGACGATGCCGAAGTGATCCAGCAGCTCCCATACCTGTTCTCCCGTGAGTTTGCCTTGAATTTCAGTATGCTCAGTTTGGGTACGGATGAATTGGAGGGCCGCCAGCAAGTACTTGCCCCGGGGTGTGTCCGGGTCAAAACCGTGGGGATTACCGGTTATCTTCGCCGCCCACATGGGCAGGCGGCAGTAGGTATTATCAGCTGACGGCAGCTGAGTAAGGGCCGTGAGGACCTGGTCCAGGTCAGACTTCAGTTGCTTGGGGTCGGCGCTGTAGGCCATTTGGATGACCCGGGCGCCTGGTCCGCTATCCTCAATATGCCCTAGCCAGTCCTGGCAGAGAACATGAGGATGCCCTTTCCTAAGGGACTGAAAGTACCTCATCCTCATCTCCTGCCTGGCCCGGCGCTCCTCACTCTTGGGAATTAGATCCTGTTTCAGGGCGGCAGTTAACAGGTCAATTAAATCTACCCCCGCAAACTTAGTCTGACCTAAGGCCTCTTGAAACTGGGCCAGACCAAGGGTTACGGATTTTTTGCCGGTGAGGTCCTTGCCCAGAACCCCACCAATAGATTGCTGTTCCTGGGTGGTAAGATTGCTAATTGTTACAGTGCCGCCAATCCTGCCCAGCCCGCGGTAGCGCTGGGCCATGCGGGGCAGCAAGCGCTGAAACCCTGGCTGGGAAAAGTAATTGGCTGCTTCCCTCAGTTTGCTGTCCATCTTACTACTCCTTGGCTGCAGCAGCCTGGTTGCTGAGCAGGCGCCGGGTCTTGCCGTCCCAGAGGTAGCGGATCACCGTTACCCAGGGCACGTTTTTGGGCCGGACCAGTTCGCAGATGGACAGGCGGCCGGCTGTATCATAATCCCCCCACAGGGACTGGGAGTTAATTATATAGTTAAAGCCGAGTTTCTCCATGAGGTCGAACATGTCCCGGATATTGGTCTCGTCCACCCCAGCGAAGGCCTCGTCCAGGGAGATGAGATGGGGGGCGTCAGGCCTGGCCTCCTGGTAACGGGAATACACCGCCGAGAAAAGGGGGATGTACATGGCCATGGCCTTTTCACCGCCGCTGAAGGTAAAGAACATGGTATTGGTCAGTTCCCTTTTGTTCTCCTGACCTTTGCGGAAAAAGAGTTTGAAGTCAAACCAGGTGCGGTAGTCCAAGAGTTCCCGCACAATGGAATGGAAGGTCTCCCCGTACTCTCTATCTGCCAATTCCACCTTGGCCCGGTCAATCTTGGAGCGGAAGTGCCGGGAGATCAGGGTCATGTCCTCTTCCTTGAGGAGGTTGGGATCCTTGCGGAGCAGGTCCACCAGTTCGGCAGTATCTAATTCTTCTTCATGGTCTGCCGTCCGGGGTTTCCAGCGCAGGGAGAAGGTGAGGCCGCTGGAGGTATCCCGCTGCTCCATAAGTTTGTTGATCTCCTCAACCCACCTTTCTGCCCGACTGATGCGCTGGCGAATGATGTCTCCCACGCTGTG
>DIPE01000075.1:13660-23286 GCA_002427015.1 Firmicutes bacterium UBA5496 | reverse complement strand
GGGAGTTGACCTTCAAGATTTCCGCCCTTTCTTTTTGGCAGGCCAGCTCAGCTGGAGGGAAAATTTCGAAGGTCAACTCCCCAATTGCATCGGTGATGTAGCCCGGTCCCCAGATTACTTCTTCCCTGTCTCCAAGGATGACATTGGTTGGACGGGGATTTTCATTTAGAACCAAGCTGTGCAGGTCCGGCATCTCTTCTCTCAGCTTCTTAAGAAACCGCTCCCGATTGGGGAAGTCCAAGACGCTTACTACCAGGGCGGCAAGAGTCAGCCCGCTCCTCTGAGAGTGGCGGATGAGAATATGCCTTAAACTGCCTTTTTGTTCCCGCTCCTCCCAGGCTGTTACTCCTGTTTCCCGGGCAATAATCGCTATCTGTTTTGCTACTTGGTTATTGACATCCTCTTGGATGGCGCACTCAGACACTGGGATCAAATCATGGCTGCGGGGCTTGTACAGACCTGCAGTCAGCTGTCCCATGTGCATGGCCACAGGCGCCTGCAGCTTGTTGCGATAGCTCCAGGCCCGTGTGGGCAGGATGTCCTTGACAATATCCGGGGAAATGCCCCCAATGCGCTTAAGAGTAGTCCTGACCGTTTCCGTCTTGATTGCCAGCTGTATGTCATAATTAAGATGCTGCAAGTTGCAGCCGCCACACTCCTGGAACCAGGGGCATTTTGGCTCCACCCGCTGTCCAGGCTGGAGGATTTCTTTGATGATTGCCCGGGCGTAGTCCTTTTTAGCGCTAATCACTTGCGCCTTGACTAGATCCCCAGGGGCGCCGAAGGGCACAAACACTGTGTAACCCTGATATTTGGCGACGCCTTCCCCTTGATGGCTGATATTTTCAATTGTCAGTTCCAGATGCTGACCAGGTTGGACAAGCATTTGCTGACCCTCCTTATTCTGCGGCAGACATTCGCCAAAAGGACTGGGAAGCCGCTCCTTCTAATAGATAGAATATCACACATTACATCGGGCAAAACACTTATGTAGCATAAGTGATGAGCATTCTTTTGGAGGATTAGCGGCTATGGCATTCCTTCACTGTAAAACCAGTAAAGGTTGGGATAAAAAACGCCAACAGGAGTATTATCATCCTGCTGGCGCTTATATGATTCATTATGCATCTTTATTTCTGATATTCAATGAAGACAAGCTGCTCCTCCGCTTTATAAGCGAAATTCAAAACGCTGTTGCCTTTAAAGGCGAAAAATTCAATGTGTTCACTTTCGGGATCCGGCTCAGCGTCAAATCTAAAGCCGGCTGCTCTCAATTCGCCTATATAGCTTTTTACTGCATCATCATTGCCGACAATAATTTCAAGGCGCACGATGTCATCCTCGCGTTGAATTTGGCTGATATAACCCATGAGTTGGGGAACCCCTGGCAGTTCATCCTCTGGCCAGGTTTCTCCGTCCCCATCAGGCAAGGAGGGCTCTTGTTCTTTTCCGCTGAGGATGACTGACACAGCGACCTTGCCGGCATATTTCGGGTTATTGTCCATAATACCCTTGTTGAGCATGATGGTATAATAAACATCGCCCACCTTGGCGGTAATCATGGCGCCAGACTCAAGTTGAGATGTCTCTAAATCTGTAGCAGTGAGCAGCAATCCCTCATAGAAATCAATCAATGTATCGATATTATTGCTGCTTACATAATCGACTTCAATACCGTTGTTGGCAGGATTCTCCCTGACATCGAGAATCTCAGCATCTGCCGCCAAGGGCAGGGTCTCCTTGGGATAGCTTTCCGGCAGAGTTAATTCCTTATTTCCAGGGGAACCTGGCGACAGGTTGTTATTCCCACCCTCTTTATTAGGCTTTTTACCGCTTATCCCACACCCGGCAAGTGATATAATTAAGACAACAATAAAAGCGCAAGTTACAATCTTTTTCATTATTTCTCTCCTAGCCTTATGATAATCAATGCGGAAAGGTCCTTTCACCTCTTCACCGTTCATTATAGATGCATAACACTCTGTTTTCTTTTCAAATATTAGCTTTTTTTTTATAAAAAACTATTTACAGTACCACAAAAAAAGCACCCGGTGTTAATTAACCCGAATGCTCATCAGTCCCCTTAATTCTCTGAGACGCCTTCTGCAGAAGCCAAGGACTTCCGGTATACTAACGGTGAAATACCTTCCTTTTGTTTAAATGTGCTGGAGAAATGGGCACTGTTTACAAAACCACACTGCCTTGCTATTTCTTCGATTGAGATATCCGTAGTCTCCAGCATTGATTTCGCCTTCATATGCCTGTAATCCATGATGTACTGGTAAGGAGTCTTGCCCACGTGCTGCAAAAATATCTTATGTAGGTAGGAAGAACTTGTGTAGATTGCTTCGCTAACGGCCTTAACAGTAATGTTGCTGCTGTAATAAGTTTCGATATACCGTATGGCCTTCTGTACAGTATCTTCCGGGCCGCCGGATTCGACGGCATTGATCTTAAACTTCTGGTTGGAATCTCTCAATAATTGTATTGCCAGGCGATTTTCGAGGCTTTCTATCATCAGCGGGTTAGTTTCCCCGTAATTTATGATTTCATAGATTAATGCCTCTACTGCTGCCAGAAGTTGATAACTATACATGTTATCCGGCTTATGAAATAAGAGCTGTCCCTTCCCGCCACTTTGCACATATATTTCTTCTAAGAATTCTTTGTTGACGCAGATTGTCACAAACTTCACTGAAGAAGAGTCATTAAAGGGATGAACCAGGATATCATCGCCAGGGGCCATACAAATAAGGCTGCCTTTTTTAAATTGGTATGTAGTTGAGCCAATCGTCGCTTCAGGGGGGGTGGTGTAACAAATTACAAAGTGATACTCTTCCACAATCATCTTTCTGTCTGTAACGAATTTTTCCGGAACAAAGATAGCAATATTCGTGGTAATAATCGATTTAGTGTGATTGTGAATGTTAACGGGAATCTTTTCAATGAAATAATCGAAGTTATTTTGCATTAATCGCCTTTTCCCTTTTATATTCTATGGTTATTGAAGCCGTTTACGCACTGTACCGATGCCCTTAAATTGATTATAACATTAGAAGCTTGCTATGTTACAATTCTATAACAGCAATATAGCAAAGAGGTAAATAGCTATCTATACCGAATATTAGCAACTACAAACAGCATTTTCAGGATCCTCCTATTTCCCTTGCCGGCGTTCCGGCTTTTTTTATGTGGATCAATTGCGGTGGCCAGCAATTTTACTATACTTTTCCTGGGAAATTTCTTAAAGTGTCTGCCCGCAGAATATGATACAATAATAGCCAGAGTGGTTTTTACTTGGCAGTTTACCGAGACATTCGAATTACGTCTTGGAGGTGATTCCATGCCAGAACCCCAGTTAAAAAAGAAACTTAACAAGAAGCAAATTCAGGCCATCTGCGGCGGCATTATTGTGGTTCTGGTGTTGGCGCTGCTGGTGTTCAGCTATCCTTGGCTGCAATTGAAGCTGGCTGAGCAGCTGATTGAAGCCGGGAAATACGCTCAGGCTGAGCCTATTCTCATCAGTCTCACGGCCAGCAAACCACAATGGACTGAAGCAGGATATAAATTAGTTGTATGTCAGCTTTCCCAGGGCAAAGGACGAGAAGCGGCACAAACAGTGCTCTCTCTTACCGATGCCCAGAAAATGGACGATCTTGAGCTGGCCATTATCTTTACGGACGTGGCTAAACATCTTCTGAATACAGGCCATAGCGAATCCGCCCTGGAACTGGCGAAACGAGTGAGAGCCCAAAGTGAGGGTGAAATGCTGAAAGTTGCAGTAAAAGAGGTAGGCTTTTTAATCGCTAAATATTGCGATTTGCCGCTGGCTCTGGATGCAGTCAATCTTGCCCTTGCCCAGGGTGAGAACAACTGGCTGATTCACCAAAAAGCCTTCAACTTGCTGCTGACAAAAGCGCTGGAATCCTCGCCTCTATTGGGAGAACCCGCCTTGGATCGGGCCTTGGAACTGTATCCAAACAATATCATTGCAGTCACACGCAAAGCAAGCATTATCGGAGACAAAAAAGGCCCGAAAGAGGCACTTGCATTTTTGCTGCAGAAAGAATTCGACTTAGAAGAAAGCATCACTCCCGAGTACTTGGCTGTCAAGCGCACTTTGCTCATACGCCTGGCCGGAGCAGATCCCAAAGCAGATTTGAGCCAATATACTAAGGGAATGCCCCAAGAAATGATTATAGAGATTGCAAAGCAAGGCCTTAACCATGCCTGGCTGCATATGATGTCAGGCCGTCAGTACTACCATTTGGCCCCAGATGAGCCCCAGGTCGCTTACCAATATGGACGCAACTTGATTCAGATGCATTTGTGGGAAACAGCCCGGGACATTTTCCGGCATATAGAAAAAATAGATTCGAAATTTGTGGATTTCCGCGCTGTCTATGCCGCTCTCGATTCTAAGACCAAGACAGATACAAGGAAATATGCCTCAGGAGAAATCTTGGATGCCATCCAAATCTCCCCTAATGGCAAGTGGCTGGCTTGGCGAAGATGGCGGGAGCATCCCCAAGATCAAATCATGGTTTCCGACCTGATTCTCACTGACCTGTCAGCTTCGGGAAGCAATCCCCAGTCCCTGGGGGATGCAATCTTATTTAAATGGTCCCCGGACAGCAAATACATTGCCCTCCAAACCATGACATCCACCGGGCTGGGGCGGCTGCACATCATCACTGTGCAAGATAGCGCCAGATACACTTTGCCCCCGGAATACGACATCATCGACTTCAACTGGACAAATGAAGACCTTATGGTCCAGGCCCAACGGGAGCACCAGATAGTTTTGCTCCACCTTGTGCCTCCAAAATGGACCATTGAAACTGAGCGTGCCTGGAAATTGAACAGCAATGTCAACGGGGACTTTTCCTGGCTTACTATCAAAGGCAAGACTTTATTGGTCTACAAAGACCAGCAAGAGGTCAAAACCTTTAGTTTTGACAAAGATCTCATGTCTTTTTCCAGCTGGTCTCCTAACGGCAACCTTGCCATCATCGAAGACATAATGGGTAATAGCTGGATTTATAACCACAAGCAGGGAACTGTTACCCCAGTAGAAACCCCTGGCCAGTTTGCAGTTTGGGGTGAAAACCAGAACATTTTCTGGTTCCTGCCCCTGTGGGATCAGTGCCATGTTTTGGTACGGCTCAATAGCCAAGGCAATATTCGGGAATATTTGCCTTACAGCTTTGATATTTTGTATTACGACATTTCCATAACCGCCAATGGTGAAACTCTGGCCCTTATGGAAGATAATAAGATTCTCATTATGAAGAAATAGCAATTTTGGAAGAGGAGGAATGTCTGTTGAAACACGGAATTTGCCCTCGGTGTCATTGTGCCCAAGTGTATTGCAGCTCAAAACTGCGCGCTGAGACCGGCAATGCCAGCTCAATACCCTTAAGTTTTATTCGCAGCATCTCCTTGGACAACTACGTCTGCACAAACTGCGGCTATGTAGAGAGCTATGTGTCTGAGCCGGAAATGCTGTCCCGAATAGAGGATATTTGGCCTCAAGTGGAGCCCCCTCACAGTGAGCACTGTGAACATTCCCACAAAAACCAGGCGTAAAATAAAGGGAAGACAGGGAATAAACCTGTCTTCCTTTTATTATCCCTATATCATTGCATACCCGGCATCAAAGGCCTGTTGATTAATGGCCAGAGCCTTTTCCGGAACAAAGGATGCCAGCAGCCCCTTCCAGTCAACTCCCTTTAATTTCAGGACCTTGACCAGGGCTCCCAGCAAACAGATATTTTGCACGCGGACATTGCCCAGTTCCAGAGCCTTGGCCCTGGCCGGGATAATGGCCAAGTTCTCCACAGCTTCTGCCAGGGCAACCAGGGCATTACTTGGGTATTCCGCCTTGCCGGTGAGTACAGGCATGGAGTAAATCTCATGTTCGTCGGTGACCATGGTGCCGCCGTTCTTTAAGAAGGGCAGCGCCCGCAGGGCCTCCACCTTCTCAAAAGATACAATCACATCGGCCTCTTTTTCCCCGATATTGGGGGCATAGACCTTGTCGCCAAACCTAATCTGTGTTATCACCGTGCCACCCCGCTGGCTCATGCCGTGAATCTCACTCATCTTGATATCATAACCCATTTGCGCCAAACCGGCAGTCAAAACCTTGGACATCAGGATCGTGCCCTGCCCGCCAACGCCAACCAGAAGAATATTAGTTGTCATCCTATTCACCCACCCTTGAGATTGCATCGAATTTGCACATCTGCATACAAAGTCCGCACGCCGTGCAGGAAGCAGGATCGGCGACCAGTGCCTTATTATCCTTAAAAGCCATGGCAGGGCAAGCGATAAGGGTGCAGGCCTTGCAGCCCACACACTTGTCGGGGTCCACCTGGCAATGCTTGCCTGCATTTGCCCGGGCCACTTCTTTAATGAGAGCGCAGGGACGCTTGGTCACAATGACAAAAGGTCCCTTTACGGCGACAGCAGCAGTAAATGCTTCCTGCACCGCCTTTAAGTCCAAGGGATCCACAACCCGCAGGCGCTCATTAGGAACTCCCAGAGCCCGGATTATTGCCACCAGATCGATGGCCGCCACCTCATTGCCCTGGACGTCCTTGCTGCTTCCGGCATTAACCTGATGCCCCGTCATGGCCGTAATGGAATTGTCCAGGACACAGGCAATGACGTTGGCGTTAGCATGGATTACATCGATTAAGCTGGTCAGTCCGCTATGGAAAAATGTTGAGTCTCCCACCATGCCCAGAACCTTCCGGGGGTCTCCCTGCATCTCCAGGGCTTTGGCCAGGCCTATGGTGCCAGAGATTCCAGCTCCCATACAGGTGGATATATCGAAACCGCCAAAGGGCTCGCCTACGCCCAGGGAATAGCAGCCGATGTCGCCCATGGCCACAATATGCTTCTTGTTCTTTTTAAGAGTGAAGAAGAACCCGCGATGGGGGCAGCCGGCGCAAAGAACCGGCGGCCGCGGCGGCGCCTGCAAATCTATGCTGTAACCAGCCTGCGCCTCCTGGCCCACAAGGGCGTCACGGACTATTTTGGCATTAAGTTCTCCTAAGATCGGGATCTTCTCCTTGCCGGTGCAGGCAAATCCCAAAGATTTGATGGCGTTCTCAATAAATGGTTCGCCTTCTTCAATGACATAAATATTATCAACAGCAGAGCAGAATTCTCTCAGGAGAGCTTTGGGCATGGGGTTGGTCAAGCCCAGCTTTAATATTGAAGCCGAGTCGCCAAAGACCTCTTTAGCATACTGATAAGAAATGCCGCTGGTGACAATGCCCAGCTTGCGGTCATGGGCCCACTCGATCCTGTTGAGGGCACAGGTATTTGCATATTCTTCAAGTTCTTTCAGTGACTCTTCCCGGAAAGCGTGCCGGACTCTGGCCATAGCAGGCAGCATGCAATATTTTTGTCTGTTCTGCTGATAGGGTTTCACAGGTATTTCGCCAGGCTGCTCCAGCTCCACCATGCCCTTGGAATGACATATCCTGGTGGTGACACGGAATAAGACGGGAATGTCAAAGCGTTCACTGATTTCAAAAGCCGCTTTGATAAAATCCTTGCATTCCTGAGAATCTGATGGTTCTACCAGCGCCAGTTTCGCCAGCAGGGCATACAGACGGTTATCCTGCTCATTTTGGGAACTGTGACAGCCGGGGTCATCGGCGGTGACTACAACCAGCCCGGCGTTTACCCCGGTGTACCCTACGGCGCACAGGGGGTCAGCAGCCACATTGAGGCCAACATGCTTCATTGCAGCCAGGGAACGCAAGCCGCCAATGGAAGCTCCGATGGCCATGTCCAGGGCAGTCTTTTCATTATTAGCCCATCTTGACGATACTTCCTTGATGACAGAGAGATTCTCGATGATCTCTGTACTGGGCGTCCCGGGATAAGCGGCAGCAAAAGAACAGCCCGCCTCCCACGCCCCCCGGGCAATGGCTTCATTGCCGCTCATGATTTCTTTGACCATAGTGGGTATCCTCTCCATTTCTGTTCTATATTACAGCTTGTCCATACATAGATGTTATATGATAAGCGCGGGGTTGACAAGGCAAAAGAGCACAGAAAAAGGCGACAGAAAAGGACGGGAAATAATCCCGCCCGTTCTTATGACAGCTGAATTTCCTTCTCGCCAAGATACTTCTTCACCAGGGCCTGGGCTCTTAGTGTGCCTTCACTAGTTAGAAAAACTGAATTGGACTTGTCGCTGCTTACCAGCAAGCCATCTGCATTCAACTGGTCCAGGATTCGAGAGCAGTAGCATTTCAGACTGCGCTTGTGAACGCCAAAAGGACGCGCTTCTTCTTCCCAGGCTGTAAGATAAAGCAGCATCAGGGTGAGTTCCTCAATTTGATTATTCAATTGAACTCCCCCTTCCTCATTAAGTCTTTCTTCTGCATAATTATTCGATGTTAACAGGTTAATTTCCTGCATAAGATTAAACCTGCAGGCGCGCAGGTTTAATTTTTTTTTGGCTTTTCTGCCAGTTTTCGGGTCAGAATTTCCTTTAGCAGGCCCGGGTTGGCGCGGCCGCCACTCTCTTTCAGGGCCAGCCCCATTAGATAGCCAAAGGCCTTCTTTTTGCCCCCCAAATAATCGGCTACAGGCTTAGGATTTTGGGCAATTACCGTTTTCGCCAGATTCTCCAGGGCATAGCTGTCGCTAAGCTGACTGAAACTGTTGCGTTGGAGAATGCTGTCGGCGGATTCGCCGCTGGCAAACATCTGGGCCAGCACCTCTTTGGCAGCTGTGGCGCTAATGCTGCCCTCTTCTTGCAATGCCAGCAGCCGGGCCAGCTCAAGTGGGCTGGGCACGTTCTCCCGCCCCTGGTTAATGAGCCGGGACACTTCCCCCAGCAGCAAATTGGCTGCAGCCCGGGGCTTTGCCCCTGAGGCCACAACCTGTTCAAAACAGTCCGCCATTGCCCGGGTCTGAGTGAGCACGCCGGCGCTCTGAGTCGGGAGGGCATGCTCCCGGACAAACCTGGCGGCACGAACCAGGGGAAATTCAGGCATATCTTTCCGTGCCATCGCCAAAATCCCGGCGCCGATGCGCAGGGGGAGCAGGTCAGGCTCGGGCAAGAAACAATAGTCTTCCTTGGTTCGCATAGGCACTGTCCGGGCCTGGGCCTCATCCCAGCGCAAAGTCTCAGAAGCTATCTCTTCTCCCTGGGCCAGAGCCCTGCTATGACGCTTAATTTCATATTCCAGGGCCCTCTCCACTGCCCTGAAGGAATTGAGGTTCTTAATTTCAGTCCTCCCCCCGCCCCGAAGGGAGATATTGGCGTCGCAGCGCAAACTGCCCTCCTCCATCCTGCAGTCAGAGATATGGGCATAAAGCAGCACCTGCCGCAGGGATTCCAGAAAAGCTCTGGCCTGGCTGGCAGAAGTCAGGCAGGGTTTTGTAACAATCTCCGCCAGGGGCAGGCCGCTGCGGTTAAAGTCAATTAAAGTGCCTTCTGTGGTATGGACCAGCTTGCCGGCATCTTCTTCCAGGTGCAGGCGGGCAAGGTCAACAGGACCAAAAGGAGTGTCCACCCTTCCCTCCTGAGCCAGAGGGTGCTGCTGGGTGATTTGGTAGCCCTTGGGCAAATCCGGGTAGAAGTAATGCTTGCG
>DIPE01000075.1:13182-13478 GCA_002427015.1 Firmicutes bacterium UBA5496 | reverse complement strand
GTTCAGCACCGGCAGCGATCCCGGCAGCCCCAGGCAAACCGGGCAAACCCTGGTATTGGCATCGGCGCCAAAGTCTGTGGGACAAGAGCAAAAGAGCTTTGCCTTAGTCAGCAGCTGCACATGCACTTCCAAGCCTATTACCGCTTCCGCCCTCATAGCTCCACCTCCCGGGGACAGCGCCGATGCCAGTCGGTGCGGCGCTGCCAAGTATAGCCCACCCGCAGGAGCAGATCCTCCCGGAACCTGGGGGCCATCATCTGCATGCCTAGAGGCAGCCCCCCGCTCTCACCGCAGGG
>DIPE01000075.1:6985-12897 GCA_002427015.1 Firmicutes bacterium UBA5496 | reverse complement strand
GCCGGGCCTGCTGGCCCAGCTCATAACAGGAGCAGCCGCTGTCAGCGCTCAGACTGAAAGCGCCCAGCATCAGGCGGCGGCGGACCTCTTCCCCAAAGATCCTGCTGCCGGTGTACATCTCTTCCAAAGAGGCGGCGAAATGCCTGTATCCGTAAGCGACACCGTCATAACGAGCCAGGCTGGAAGCGGCTTCGACGGTAGCAATCAGCATATAAGCGGCCAGAGACTCCTGCTCATAAGGCATGGAAACCCAGCGAATCTTTGCCCCCGCCCGCTCCAGCTCCAGGGCAGCCGCCTCCACCGCGGCGCTGATACTGATGTCAGGGCAGCGGTCCAATATTTCCCTGGGCAACCCGATTGCAAGGTCTGAGACATCCGCTTTAAGGGCGGCAACAAAGTCGGGAACATCCTGCCGGGCAGAAGTGGAATCTCCGGGATCATGGCCGCAGATTGCTTGCAGCACCAAGGCGCAGTCCGCCACAGACCTGGTGAGGACGCCGATTTGATCCAAAGATGAAGCCAGGGGCAGCAGGCCCTTGCGGGACACCCGTCCGTAACTGGGTTTAAAGCCTGTAACCCCGCAAAAAGCCGCCGGCTGCCGAATCGAACCGCCGGTATCTGACCCCAGGCTGAAAGGAGCGCAGCCTGCAGCCACCAAAGCGGCAGAGCCGCCGCTGGATCCCCCCGGTGACCGCTTGAGGTCCCAGGGATTGCCCACAGGTCCGAAGGCAGAGGTCAGGCTGCTGGAGCCCATGGCAAACTCATCCATATTCGCCTTGCCCAAGAGAGGATTGTCCTTGAGTTTCTTCACTGCCGTAGCGTCATAAGGGGGGATATATCCCGCCAGCACTTTGGAAGCGCAAGTTGTAGCCACCCCCTGGGTGGAAATATTATCCTTCAGCGCCATGGGAATGCCAGCTAGAGTGCTGAGTTCCCTGCCTTGCCGACGCAGTTCATCCACGTGGCAGGCGGTTTCTAAAGCCCTGTCCTGGGTTATGGTGATATAGGCGTTAAGCTTGCCCTGCAGTCTTTCACTGCGGCCCAGGTAATACTCCGTAAGCTCCCGGGAGCTAAGCTTCCCTGACTCCATGCCCTCTGCCATTTGCCGCAAACTCATTAAGTTAATTTTCTCCATGGGCAATCACCTTAGGCACTCTAATCATTCCCTGGATGCTGTCAGGAGCAAGGGTCACAACCTGCTCCTGCCTGAGGCAAGAGGCATCTTCCCGTTCAGAAAGCCAGGACTCCCTGTCCTCCCCCGCTGGTTCTACCTCCCCTGCAGGAATTTCCCGCAATACATCGATATAGTCCAAGAACTCCTGAAGCTGGTTTGCCAGCTTGTCAAGCTCTTCTTCACCCAGGGCCAATTTGGCCAAAGCCGCTGTTTTCTTTACCTGTTCCCGGGATATGAGCATAATGACCGCCTCCACCTGAGTCTATTGCCTTTACTGTAGAAGATTATACCACTAAACAGCAGTCAGTGTTCTAACCCGACTCTAGATTATTCTTGCAGTTATAGTAAAATCATGGTAAAACACCGGTAGAGAGGGGAGTGAAACCTATGCTGACTCAAGAGTACAGCTGCCCAAAAGAGTTTCTCAGTCAAGTAAAACAATTCCTTATTGAAAAAGAAGATATCAACGGCCTGCCTCTGGGGATTATCCTGGGCCTGTTGGCAATGCCCCCCGCCCAGCAGCCTTTTCTGGCCACCGTGACAGATGCAGAGCAAATCCGCTTGGTCATGGTCATGACCACAGGCCACCTGGTCCTGGCCAGCCAGGGGCCAGACTGGCAGCGGGCAGTTGCCGCCGCAGCTTCATACCTTTCCCGCCGCAACCTGCCTCTTTCCGGCGTCATCGGCCCCCGAGAGCCAGCTGAGCTCTTTGCCCTGATGTGGAGGCCCCGCCTGCCGCTGCAGGTGGAAATGGAACAGCGCATCTACCGCCTGGAGGTAGTCAGCCCTGTGCCCCTGTCCCCGGGCTTGCTGCGGCTTGCCGATAGCGCCGACCAGGACTTGCTGAGCGAGTGGATCCAAGAGTTCTGCCGGGAAGCTTTGACAGAAATCAGCCAGGAACAAGCAAGGCAATTGGCCGCAAGCGGCATCGACAGCAAAGCCTTCTTTCTTTGGGAGGACGGTGAAGCTGTTTCCATGATCAAAAAAACCCGCCCTACATTCAACGGCATCGCCCTCAACCTGGTCTTTACCCCCCGGCGCTTCCGAAAAAAAGGTTACGCCACCAGCTGTGTAGCCAGTCTCTGCCGCCAGCTGCTAGCTGAAGAGTACAAATTCTGCTGCCTCTATACCGATTTAGCCAACCCCACTTCTAACAAGATCTACATGGATATTGGCTTTAGGCCAGTGGCAGATTCGGTCTCCATTAAGTTTACATAAAAAAACCGGCCACAGCCGGTTTTTTCTTTACTGGTTTTCCCACTGGCGGGAACGGCTGACGGCCTTTTTCCAACCCCTGTACAGCTGATCCCGCTGGTCCAGGGGCATATTAGGCATAAACTTGCAGTCTACCTGCCAGTTGTCGGCAATATCCTCCTTGCCGGCCCAATACCCTACAGCCAGCCCGGCCAGGTAGGCCGCCCCCAGGGCGGTGGTCTCGGTTACCCGGGGCCGCTCCACAGGCACATTGAGGATGTCCGCCTGAAACTGCATGAGGAAATTGTTGGCCACAGCGCCGCCATCTACATTGAGAGCTTTCAGTTTAATGCCCGAATCCTCCTGCATGGCCTCCAGCACGTCCCGGGTCTGGTAAGCGATGGATTCTAAAGTGGCGCGGATGATGTGCTCGGCTTTAGCCCCCCGGGTCAGGCCCAGAATCGCCCCCCGGGCGTACATATCCCAGTAGGGAGCCCCTAGGCCAACAAAGGCGGGGACCACATAGACCCCGTTTGAGTCCTTGACCTTGCCGGCCATATATTCAGTATCCTCGGCATCCCGGATGAGCTTGAGCTCGTCCCGCAGCCACTGGACGGCAGCTCCCGCCACAAAGATACTGCCTTCCAAAGCATATTCCACCCTGCCCTCTGCCCCCCAGGCGATGGTGGTCAAAAGGCCATGCTCCGAAGGAGTGATTTTGCCCCCGGTATTCATGAGCATAAAGCAGCCGGTGCCGTAAGTGTTCTTGGCCATCCCCGGCTGGAAACAGGTCTGCCCGAAGAGAGCTGCCTGCTGATCGCCGGCAGCGCCGGCGATGGGGATATTAGCCCCGCCGAAGGAATCGGGAGCAGTATAGCCGTATATTTCACTGGAGGGCCGCACCTGGGGCAGCATCCCTCTGGGAATGTCCAGGAGGCTGAGGATTTTCTCATCCCATTGCAGAGTCCTGATGTTAAAGAGCATGGTCCGGGAGGCGTTGGAATAATCGGTGACATGGACCTGGCCCTGAGTCAGGTTCCAGATCAGCCAGGTGTCAATGGTGCCAAAGAGCAAGTCCCCGTTTTCGGCTTTAGCCCTGGCTCCTTCCACATTGTCCAAAATCCATTTGATCTTGGTGGCTGAGAAATAAGCGTCTACTACTAAACCGGTATTTTCCCGGATATACTGCTCCATTGCCGGGTTAGCTTTGATGGCATCGCAGATATCGGCGGTGCGCCGGCACTGCCAGACAATGGCGTTGTATATCGGACGGCCGCTGACCTTGTCCCAGACAACGGTAGTTTCCCGCTGGTTGGTGATGCCGATGGCGGCAAGATCCCGGGGAGAGATGTCCGCCCTTTCAATTGCCTCCTGGGCCACGCCGCTCTGGGTTGCCCAGATTTCAATGGCGTCATGCTCCACCCAACCGGGCTTAGGGTATATTTGTTTAAATTCCTTTTGGGCCACTGCAACGATGCTGCCCCTATGGTCAAAGAGTATGGCCCGGGAACTGGTTGTCCCCTGATCCAGCGCTAAGACAAATTTCTTTTCCATGCCAACCCCTCCCCTTTATAAATACCAAAGTTCTTCCTTGGTGGTAGAAATACCCACCGCTCCTGCCTTTAGCGTCGCGATAATATCTTCTTTGGATTCAATGAGTCCGCCGGCAATTACCGGTATCCGGGTCTCGTGACATACCCGTGCCACTACCCGGGGAATGATGCCCGGCAGCAGCTCGATTGCATCGGGACGGGTGGATTTAACGGATTTTATCGCCGTCTCCACCGACAAGGAGTCCAGCATAAAAACCCGCTGGATGGTGCTGAGATTGAGTTCTTTAGCAAATTTAATCAAATTGACCCGAGTGGTGATGATGCCGTCGGGATGAGCCTTTTCCTTAAGAAAGCGCAGGGCTACCTGTTCCCGGGAAAATCCCTCCACCAGGTCAAAGTGAATATATACCACCTTGCCGGCCTCATGAATGCGGCGGACAGCATCAGGAATTGAAAAAATATCTCCTTTGAGAAGAAAAATAATACCGCAGGGAGACTGAATGGCAGCGGCAATCCGGGTCAAATCGCTGACCGAAGCCACTACGGGATTTTGTTGAATGCTGGCGTGAAAATCCATTTATTTCACTCCCAATTGAGGCTATGGCAAAAGGCCGCACAAAACCTGGGTGACAGGTGTGCGGCTTTTTCAGCCTCTATTCTCATTATTCGACAGCCGCAGCTCCATTCCTGCCTCCATGGCCGAAGGCGAAAACCGTTCCCACCCAATCCGATTGCAGGGGCAGGGTCTCCCCACCCCCATCCAGCATGGCATAAGGAATCGTCCCCAGTGTTGCGCTACGGAAAGGACCGTCCCCGGTGTAGCGCTACGAAAAGGACCGTCCCCGCAGTTGCAGCAATTGGTTTTTGTCCAGGATGGTGATGCCCAGGGCCTGGGCTTTGTCCAGTTTGGAGCCGGCTTTTTCTCCGGCGACAACGTAGTCGGTATTGGCGCTGACGGCGCTGGTGACTTTGCCCCCCCCCTCTTCGATGAGCTTTTGGGCTTCAGTCCTGGTCAGCCCTTCTAAGGTGCCGGTAAGGACAAAGGTCTTGCCTTCCAGGGGACCGCCGGTCCTGGCCGCCTCCTGGGTGGTGTTTACTGCCGCCGCCTGCAGGCGGCGGATGAGCTTCTGCATGTCTGGGTCGGCTAGTTCGCTGATGACACTGGCGGCGATTGTGTCCCCGATTTCCGGCACCGTCGTCAGTTGCTCATGGCTGGCCGCCATCAGGGCATCAATGCTGCCAAAATTCTCCGCCAGCAGACGGGCTGCCTTGGCCCCGACAAAGCGGATGCCCAGGCCAAAGAGCAGGCGTTCCAGAGGCTGGCTCTTGGATTTGTCTATGGCTGCCACCAAGTTGGCGGCGGACTTTGGGCCCATCCGCTCCAGTTCCTCAATATCTTCAGGTTTCAGGGCATAGAGGTCGGCTGCATTCTCGATGAGCCCAGCCCGGAAGAAGGCGTCCACCACCGCCGGGCCCAGGCCCTCGATATCCATGGCCCCCCGGCTGGCATAGTGAATTACTCGTTCCCGGATCTGGGCGGGGCAGCCGAGATTAGGGCAGCGCCGCACGGCTTCCCCTTCAACCCGGACGGAGTTGCTGCCGCAGGCGGGACAGTGGGTAGGCGGCTGCCAGATTACTTCGCTGCCATCCCGTTTATCTTTCAAGGATTCCACAATCTCGGGAATGATATCTCCCGCCTTTTGCACCAGCACCTGATCGCCGATGCGGATGTCCTTGTCCCGAATATAATCTTCGTTGTGCAAACTGGCTCGGCTCACTGTTGTCCCCGCCAGTGTTACCGGCTCCAACTCAGCGGTGGGGGTGATAGCCCCGGTTCTGCCTACATTGAGGGTAATGTCCAAAATCCGGGACTGGCCCTGCTGGGCAGGAAACTTCCAGGCAATGGCCCAGCGGGGACTCTTGGCGGTGTAGCCGGCCTTTGCCTGCAGGGGCAGGCTGTCCACCTTGATTACCATGCCGTCGGTGGCATA
>DIPE01000075.1:6740-6934 GCA_002427015.1 Firmicutes bacterium UBA5496 | reverse complement strand
CCGTCGGTGGCATAGGGCAATTCCTGGCGCTTAACCCGCCAGATTTCTATGTAATCAATAATAGCTTCAATATCCTCAAAACGCCGGCGCAGGGGATTGACTTTAAAGCCCATGCTCTCCAGCCGGTCCATAGCCTGCCAGTGACTGCTGCCATAGGCTTCGGCTTCTTCTAAGGTATAGACAAACAGGTCCAG
>DIPE01000075.1:0-6697 GCA_002427015.1 Firmicutes bacterium UBA5496 | reverse complement strand
GAAAGCCGTTTGCCGCCAGATACCGGAGCGATTCGGCATGAGTTTTAAATTCACGGTCTTCACTAAGCTGGACATTGAATATAAAAACATCCAGTTTGCTGCTGCGGGTAATGCTGCTGTCCAGCATACGCAGCGAGCCGGCGGCGGCATTGCGGGGATTGGCGAACAGGGGCTGACCCTGTTCTTCCCGGGTTTGGTTGAGAGCCTCAAAGGCCTGCCGGGGCATAAAGGCCTCGCCCCGAACCCGGATGCTGATAGGCTGGGGCAGGCGCAGAGGCAGGGCTTTGATGGTGCGCAAATTGGCGGTGATATCTTCCCCTACCCGGCCGTCTCCCCGGGTAGCCCCCCGCACAAAGACTCCGTCTTCATATTCCACAGCAACTGCCAGACCGTCAATCTTCAGTTCCACTACATAGGCCGGGTCGGTGTCCAGCAGGCGGCGCAGGCGCTGGTCGAAGGCGCGAAGTTCCCCGGGGGAAAAAGCGTTGTCCAGGCTGAGCATAGGGCTGGAGTGAACAACTGTGGCGAAGCCCTCCAGCACCGCTCCCCCCACCCGCTGGGAGGGGGAATCTGCTGTCACAAGCTCAGGGTGCTCCGTTTCCAGCCCCAGGAGCTCCCGCATGAGGGTATCGTACTGGGCATCGCTGATTTCCGGGCTGTCCTTGACATAGTACAGCCAATTATGCCTCTCAATTTCTCTGCGCAGCTGGGCAAGACGTTCCTGGGCCTTTGCTTTATCCATCTTCATTCCTCCCCAAATTTCTACTCCTTAGTCTACCCCTCGCTGCTGACAACAGTCAGGGGGGCAAAGTCGGCCATCAGGCGGCGGCGGTCGCCCCCTGAGAATTCCACAAGAATTACTGGCTGATCACCCAGGACAGAGGTTTCAATTACCGTGCCTTGGCCCCACTTGCTGTGTTCCACCACCATGCCCACAGCATATTTGACCTTGGCGGCGGCGGATTTTGGCGGTTGGCTAATAGGCGCCCACATTTTGATTTGACTGGGACAGCCATTTAAGTAGTCCAGGTATTTCTCCGATATCTCCCGCAGAAAGCGGGAAGGCCTGCAGGCTTCCAGGCGCCCGAAGATATGGCGGGTCCGGGCCCAGACCAGGCTGAGTTCTTCCCTGGCTCGGGTCATGCCCACATAGCAAAGGCGCCGCTCCTCATTGAGTTCTTCTTCAGAATCCAAGGAACGGGAATGGGGAAATAGCCCCTCCTCCATGCCCACCATAAAGACTGCCGGAAATTCCAATCCCTTGGCGCTGTGCAGGGTTATCAGGGTTGCTCCTTCCGCCCCTTCCGCCATACTGTCCACATCGGCCACCAAGGAAACCTCTTCCAGAAAGAGGCCCAAATCGCCCCCAACCCGGCGGTCGAATTCTTCCGTTACCGTCAGCAGTTCCTGGAGGTTTTCCAATCTGCTTTGGGCCTCTATGCTTTCCTCGGCATTGAGAGCAGCCACATAGCCGGTCTTATGCATAATCTCTTGGAGAGTAATAGTGACGGCAGATTCACTGGCGATTCCGTCCAGGTCGGCCAGCAGGCGCGCGAACTCACCCAGACAGGTTCCGGTCCTGCCGCCAATATCTTTAGCGGCAGCGGCCAGGCAGGCCACAGGCGCCATGCCTCGGTCCTCGGCATAGGCCAGCAGCCGGCTGACAGTGCGTTCGCCAATGCCCCGCCGGGGTTCATTGATGATTCTGGCCAGGCTGACTCCGTCCAAAGGGTTGGCCAGGATTTTCAGATAGGCCAGCATGTCTTTGATTTCCTTGCGCCCGTAGAAAGGGAGCCCGCCAATAAGCTGGTAGGGCAATCCTGCTTTGATAAATGCATCTTCCAGAGCCCGGGACTGAGCCCGAGTGCGAAAGAGGATGGCGTAGTCCCCCAAGGGCCTGGCACCGTCAGTAATCTCCCTGACGATAAAATTAGCCTCATCCCTTTCATCCCCGGCATTGTATACCTGGATCTTTTCCCCCTGGCCGGCGGCAGTCCACAGTTCCTTGACTTTGCGCCGGCTGTTGTTGGCAATGACGGAATTGGCGGCCCCCAGAATATTGCCGGTGGAGCGGTAGTTTTGCTCCAGTTTGATTACTTTCGCTTCTGGATAGTCCTTTTCGAAATCCAGGATATTGCCTACATCGGCCCCACGAAAGAGGTAGATGGATTGGTCGTCGTCTCCCACCACGCAGATATTGCGGTGGGCCCGGGCCAGCAGGTTGACCCAGCGGTATTGGGCATGGTTTGTATCCTGATACTCGTCTACATGAATATATTTAAAGCGGTTTTGGTAATAGCTGAGGACCTGGGGCTGGGTTTCCAGCAGTTCCACAGCTTTAGCCAGCAGGTCGTCAAAGTCCAGGGCGTTATTGGTCCGGAGCTTGGCGGCGTACAGCTTGTAAACTTCGGCCACCCGGCGGGAATAGAGATCCTTGGCCTCACTGCCAAACTCTTCCGGGCCCTGAAGCATGTTCTTGGCTTTGCTGATAGCTGAAAGCACCGCCCGAGGGTGGTATTTTTTATCGTCCAGGTCCAGCTCTCTGAGACAAGCCCTGATAACCACCAGCTGATCCTGATCATCATAGATGCTGAAACCGGGCAGGCAATTCACCAGCTGGCCGTTGCGGCGCAGCATGCGCACACAAGCGGAATGAAAGGTGGAAATCCACATGCCAGCGGTGCTGCCTACCAAAGATTCCACTCGTTCCCGCATTTCCCGGGCCGCTTTATTGGTGAAGGTAATTGCCAATATTTCTGTGGGGGCAGCCACCGTCTCCAGCAGGTGGGCGATGCGGTATGTAAGGACCCTGGTTTTGCCGCTGCCGGCCCCGGCTATTATCAGCAGCGGCCCGTTGGTGTGCCGGACCGCTTCCAGTTGCTGCGGATTAAGTTCTGTTTCATAATTTGTCATGTATTTCTCCCCCTCACAATAATAATAAGGGATATAAGAGCAGGGCGCAAGATTTGGAGAGGCATCCGGCCCATGTTAAAATAATAAAAACGGCAAGCAATGGGAGAGGAGGAGTTGCTTTGTTCTATGTATTAATCCCGCTAGCTTTGTTGGCATTTATTTACGCCCGCTGGCTGGAGCCCCGCTGGCTGCGAGTGAGCAAGGTGGATGTCCCCATTTCCGGCCTGAATCCCGGTCTCGACGGCTTCACCATTCTCCACCTCAGCGATCTGCACCAGGCCCGGTTTGGCCCCGAGCAAAGGCGCCTGTTGGCGGCTATTGACCAATACGACTATGATCTGGTGGCGCTGACGGGTGATCTCCTTTCCTGTCCTGTCCCCTATGATTTCGCCCCCATTGCCGAATTGCTGGCAGGCCTCAAATCCCCGGTGTATATTATCTATGGCAATCACGATTATCCCCGCGCCCGGTCCCTGACGGCTGATCTCACAGCCCTGGGGGTCAATATCCTGAACAACTCCTGGCAACAGCAGGCTGTGGGGGAAACAGATTTGCAGATTGCCGGCGTTGACGATCCTAATTGGACAAAGCATTATCCGCAGAGCTCATTTAACACTGACCTCAAGAAAGCCCTGGCCGGCGCGGATCCGGCCAAATTCACCCTGCTGCTGTCCCACTCCCCAGGTATTCTCTCAGCCGCCGCGTCGGCAGGCATACCTCTCGTCCTCTGTGGCCACACCCACGGCGGGCAAATAAAAATCCCCCTTCTGGGGGCGCCGACAACAGCCAGCGGCAGGTTATTTGACTCTTTTGTCCAGGGCATCTATCGTGAAGGCAATACTCTCCTCTACATTAATCGTGGCCTGGGCATGTCCGGGCTGCCCCTGCGCTTTTTGTCCCCTCCGGAAGTGGCCTTTATCCGCCTGGTGCGCGCTTAGCTGCCCCTGGACCAGACCAGGGGCTGGAGAATGGCAAGCACTAGGGCTATGGCTGCCAGCCCATCAAATTCAATACCCAACAGGGCAAATTGCTGGCTGATGTCCAGCTTGAGAAAAGATGCGGCCAAGTTCAAACTGATATAAATTCCCCCGGCATTTGCCACCACGTTTTTGATTTCCAGGGAAAGAAAGGTATCCTGCACATCCAAGGACTGCCTCATTCTCTTCCTGATATTGCTGACCCGGAGCCAGGCGCTGAGCACTACCAGCACAATGGCCAGTGCAAGGAGCAGTATACCAATTACCACCGGAAAACACCTCCCGGTGCTATTCTATTTTTTGGCCTTCAGCTTTAGACCCCAGGCGCTGATAAAAATCCTGCCATGCTGTCAATGACAGCCCGGCAGGATTAGTGTTACTCCGAAGCGATGCGCTGAAGAATTTCCATATAGCCCCCTTCGCCGTATTCCAAGCAGCGCTTTACTCGGCTGATGGTGGCGGTGCTGGCGCCGGTAGCTTCCTCAATTCTATGATACGTAGCTTTTTCACTGAGCATGCGGGCTACCTCCAGGCGCTGGGCAAGGGACTTTACCTCATTAACGGTGCACAGATCTTCAAAGAAACGGTAGCACTCGTCTATGTCCTTTAGAGACAGGATACACTGAAACAATTGCTTAATATGCTTCTCTTCCAACTTCTCCAGTTGCATAATAATCCCCCTATGGTTGTGAAATTAGTATCATTTATTATCTTCGCTATAACACTTTAAATTCCTGCAGAAGAAAAAGATTTTTCCCGTCATTTTTAAGGCAGATAGTAGATAAGGCTGATGTTTTCAGCATAGCCATTACCGGCAAAGCTGTTTAGGAGCTGATAATAATTTTTCCCTGCCGCCGCTGTTTTCCCCACCGCCGCTGTCCAATTACCTAAGAGCTGATAATCAATGATTTCTCCGGTCTTCAAATTACAACCCATGAGCTTGGAGACGCCGAACTCCATGGACTCCGGTGTCCAGTAAAAAATGTTGTCATTCCTCCAGCCCAGAAACTTGCCCTTGGCTGCTGTGGGCTCCATCTCGCCGCCGGTCCAAAAACGAATCTGCCCATGTACATCCAGGATAAGGCCGCTGCCGTCTGGGATCCAGCCCAGAATATCTCCGGGCGCAGACAATTCTAAAGTCTTTTCTCCTTTGAGCATCCAGATTTTATTTTTCCCTCTCCAGGCAAGGGCGCCTTCCGGTCCAGGGAAAAGGTATTCTGCCCAAACGGGCACAGGTTCTTCCTCGGGGGTCAGGATTTCGCCTGTATCGATATTACACACAAGATAAGGGCCAATGGCGCGATTTAGCTCAGTAGTCTTCCGAATCCATAGGGTATTGGGACCGTGCCAACCCAGTACTCGATAAGCCTGCCCGCCAAAATCAAGATCTCTGCATATACCTTCCCCGGCGCTGTAGTATTTCGTATCCCCGTGATTTTCATCGTGCAATATAAATTGACTTGAATCAGGTGTCCAAAACACAGTGGCGCCCAAACAATCCTGAGAAACAAGTTCTGCTTCTCCGCCCTGAATATTGTTGAGATAGATACCGGAGGTGGTTCCTCTTATTATTCTTTTCTCATCCGGGGAAATGCTGATAATAAACCCGGGCAGGCGCAGGCAGGGCTGAGGCCCCTTTAATGCTGCCCGCGCCGCCTGCACCATATCAGGGTAATAGTAGCGCTGCTCAAGCCAGTCGAGGATGACTTGGCACTTTGCGGGCTGATCGGTACAGATCAAGGCAAGATTCATAAGCTCTTGGGGTTCCAGATAAACAAAATCCCCCTGATCCAGACTGTCGGTGTTTTGTAACAGCGCCAGTTTTAATTGCGAATAAAAGGGAGCTGCGCTGTCGCTGTCATCTACGGCGTATTGCTGTTCCCATCCACGGAGAAATGCCAGTCCCGCTGCCGGTTCCAGCAAATGGGCGTGATTAATAGCCAGGTAGGCATCCCCGGGATACTTTTCCCTAAGGGAGTCCAGGGCATCCGGAAGGGCCATATGCAATACCCAATACCGCCAATGCAGCATATAACTATCCCGGATACTGTGGTCAGTGAGATTGTCCAGCATCATCCCGGTGTCCCAAAGAGTCTCTACATCTTCATTCAGCCTGGCCAAGGCTTGAAAGATTAAACCCGGCATCTCAGGCTTAAATTCAATCTGGGCTCCCATAACCAGCTTCAGAGCCCCAGGGATATGGCTGACATCTTGATACTCTGCCACCAACTGCAAATATATTACTACAATCTCGGGGCAGGTGGCTTTTGCTTCAAGCCGTCGTCTCAGGAGTTCCAGAACCTGCTTCGCCTGGGCTGGAGACAGCTTATTAGAAAGAAGCCAATCATCCACTAGCAGCGTCAGACTGGAGATATCGATATCTTCCCCCTCCAGGGCCAGCAGATGGAAGACAGCGGAATCCAGCCTGTTCTGTTTAAGTTCCGCCTTGACCAGCAGTTTTCTGGCCTCATGCCACTTAGGTTTGCGCTCCAGTTCCCGTTGGAGGCTACGGCTCACTTGGTCATATAAGCCCCGCTGGTACATATCCTCGTATTTTTCCATACTGCCGGCGTCAGGCAGCAACAGTAAAACCACCACCGCCGCTGCTAAAATTACCGCGCCAATTATCTTGAATCTCCTCATCACTCACCCTCCAAGAAACTAATGTAGGATTTTCAGTGATTCCTATTCAAAGCGCCGGGTGTTGATAGCCTCTTTTTCCCGCATAAACTTTTCAATATCATCTATTCCCGCCATATTGGCGATGGAAAGCAGATATATCAGACAATCCACTACTTCATAGGCTA
>DIPE01000103.1:7420-18755 GCA_002427015.1 Firmicutes bacterium UBA5496 | reverse complement strand
AATCCGCATGAGCGGGGTCATTGCTCCCAGTTAAGATTTATGCATTCGCAGAAAACAACTCCTGCCGTAGGTGGGAGTTGTTTTTTGGCGGCAAGCAGGGAGGGCTATGCCGCTTTAAGCCCCTGAAGCCGCTTTCCCTTGTAAACCCGGAGAAAATACCGTAAAATAAGAAAAGGGGCAGAATATCTGTTATTCTGTGCCCAGGGACTTTGTTTCTGGCTTTTCCCTGTCTGCGCTTCAGGCAGGCGGGTAACAACTACAGAACAAGGGGATGAGAAAGTGTTTAAAAGTTTTACCGAACTAAAGGAGTATTGCACAGCTGAAGGCATTGAACTCATTGAGTTTAAGGTCATAGACGCCGCCGGCCGCTGGCGCCACCTGACCATTCCTGCCAACCAGCTCAGCGAAAAGACAATCAATAAGGGCATTGGCATGGACGGGTCCAGCTATGGCTTCCTGACTGTGGAAAAATCCGACATGGTCTTTAAACCCGATATTTCCACGGCCTTCAGGGATCCTTTTGCCAAGCAGCCAATGCTTTCGATGATTTCCGACATCTATACCTTGGGCGAGGGCGCTGGCCGCTTTGCTGGGGACCCCCGCTACATAGCCCAAAAAACTGAAGATTACGCAGCCAATTTAGGTGTTGCCGATTTGTGCCTCTTGGGACCGGAATTCGAGTTTTATATTCTCGACCATGTTTCCTACCGCAACGATGTCAATCATATTGAAGTTAACTTGGACTCCCGCCAGGCCAGCTGGAACGCCGGCAACAATGAATACCCCAATCCCGGATACTATGTCCGTCCCCATGGGGGCTATCATGTGGATATTCCCTATGACTCCAGCTTTGACCTGCGCAATGAAATAGTGACCATGCTGCAAGAACGGAATGTTCCGGTGACTTACCATCATGCCGAGAACGGCGGCCCCGGCCAGGTTGAGATTGAAGTTGTGCTGGGCACCCTCAAGACCATGGCGGACAGAACTATGATTATCAAGTACTTCGTCAAGAATCTCGCCCTGCAGCGGGGCAGGACAGCTACCTTTATGCCCAAGCCCTTCTATGGCGAAGCCGGCAGCGGCATGCATGCCCATATCCAGTTCTTTAAAGAAGGCAAGCCGGTCTTCTACGGAAACGGCTATTCCGGCCTCAGCGAAACCGCTCTCTTTGCCATCGGCGGCATTCTCAAGCATGCCCGGGCCCTGTGCGCCTTCACCAATCCCAGCACCAACTCTTACAAGCGCCTGGTCCCCGGATACGAAGCCCCGGTGAGCATTGGTTTTGCTACCGCTAACCGCAGCTCTGTCATCCGCATTCCCGGCTATGCCGACACACCAGATTCCAAGCGCTTTGAATTCCGCTCCATGGATGCCACCTGCAATCCCTACTTGGCGTATTCCGCCCTGCTCATGGCTGCCATGGACGGCATCAACAATAAGATTGACCCGGTCAAAGAGGGATTTGGTCCCTTTGACTTTAACCTCTACGCCCTTTCTCCCGAAGAACTGAAGAAAATCAAGGCCCTGCCCAAATCCCTGGAAGAAGCAGCTGATTCTCTGGAGCAGGATTACCAATTCTTGCTGGCGGGCAATGTGTTCCCCGAGGGCCTCATCAAAGATCAGATCAGCAGGATTCGGAAAGAGGCCGAGCAGGTCAATATCGTTCCCCATCCCGTTGAATTCCAATTGTATTACGACCTCTAAAAAAACAGGGTGTCTCGTGAGAGACACCCTGATTCTATCTGACGAATTTACCAGTAATAGCGGCGGCGGCCGCAGAAAACCCGAGAAAGGATACGCAGCGGCGCCAAGATTATCCAGAGGATAGGTCCGCATATAACTGCAGCGGGAATTACCAGCAGGGCAAGGGTGACGGCAATAAGGGCTACCCCCAGGGCAATTGCCACTGCCAGTCCCACTGCAGGCACCACGAAAACAATAACCGCTGCAGCTGCCAGCACAGCCAACAAAGTGATGCCCAGTTTGGCTGCAGGATTGGTAATTTCCTTGCCGTTAATATACATAGTGCTCATCCGGATTCTCCTTTCCTAAAGGGGCTTGTTACTTCCATTCTAGACTAAGCCGGGGGGTAAGTCAACCCGTTTCTGATAAAGATTAAGGTGTAGATAAACAAAATTAAGCTATAGTATTAATGCTAGGGGTATGCTTTTCTTATGTAAACTCCAGGTCCCTGGGCAGGAATCGATACTTCCACGTCGAAGCATAATAATAAGGGAGGTGCTCAAGATGACGGGAAAATTAATTGTCAATGAAGAAGTATTCGCAGACATTGCTCTCGCCGCGCTGCGAAAAGTAGACGATGTCATTCGCCAGGAGCGCAAGGGAACCCTTGCCGGTCTCAGCCGTCTGCTGACGGGAAAATTCGCGTCGAAGATAAGCGTGCAAAAGAGCGATGGCGATGAGGTAGACTCTTCATTAGGCACTGTTTCCTTTGACCTGCGCCTGGTGGTAACCTACGGGGTGGTAATTCCCGAAGTGGCCGCAAAGGTCAGAGAGGCTGTGATTAAGGACGTGACTACCTTAACTGGATATAAGGTGGACAGGGTAGATATTGTTGTAGAGAAACTTGTGCAGCCGGAAGAGATAGCCAACGAACAAGAATAACAATCCCAAAGGGGTTGTTTTTTTTAAAACAATATTTGGGAACAGAAGTATTTAGTATCCCTAAAGGAATTTCCCCTTCCCTTCGAGAATATATATTCCATACCATCAAAGGGAAGGAGTATGTATATGCGGGCAATTGTTAATGGCAAAGTATACACTATGGCCGGCCAGATAATAGAAGGCGGCACCATTCTAATCGAGGCCGGCAAAATCAAAGCCGTGGGAGCCAATCTGCCTGTGCCAGCGGAGGCGGAAATTATTGATGCCGCCGGCAAACTTGTAATGCCAGGGATGATTGACGCCCACACCCATATTGGCATTTTTGAACAAGGCATCGGCTTTGAGGGGGCTGACGGCAACGAAATGACAAATCCGGCTACCCCTCAATTGCGGGCAATTGATGCCATTAATCCACAGGACCAGGCGTTCAAAGGGGCTGTGGCCGGCGGCATTACCTGTCTGACTGTAGCCCCGGGCAGCGCCAATGTCATCGGCGGCCAGGCCGTGGCCATCAAAACCTGGGGAAAGATAGTTGACAATATGGTGGTCAGGGATCCCGTAGGCTTAAAAATAGCTTTTGGCGAAAACCCCAAACGGGTGTACAGCAGTCAAAAAAAGACACCCAGCACCAGAATGGCTGTTGCCTCAATCCTCAGAGAAAATCTTGTGGCCGCCCGTTCTTACATGGAAAAGATGGAAAGAGCGGGGAAAGATGCAGACAAGTTGCCCGACCGGGATCTGAAGATGGAGACACTGGTCAGAGTGCTGAAAAAGGAATTCCCCCTGCGGGCCCATGCCCACAGGGCAGATGACATCACCACCGCAATCCGGATTGCCGAGGAATTTGACGTTGATATCTGCATCGAGCACTGCACCGAAGGCCACTTAATCGCCGGCTTCCTGGGTGAAAAGAAAGTGGCTGCCATGGTTGGCCCCACCCTGGGCACCAGGCCGAAAATTGAATTGATTAATACCAGCTTTACTACTCCGGGAATATTGTTTAAGGCCGGGGTAAAAGTAGCACTGGTCAGTGACCATCCCGTGTTCCCTGTGCAGCAGCTGCCAATTCAGGCAGCCTTGGCTCACAAGGCCGGTCTCCCCGAAGAAGAGACCCTCAAGGCCATCACAATTAATCCTGCGGAAATTATGGGTATTGACCACCGGGTGGGCAGCATAGAGGCGGGCAAGGATGCAGACATAATCATCCTCAGCGGCCATCCCTTTGACTGGCAGACCAGGGTGGAAAAAACTCTGATAGATGGAGAGATAGTCTATGAGCGCTAAGAAAATACTGGCTATTATCAACGCTGACATTCATACAATTGCCCACAGGGAGCCCATAAAGGGTTCTATCCTAGTAGAAAACGGCAAGATTGCCGCCATCGGCCAAATAGAGATACCTGAGGAAGCTGATACAATAGATGCCGCAGGCGCGTCAGTTTATCCGGGCTTTATCGATCCCCATACCCATCTAGGGGTCAGCGAGGAGGGCATGGGCTGGGAAGGCCACGACTACAACGAAATGACGGATCCCGTAACCTCTCAGCTCCGGGCTCTGGATGCCATCAATCCCCTTGATGACGGCTACCGGGAAGCGGCAGAGGCTGGCATCACCACCGTCATGTCCACCCCGGGCAGCGCCAATATTCTGGGGGGCAGTACCGTAGTCCTCAAGACTGGGAACGGAGGGCTACAGCAGCGGGTAATCAGGGAAAACGCCGGCATCAAAGCAGCTTTTGGCGAAAACCCCAAGCGGGTCTACTCCAGTCAAAAGCGCATGCCCAGCACCCGCATGGGCAGCGCCGCCCTGCTGCGGGAGGCCCTGGTCAATGCCCAAAACTATATGAACAAAATAAACAGGGCCGGCGATGATGCCGAAAAAATGCCTCCTCGGGATTTAAAATACGAAGCCCTGATTCCCGTCCTCAAGAAAGAAATCCCCCTGCGCATGCATGCCCACCGGGCCGACGACATCGCCACCGCCATCCGGATTGCCCAGGAGTTTGACATCAACATGACCCTGGAACATGCCAGCGAAGCCCACTTGATTGTGGACTGGGTAAAAGAATCCGGTTTTCCTGCCATCGTCGGGCCTTCCATGGGCACTCCCGGTAAGATCGAAACCCAGAACAAGACTCTGGAAAGCGTAAAAATACTTTCAGAAGCCGGGATAACCGTGGCCTTGACCACCGACCATCCAGTGCTCAATGTCTACCAGCTGCTCCATGCCGCCGCGGCAGTAGTGCGGGAGACGGGAATGGATGAATACCAGGTCCTGCGTTTAATCACTATTAACGCAGCCAAGATCCTGGGTGTGGAAGACAGGGTGGGCAGCATAGAGGTGGGCAAGGATGCCGACCTAGTCATCATTCAGGGCCATCCCTTCGACTACCTGTCCACAGTCATGTATACCATCATCGACGGGGAAGTAGTGTACCCGCCAGAAAAGTAAGCAAAAGGCGCCACTGGGGACAGTCCCCAGTGGCGCCTTTTACGGCATCTCGTATACTTGGATGCCCTCATTGCTGGCCACGGCAATGACTTTGCCGGCGCTGCAGTAGAGTATATCTGCAGTGGCAACTCCGGAAAATTCTTGCTTGATTATTATCCCAGTGAATTCATTCTTGCCGGTTCCCAGATTGGTTTTTACCAAGGGAGAGTAATTCGATCCCAATTCTGGGAAGGAATAAAATTCCCAAATGCTTTGGGAATCCGCCCAGTTTCCCGGGGAATATGTCCAGGGGAGATTTATGTGGACATAACTGCCGGTATCCAGGTTGAGGATATGGCCATAAATGGGGGAAAAAGCGCTGTCAAACAAAATCTTTCTATTCCCCGGGAACCAATCCAGGGGGGGGCTAAGGGAAAGGTGCTCAAAATCCGCCTCTTCCCCATATATGTGGTAGGTTTTCTTGCTCTTGCCTGTGTCGATAAGCAAATTGCCCCCTTCCGGCACAATCCAGACCAACTCCCCTGCCTGGTTCAGCGTTGGCCAGCCCGCTCTTTTTTCAGTCAACCACTGCAACTTTCCGTTTGTAGTATCGAGGTTGGCAACCCTTGTCTTGATGTCTTCTTCCTTTATCGCCAGGGTGCGGTTATCCAGCCAGCCCAGGATAAAGCAGCCATCGGGAAGGCGGAATTCACTGGGGCCCTGAATTTTGCTGCTTGTGTCAGTAAAATTCAAGACCATAGTATTTAAAGTAGTGGCAGTTATTGCCGCCGCCTTACTGCTGTCGGGACTCCATCTCCATTGCCCGGCAACTGTGTCGAAAATGGTTTCTTCCCCGGTGGCCAAGTTGACAAATATTGTTTGATAGGAATAACTGCAGATCAGCCATTTTCCGTTGGGAGAAAGGCTGAGGGTAAAGGGCCGGGGCTGGCTTAAATTACCTGGGCCTTGCCAGATAATCTTGGGAGTCGGCCCGGAGAAGGCGGCGATATCTCGGAGTATGGTAGTATCCCGGCTGAAGCCCAGTAAGTCAAGGGCATCTATATAATCCGCCAGTTCCCGGAGCCCTCTGGGATTGCTCTGCCGGCATTCTATGGCCAGATCAATCAGGGAGGCTGGGGGGAGGTACCTTTCATCCAAAAACTTTAGGTATTTGAAATCAAAAATATGGACCTGCCGGAGGAGGAGAATCTTTTTTTCAAGGTACTTATCTGGATCAGGGGGAACATAGCCCTTGTCTTCCAGGTCTAAAAGCAGGTCCAACCCCTGGCGGGGCGGTAGAAGATAAAAGGCAGATAACGCCTGGAGTCTGGGTTCATCAGGCAGCAGCGCCAGTAATTGGGGCAGCAGGCTGCTAAGTTCAGCCGGTTCCAGCTTCTCGGCTTGAGCAAACACATCTTGCACCAAAAAAGGCTGATCCGCTTTTACAGCTACAATCAAAGCAGTGCCTAAGTCCCTCTCCAGGGCAAGCTGAAATGTCCTTGCAACCAGATCCTGCGGCCGCGAACCGGCCGCCAATAATTCATCAAGTTCATTGACCGCCAGCTCAAGGTCCCCATGCTCCAGGGCAAAGAGGAGTTTCATCTCCCCGGGCCAGGACCAATGGGGATTGTCTGCCTGCAGCTGGTCCATATGCTCGGCCCAAGCAGAATAATCGTTATATTTTCGGGCAACCAGACTTTCCAGCTCCCTGGAGGACATGCCCCGCGAAGACAATGCACTGAGATGGCTGAGGGCTTTTTGCGGGTTGTTTGCTGCAAGCTCGAAATTAATGAGGAATTCCCTGGTTTTAAACAACTCAGGCTGAGCCGCCAATCTTTCTTCCAGCAGCAAGCGGGCCTGGTTCTGGACGTCCCGGTCAGATTCTAACAATTGGCTTATTATAGGCGCTCCCATGTCGCCTATGCTGCCTGCCTCCAGCAAGTACAAGAAGTTAGGCAAAGCGGCCAGGGGGTCGTTCGCGGCCAGCTGGGCCTTTACTAATAATTCCCTGCCCTCATGCCAGTCTGGGTCCCGGCGCAATTTCCCAGCCAGCACTCGACCGCAGGTTTCATATTCCCCACGCTCATATAAATCCTGGCACCTATCCAAAACATCCATAGTGTTCCACGGATAAATTAGCAATGCGGCCATCGCAGCCAGCAGCAGCGCTATGGCGCCTATGCGCAATTTATCTGGTGTAATCCTGATAGCCAATGCCTCCACCTCCAAAAATGACCCACTGGGGACAGTCCCCGCTGGCGCCTTTTTCTCCCCTGCCCGTATTTCTGTTTATTTATATTAGTTTATTAATTCCATAAAAATATCAAGAATCCTTTATTTGCAAAATAATATCTGTCATTCGCGCTGGCATATCAGAAAAGTATCCACTGGGGACTGTCCCCAGTGGATACTTTTGCAGTTATTTGGTTTCTTGGATATTGGTGGCCCGGGGGAAAAGGCGGTCGACAAACCGATAGACCAAAGGAATGATATACAGGGTCAGGAGGGCGGATACCGTCAGCCCGCCGATGACGGCAACAGCCAGAGGTTTTTGCATTTCCGAGCCCGAACCACTGACCAAGGCCAGGGGCAGCAAGCCCAGTATTGTAGTGAGGGTGGTCATGAGAATGGGCCGCAGCCTGGTTTCGCCGGCAGTGAGCAAAGCCTCATCTCTTTCCATGCCCCTGCTCCGCAGTTTGTTGACATAGTCAATGAGGACAATGGCATTGTTGACCACAATCCCCGCCAGGATGATGATGCCGATCATGGAAGGAATATTGAGGTTGTTGCCGGTGATAAACAGGGTAAAGATGACGCCAATTGCCGCCAGGGGCAAAGTGAACATGACAATGAGGGGGTGCACCAGGGATTCAAACTGGGAGGCCATGACCATGTATACCAGGGCAACGGCCAGCAGCAGGGCCAGGAGCAGTCCCTCAAAGGCTTCCTGCATTTCCACAATCTCACCTTGAAACTCCAGGCTGTAACCCTGGGGCAGGTGGATATCGGCAATCGCCTCCTCCGCAGCCCTTTGGGCTCCCCGCAAATCCTTGTCTTCAGCGATTTCAGCGGTAATTGTCACTGCCCGCTTATTGTTATGACGGCGGATAGAACGGGGACCTGAAGTCTCCACCACAGTGGCCACATCTTTAACCCGGACCAGCATGCCATTTTGACTAGCGACAACTACCTGGCCAATATCATCGACGCTGCCATCCTCGCCTGCAAGCTCTACAACTACATTGAGCTCATAGCCCTCACGGGACAGGCGGGTAGCGGTTTGCGCCTGGAAAGCAGAGCGGATGGCATTTCCTATTGCTAAGGGGTTTACCCCCAGCATGGCGGCCTTGGCTAAGTCGATATCCACTTGGACTTCAGGATTTGTTTCCCCCAGGGAAGTGCTGACATCTGTGACGAAGTCCAAAGGGGAAAGAGCTTGGGCAATGTCTGCGCTATAGGTTCCTAATTTCTGCAGCTCTTGGCCTGCTAGTTCCAGCTCCATGGAGCTGCCTCCCCCCAGCATGCCGCCGCCCATAGAACTCATCGTGCTGGCGCTGATCTCCGCCCCGCTGATTGGGGGCAAATCGGCAATCACCTGCTCAATGAATTCTGCTGTGCTCATATCCCGCTCTTCCACCGGCACCAGCTGAAAGCTGATTTGAGCGATATTGACTGCGCTGCTCCCGCGGAAACTGCTGAGCAAGGTTCTGCCGCCGCCGATAGAGGTGGCTACCAGCTGGGTCTGGGGGAATTCCAGCAGGGTCTTTTCTACCTGAGAAGCGGCATTTTCAGTATCTTCGAGGGCAGACTCAGGCCCCAGGGTAACTGTGATTGTGCCGATGCCTTCATCAAAGGGGGGAATGAATTCGCCTCCCAGGCGGGGGATGAGAGCCAGGCTGCCAGCCAAGAGCACAACCACTACAACTAGGGCAACGATGCCGTGTTTCAGGGTCCAGGCCAGACTGCGCCTGTACAGAGAGGCAATGTCCATAATCTTCGCGGTCCTGCCTTTTTTAAGCCGGGCAAAGACGCTGGCCAGCATGGGGGTGACTGTCAGGGAAACGGCCAGAGAGGCCAGCAGGGAAAAAGTGACTGTCAGGGCCAGCTCTTTAAAGAGAATGCCGGCAATTCCCCCAACGTACACCACCGGCAGGAAGACTGCCACCGTGGTCAGGGTGGAAGCGGTAATGGCCATTGCCACTTCTTTGGTCCCCGCCAGGGCAGCTTGGACCGGCGCCATTTTCTCCTCCTGGAGATGGCGGAAGATGTTTTCAATGACGACGATGGAGTTGTCCACCAGCATGCCCACTCCCAGTGCCAGTCCGCTTAAGGTCATGATATTGACGGTGAGGCCGGCAAAGAACATCATGATAAAGGTGCTGATAATGGAAACGGGTATGGAGATGGCCACAATCAGGGTGCTGCGGAAGTCCCGCAGGAACAAAAGGAGAATGACCATGGCCAGGACAGCCCCCAGCAAGGCGTTTTTGACCAGAGAGTCAATGGCCAGCTGGATAAATTCCGACTGGTCATTATTGGGCACAAAACTTACCTTAGGGTATTCTTCCTGCAGCAATTCCAGCTCATGATGCACCCGATTGGCGGTGATGACGGTATTGGCGTCAGATTGTTTTTGCAGATTGAGGCTGACGCTCCTCTGGCTGTTAATCCTGCTAAGGGATGTAAGGGGTTCAGGCTCAATAGATATTTCCGCCACTTGGCCCAGGGTCACCGGCAATGTCAGCGGCTGGGCCTGGCCGGGAATGAGCTGGGTCCTCACTCCCACCAGCAGGTCTTTCATTTCCTCCACAGAGGTGCGGATTAATGCCCGAATTGTCCATTGCCTGCCTTCTTGGCTGATGCTGCCCCCGGGCAGGCTGATGTTGGCCAGGCGCAGGGAATTGGTGACCCCGGCCAGGGTAAGGCCGTATTCCTCCAGCAGTTGGCCGTCTACAGCGATGAGGACTTGTTCTTCCAGGCCGCCGCTCACCGAGACAGAAGCCACTCCTTCAATGCGCTCCAGGCGCTGGCTGACTTCATCCCCCAAACGATTTAATTCCACCAGGTCCAGGGAATCTGAGGCCAGGGCGATGTTCATTACCGGCAGCATGGAGGGGTCGAATTTAAACATGGTGGGGGCGGAGGCGTCCTCAGGCAGCAGGGAGGCCACCATGTCGAGTTTTTCCCTGATTTCAATGGCGGCCATATCCATATCTGTGCCCCAGTTAAAGAGCAAAATTATCAGGGCATTGTCCATGCTGGAGACCGATTGAATATCTTTGATGCCGGTGACAGTCCCCAGGGAACCTTCCAAAATCCGGGTGACCGAAGTCTCAACTTCTTCGGGGCCGGCGCCCACCCAGTTGATGGAAACTGCCGCCGCGGGGAAGGTAATATCCGGGAGCAGATCCACAGGAATCCGGGACCAGGATACGCTGCCCAGCAAAAGCAGGGCGGCAATGATCATGAGAATGGTTACTTTTCTGGATACAGCGAACTTAATTAAACTTTGCATGTTTTTCCCTCCTGGAGCAGATTTTTAAAGGCCAACTGGGGGTCTGCATTTATTCCCTTAAATATCAGGGTGTGAACTTGTTCCAGCACTGCTTCTGCAGACAGATCAGGCCGGAATATGCTACAGCTGGCGGCGGCATTATGCACCAGCGTCAGGAGAATTATTCCCGTAATCTCCGGGTTAATGCCGCCAAAGCAGCCTTCCTGGACACCCTGTTTGAGCACGTCTGCATAAACGCCCTCTATGCCTTTGAGATATGGTAAAATTTCCGGGCGGGCTTCTCGAAATAGCATGGGGTCTTGAGAGACTAGCTTGATAAACAGCGGGGCCTTGCTGATGACCATCTGGTAATGGGCGGTGACAATGGCCGCCAGTTTTCCGCCTGCATCCTTACAGCCAACAGCGGCGTCTTTGAGGCCCTGTTCCAGCTCCTGCAATCCCTCCATAATCATGCTGAGAAGGAGATCTTGTTTGCTGGCGAAGTACAGGTAGACAGTGCCCTTGGCTACGCCAGCCTGCTGGGCTACCATATCCATGGTAAACTGGCTGCCCCATTTATCGATTGCCTCTGCAGCGGCTGCAATGATGCTGCTGCGCTTGTCTTCCATAAATTTACCTCCCCTGACTGACCAGTCAGTCACAGATGCTCCAATTATACGGTTTTTCTTGATTGGGGTCAAGGTGAGAGATAGTGTAGCTGTGGGAAACCCAAGATTTTCAAGGCCTGCATTTGCTCGGGCCCATGTGGTATAATAGCCCTG
>DIPE01000103.1:6221-7313 GCA_002427015.1 Firmicutes bacterium UBA5496 | reverse complement strand
CATGTGGTATAATAGCCCTGATATATTTGGAGCAGGAGATGAGTTTTATGGAATATACAACCCTAGATCCCCGAGAAACTCAGGCTCTCGCCCGGCGCTTAGGGGAGCTGGCCCCGCCGGGAACGGTGCTGGTGCTAGACGGCCCTCTGGGGGCCGGCAAGACCAGCTTTGTCCAGGGCCTGGCCCGGGGCCTGGGCATTGCCGGGGTTGTCAACAGCCCTACCTTTACCTTGGTCAAAGAGTACTGCGGCCGCTTGCCCCTGTATCATTTTGACCTTTATCGCTTGGATGAGCCTGAAGAGCTGTGGGAGCTGGGTTTTGACGAATATTTAAGGGGGGGCGGCGTCTGCGCCCTGGAGTGGGGAGAGCGGGTGACCCAGCTTTTGCCCCCGGAATACCTGCGCATCCGCCTGGACTATGCCGGGGAAACTCGGCGCATTATACATTTCCTCCCGGTGGGAGAGAATCACCGCCAACTGGCAAAGGAGCTGATGCAAGATGCTGGTTCTGGCAATTGATACTACCACCTCCGTCTGCAGCGTTGCTCTTGCCAAGGATGGCAGCCTGCTGGCGGAAATTGCCACTAATCTTCCCCGCACTCACTCCCAGCGCCTGTTGCCCATGGTGGAGAACCTGATGGCGGAAACGGGCCTAAAGCCCGAAGATCTGGAATTGCTGGCAGTGACCCGGGGACCGGGTTCATTTACCGGACTGCGCATTGGCATTGCCACCATAAAAGGCATGGGGCTGGCCCTGGACTTGCCTGTGGTTGGAGTTTCCACCCTGCAAGTGCTGGCCCATAATTTTGGCGAGGGATTGGTCTGTCCCGTGCTCAATGCCCGCCTGGATCAGGTTTACACGGCTCTTTACCGTACAGGCCTGAGTCCAGTACCCGAAAATTTGCTTCCCGAACAGGCAATTTCAATTCAGGGCTTGCTGGAAAAGCTCAAGGGCTATGATGAGCCCATCTGGTTTTGCGGCGATGGCGTAGATCTGGTCTTCCCCGCTGCTGTCCAGGAATTGACAGACCCCCGCAGAGCCCCCTTGCATCTGCTGGGAAACAGGGCCGGCGCCCTGGCGGATTTGGCCCGG
>DIPE01000103.1:4309-6044 GCA_002427015.1 Firmicutes bacterium UBA5496 | reverse complement strand
ATTCAGCTGCGCCAGAGGCTGGAAGGAGCCAAATGAGCGCAGAGATAAGGATAACGCCTATGACACCGGCGCATCTGGTCCAGGTCATGGAGATTGAAAAGGCCAGCTTTACCGTGCCTTGGAGCGAGATTACCTATTTCCGGGAAATCACTGAGAACCCTTATGCTATTTATATAGTGGCCACGGCTGCAGAAGAGGTGGCCGGGTATGCCGGCCGCTGGTTAATTCTGGACGAATCTCACATAACTAATATTGCCGTTGCTCCGGGTTGGCGGCGCAAAGGTGTGGCTCGGAAATTGATGGAATATATGCTGCGCGCTTCTTTGGGCCAGGGGGCCAACAGAATGACTCTGGAAGTGCGGCGCTCAAACCTGGGGGCCCAGAAACTCTATGAGGAGTTTGATTTCTCTGTAGCCGGCCTGCGCCGCGGCTACTATACCGATAACAATGAAGATGCTTTGATAATGTGGCAATATGATATTGCCGCTTACTTGGATAGAAAGGAGCGGAAAGATGGCGCGGATAATGGCAATTGAGACCTCTTGCGATGAAACCGCCGTGGCCATTATCGCCCGGGGTCAAGAAATTCTCACCAATCAAGTGGCTTCTCAAATAGCAATTCACGCCCGCTTTGGCGGTGTCGTTCCCGAGATTGCCTCTCGTCAGCATTTGCTCACGCTTAACCCCCTTATTCGCAAAGCCCTGGCCGAAGCAGGCCTGGGTTGGCCTGAGATTGATGCCTTGGCCGTCACCCAGGGACCGGGACTGGTGGGGGCCCTGCTGGTGGGGGTGTCCACTGCCAAGGCTATGGCCTGGGCTTTAAACAAACCCCTGCTGGCAGTCAACCATATGGCCGGGCATATTTATGCCAACATGCTGGGGGGGGCTGTGGAATTTCCCCTGCTCTGCCTGGTAGTCTCCGGGGGGCATACCGAATTGATCTACATGGAAAGGGATATGGAGTTTACAACCCTGGGCCAGACCCGAGATGACGCTGCCGGCGAAGCTTTTGACAAAATCGCCAGGGTGCTGGGTTTGCCCTATCCCGGCGGGCCGGTGATCGACAAACTGGCTTACGAAGGCAGTGATACCTTGAATTTTCCCCGCACCATGCTGGAAGAGGGCAGTCTGGATTTCAGCTTCAGCGGCCTGAAGACAGCGGTGATGAATCATGTCCACAATTGCCGCCAGCGGGAACTGGCGGTGGATACTGCCGATATAGCAGCATCCTTCCAAGGGGCAGTGGTGGATGTGCTGGTGGATAAAACAGCGCTGGCAATTGACATCACCCGTCCCGCTACTTTGATGCTGGCTGGCGGTGTCGCCGCAAACAGCCATCTGCGGCGGGCGATGCAGGAGCTGGCGGACCGGCGGGGCTTGCCCCTGAGTGTGCCCCCCCTGGCGCTGTGCACCGACAACGCCGCCATGATTGGCGCCGCGGCTTGGCCCTTGTTCAAAGCCGGGAGGGAAAGCAGCATGTCTTTAAATGCCCTGCCCAATCTACCGTTGCCCGGGGCTGTGGAAAACTGCCGGTAAACATAGAATGTTAACCTGGGGATTTTGGGGATAAAACTAGCTGAGGCAATAAAATCAGGGTTGAAAATTTTGTGGGCAAGTGTAAAGTATTTATGTGAATAACCTGTGGACAATGTGGATAAGGTCCAGACATCCCACGTTTAAGCCACTAAAGCTGGGGATAACCTTGTGGATACTGTGGATAACCGAAAGTGTGTTT
>DIPE01000103.1:3935-4189 GCA_002427015.1 Firmicutes bacterium UBA5496 | reverse complement strand
TGCTTATTATTTGTAACAAGAAAGTAATGGAAAACCTGCAAAAATATTAGCGAGGTGAAAACAATGCATCCTGTCTTATTTGAAATCGGGCCTCTGAAAGTTTACACTTATGGACTGATGATGGCTCTGGGCATCTTGGCGGCAATTTTTGTCGCCCGGAAAATTGCTCCCAAAGTCGGCATCGACCCCGAGAAAATCACGGACATGGCCATTTTCGCCGTCTTGGGCGGCCTTGTCGGGTCTTATGTCAACTT
>DIPE01000103.1:3237-3718 GCA_002427015.1 Firmicutes bacterium UBA5496 | reverse complement strand
GTGCCTCTGGCCTATGGCTTTGGAAGGATTGGCTGCTTTTTTGCCGGCTGCTGTTACGGCAAGGCCTGTGAGCTGCCCTGGGCAGTAACCTTTCCGGGCCATCTGACTGCGCGCCATCCTACCCAGCTCTACTCTATGCTCCTGGGATTCGGCCTGGCGGCTTTTGCCTACTTCTTCCGCAAAAAGCGCAGCTTTGCCGGGCAGAGTTTTTTGTTTTACCTGTTCTTATATGGCCTGGGCCGGGGAATCATTGAGTTTTTCCGGGTAGAGCCCACTGTCTTTGGCACCAGAATGTCTGTGGCCCAGTTTACCGGTCTTTTATTGATGATTGCTGCCGCAGCTCTCTATCCCATACTGCGCAAACGCAACAAGTATCCTCAAGAACCCTTGGACTAATTATCTGACCTTTGCTTTATGCCTTCTGGGCTTTTATAATCTGAAACCCAATTATCTCCCTGCAGCTTGCAGGGAGTTTTTTTAA
>DIPE01000103.1:0-3016 GCA_002427015.1 Firmicutes bacterium UBA5496 | reverse complement strand
GATAAAGTACATCTCATTGGCATCGGTGGGTATGGTATGAGCGCATTGGCCAAGCTGTTGCTGGAAATGGGATACACAGTAAGTGGTTCTGATCTTGCCCCCTCAGATATAACCAGGCATCTAGAAGAAATGGGGGCAGAGATATCTATTGGCCACCATGCCCGCAATGTTCAGGGCCGGGATGTAATTATCTACTCAACTGCCATCCCCGAGGAAAATGATGAGCTAAGGGCGGGGAAAGAGGCGGGCAAGGCTTTGCACCGCTCGGAACTGCTGGCGGAATTTATAAACTCCAATATTGGCATTGCCGTCACCGGTGCCCATGGCAAGACCACCACTACCACTATGCTGGCCCTGATTATGGAGAGGGGCGGCATGGATCCCACAGCCCTCATCGGAGGCGAAGTCCAGGATTTTTCCGGCACAGCCCGTTTAGGGCACAGCAGATATGTTGTGGCGGAAGCAGATGAATCCGATCAGTCTTTTTCCCGCTACCGTCCCAGTTATGCTATGATAACCAATATCGAGGCCGATCACCTGGAGCATTATAACGGCAGTTTCGCTGAACTCCTTGCCGGGTATGGCGACTTTGCAGCCAACATTAAGCCAGAAGGACTGCTGGTAGTTCCTATGGAAGACAAGTGGATTGGAGAAATCCTCCCCCGGACCCGCTGCCGGAAACTTACCTTTGGCATTGGCAGCGGCGATTATAAGGCGGAAGAGGTCGTGCTCAATGCCCTGGGCAGCAAATTTGAGCTTGTGCGGGGTCAGGAAAATCTGGGACAAATCAGCTTAAATGTGCCAGGCAGGCACAATGTTCTCAATGCGGTGGGAGCCGCGGCTATGGCCCTGGAACTGGGAGTGGATTTTTCTGCCTTGGGGGATGCCCTGGCGGCCTTTAAGGGGGCCAAACGGCGCTTTCAGATATTGGCACGGCAGCCCTTTATGGTTGTGGATGACTACGCCCATCATCCTACAGAAATAAAGGCAACCCTTGAGACCGCCAAAAGCGTCGGCGGCAGCAGGGTTGTGGCAATATTCCAGCCCCATCGCTATACCCGGACCCAGTATTTTCTTGATGAATTCGCCAACTCCTTTACGGCAGCTGATATTGTCCTGCTGGATGATATCTTCGCCGCCTCCGAGCAGCCCCTGCCCGGCATCAGCAGCCAGATTCTTGCTGAGAAAACCGCTGCGGTCCATGGGGGCTTGGTGGAACATTTGCAGGGCAAGGAGGCAATAATCAGCTGGGTAAAAATGAACTGGCGTTCCGGCGATATTTTCCTGACTATGGGTGCCGGAGACATATCCAAGGTAGGGCGGGAACTTGCCCAAATCTGCCAGCAAGATCTTGCAGGTAACGGCCTTATCAGCGTAGAATAGTAATAGCATGTCACACAGGAGGGAATGAAACATTTGGACAAAAAACATGTGCACTTTGTTGGCATAGCTGGCATGGGCATGAGTGCTATTGCCAGGATTATGCTTGAAAGAGGATATATTGTCAGCGGCTCAGATTTGCGCCGGACTGAACTTACAGATAATCTAGAGAGGATGGGCGCCACCATCTATCAAGGCCATGCCCGGGAACACCTGGACGGGGCCGAGATGGTGGTCTATTCCAGCGCCGTTCCCCGGGACAACCCTGAAATCCGCGGGGCGGAGCAGGCCAATCTGGAGATTTTGCACCGGGCTGATGCCCTCGCCCGAATCATCAATGATTCCAAGGGCCTTGCTGTAGCCGGGGCCCATGGCAAGACCACGACTACATCCATGCTGGGCCTGACCCTGGCTGCCTGCGGCCAGGACCCCACTGTTATGGTGGGCGCTTTCAGCGACGATTTAGCCGGCAATGCCCGCCTGGGGCGCGGGCCCTATGTGGTGGCAGAAGCCGATGAAAGCGATCATTCCTTCTTAAAATTTGAGCCCTACGGGACAATCATCACAAATGTCGACCCCGATCATCTTGAAAATTACGATGGGGACTACAGCAAACTGGTGGAGGCCTATAGGGACTTTTTGGACAAGGTCAGGCCCGGAGGCTTTTCTATCCTCTGCACAGACGATCCCATTCTTCGGGACATGCAGAAAAACGCCAAACACAAATCCTACAGTTACGGCTTTAACTCCGAAGCCGACTATCGGGCCTTTAACCTGGAATTCAGTCCCACGGGCTGCACCTTTGACATATGCTACCGGGGGGATAAACTGGCAGAAGTGAACCTATCCGTCACCGGTGAACATAATGTTCTCAATGCCCTGGCGGTGCTGGCCACCGGCCATCAGTTGGGCATAGACATCTATTGCCTGGCCCGGGGACTGGGCAACTTCCACGGCGCCCGCCGCAGATTTCAGCGTATCGGCGAAGATAACGGAATCTTAGTGATTGACGATTATGCCCATCATCCCACAGAAATTCGGGTTACCTTGCAGGCGGCCAAGCTTCAAAACAAAGACCGGGTAGTTGCCTTCTTCCAGCCCAAGCGTTATACCAGAACCAAGTTTCTCTTCAATGAATTCACTGAGGCCTTTCACGATGCCGATGTTCTCGTTCTCTCGGAAATCTATCCTTTTGGGGAAGCGCCCATTCCCGGCATTACCTCTGAGGCCTTAAAAGAGGCCATTGAAGAAAAGACCGGCCGCGATGTCATCCTCTTGCCCTACCGCCACAGCGAGATTGTAGATAAACTCCTGGAAATTCTCAAACCCGGCGATGTGGCCATGGTTATGGGAGCCGGCGACGACGTGGCCGACCTGGCCAAGAAACTCTTTTCCGCCCTCAAGGAAAAGAAATAATAACACAAAAAACCGCCAAAAGGCGGTTTTACTTTTTTTCGCTGCGGAGCAGCCAATAGCCCCCCGCTTTTTCTTCGACGCTGCAGTTTGTAAAAATGGCTTCCAGCTTGGCTACAGCCGAAGGCGCTCCTTGTTTTTTTTGGATCACCAGCCATAGGCTGCCCCCTGTTTCCAAAAACTCAATGCTTTGTTCAAAGAGGGGATAGATCACTTTTTTGCC